>NZ_JBYTCJ010000013.1:0-120650 GCF_058790155.1 Neobacillus sp. FW104-15D2
ATTTTCACACCAGAAAGTTCAAGCTTCTCCCGGTCTTCATCACCAAGAATCCCGCCTTCCTGAATCTTTGCAGGCAGGGGTCCTTCATTTGCGCCGATTACAAAAGCAACCTTAATTTCTGAAAGTCTTGATTTTTCCAGATTAGCAATCATGACCTGGTCAATGGCAGGCGGTATAAGGGAAAACTCCATTGACTCTATCCCAGCCTCCATAATAGTTGCAAACTGCTTTAAAGAGACAGGTTCATCACCCAATATTTCCACATATTGATCCAATAGATTAATAACAGCATTCCACACTTGGTCATGCTCACGGGATTTTACAAGGTTACGGTTGCTTTCCGCTTCATCTTTCCACTTTTCCAGTTTAGCTGGCACATCAAGTTCCTCTAGGAATAAGTAGACTGCCTCGCAAAACCTTCTCCCGCTGTCAGCCCTTTTTAGGCGTCTTGAAAGCCGAAGAATAGGGGCTGTTATCATAAGGCGCAGCTCGTTTAACTGCTGTTCGATTTGTTTTTCTGCATCTGTCTGTATGTTAGTTTCTATATCAAGTCCTCGGAATCTCTTATAAATCCAGCGCTCTTTTTTAGTCCATTTGTCGCCTTTAATTCCATAAGCCAAAACGTAGTTTTCAAGCTGATCCATTTGCTTTCGAATTCTGTGTTGATTTTCCTGAAGCGGAAATAGAAGCTCGGTTTTTACGGCGCGAAAAACAGGCTCGTAGCGCCAATTGCCATTAATTATCTCTATTGATGAACGGATGAGCTCGATCAATGGATGATTAAGCATAGTTCTTTTTTGATCAATAAAGTAAGGAATCGAGTAATCATGGAAAACCGGTTCAAGGATTTCATGGTAGTCCGTGCCGTTCCTGATTAGCAAGGCAATATCCTTATATCTGTAGCCCTGCTCTCTTATCAAAAGGCGTATTTCTCTTGCGATCCCTTCCACTTCCGCTCTCCTGTTGGCAGCATGGCAAATGTGGACGGACGAATTAACTTCCTCAAACGGCACTGCAGGCATGGAATCAAAATACTCCTCCAGATGCCTCAGTGAATCTGTGTTCCACCTTTTTTGCCCTCTAAGATGAACCTTGGGCTCAATTTCAATTGTGTTGGCTTTAGCCAATTCATATACAGAACGATATGTTTCTCCTGACATGCGGAACATGTTAAGGTCATCCGAAAGATGCTCTTCTTCTCCATCCGCTGTAACAGCCACTGTGACCCGGCTGCAGTTTTTCATCAGTTCTGCAATTACATTGAGCTCCTGCGGAGTAAAACTGTAAAAACCGTCAATGTAAATTTCCGCACCTTTTAAATATTCAGAGGCCGCTGCTTTTTCCGAGAGAAGGCGAAAATAATCTTCGGAATCAATATATTTGCCGTAGGTGGCTTCCTCAAAATGTTTATAAATAACTTCAAGGTCATGCAATTTATCCTGAAGTGATTTTCCCATGCCAATGCCAGTTAACTCCTCCGGCTTAATACAATATCTTTTAAATTCCGTTATCATTTGCTCAACCTGGTCTATGAAGCCATTTTTATCTGCTGCTCTTTGGAACAGTTTTAAATTTTCCTTCTGGTCTTCAATAATCTTACGGATTAACATACTGAGTCCCACACTGTCCAGATGATACCTGCTAAAGCCGCCTGTTTCCTGAAGAATTCTCCAGGCAAGACGCGAAAAGCTATAAACCTGTGCCCGTATCATTCCGCCTAAATCATTGTCTGTAGCGAGGCGATATTCTGATAAAAAGGTCATCTGTTCAGGAACCAGATAAATAATAGGGGTCCCCTCCGGATTTTCCAGAAGCCTCTCTTTTATCTCATTCAGACATAAAGCCGTTTTACCGCTGCCAGAACGCCCTATTAATAATCTTAGCGACATAATTTTCCCCGCTTCCTCTTAAATCATCATCAATTCTATTAGTCTATTTTACCACAAAATGGGCACAAATGTTTGTATTAGTGACCTCCAGATTCAGGAAAGAATAGCACAATTATCTATAGTTAAATAAGACAGTTTCAACTATAGCAGAGGCAAAAATCACATCGCAGGTTCTATCTCCTCTTCCATTCATGGCGAAGAAGACCATACAGGAACATATCGAATCGCTTTGAGTCTCTCTCCAGGAACTCCCTGTAAGTACCTTCCTTTTTAAATCCAAGCCGTTCATATAGCGATATGGCTTTTTGATTATAGGAAAAGACGGTTAGCTGAAGCCTATGTAAATTTAATTCCTGGAAAGCAAAGGTGATTACCTTTTCCATTGTTTCCCGTCCATAACCTTTCCCATGGTTTTCTTCCTCTCCGATTAGAATCGAGAGCCAGCCAATACCATGTACCCAAAGGATACCTTCAATCTCTGCATATCCGATTAATTTTTGTTCTTCAACTGATCTGATTGCAAATCGATATGTATTAGCGTCTGTTTCCTTAAGCCATTTCGTCCTGTCACCGTGGCTTCTGAACTTAACCGGAAGTGCATCAAAATAACGCATAACTTCAGGCTTTGTCCACCACCTTGATAATAGCGGAATGTCTGTTTCGGCTAACCCGTCCAGATATACCTTTTCCCCTAAAAATAAATTTCTGGCCTCATTCATTTACAATCCTCTCCATTTTTTCTTATTAATTACAGAATAACAAAAGAACCCACCATATAGTGAGTTCTACAGCCTTTTTTCTTTTACAATGAATAAAGTTGAACAGTCTAGGGAGATTTCCGCTACGGGTGGACGCTTTCCTCGGGCGGGGCCGAGCCGCCTTTCCCGCTGGAGTCGCCACCCTTCGCTCCTATCGAGTTACATTACTTACTAAATCCTTACTAAATACAAAGTAATACTCTCTGAGGGGTTAGAACAATTATGACTAGAAATAGATGAAATGAACTGGAAAAAGTTAGAAAGATGTTGACCTTTAATACATTAGTTCCTGTAATTCATTTAGTACGAAAGCTTTAGCAGGCTTTTTATTTTTCTTTTATTTATCCAACTGATGAAAAAGGATTCATTTTAAGTACTATTGTGACGTCTGGAAATGTACATGATCGTCATATTTGACAACCAATTATGAGAAGATGATGCAAAAGTACAGAAGCCACTAGCTATCACAGCCGATGCAGCCTATAAAACTTCTGGTATACGAACTTTTTCTATTAGAGAATCAAATGATACGAGGACTTCCTTACACTCGTGATGGCTATGATGAATAGTATGATGGAAGTCTTTGTACGCAAGGGAAAGTATTAAAGTACACGACAACAACTAGGTGGGTATCGCCAGTATCAATCAGATTAAGAAGTTTGTGCGTTCTGTCCATTTCTACACAATGAACAGAAAGTAAAAATCATCAAAACCTCATTCAACTAGATTATTGGAGCGGGAAGGCACTTGACTCCTGGGGGATCAGCGTTACAGGCGAGACTCCGCAGGAGCTAGCGACGAGGAGGCTCGGCGAACGCCCCCCGGAAAGCAAGCGCCTAGAGCGGAGATAAACTTTTTCCTATATTAAGATCAAAATAGCGACAAAAAGTCTCGAGAAAGGGTACACTCGAGACCTTTTGTCTACAATCTGAAGACTACAAATTAATGAGTTCTTTTTAAAAGGAGGTTGCTACTTCATTTATAGGCCAGTACCGCAAATTAACTTTACCTACAACCTTGCTGGCTGAAATAAAACCAAAATGACGGCTGTCCCAGCTCCCAAGACGATTGTCGCCAAGTACAAACAGCTTTCCTTTAGGAACTTTAATTCTCCCTGTAATTTCTTTTAGCGTAAAGTTTCCTGTCAGCCGGCTCCCAGGATTCTTTTCCCGGTAAACATCCAAAAAAGGTTCAGCATACTTATGGCCATTTATATAAAGATGGTCATCTCTGTACTCAATTCTGTCTCCCGGCAATCCAATAATTCTTTTAACAAAATCTTCTTTTGGATTGGCATGAAAAACAATCACATCAAACCTATGTAAATCTCCTGTTTCAAAACCAAGTTTATTGACGACCAGTTTATTTCCTTCTTGAAGGGTTGGCATCATGGACCGGCCTTCTACTACATAATTGGAGAAGAAAAAAGATTTAATAAAAACAAAAATAAGCACACCAATAGCTAATGCCTTAACCCATTCAAAGCCTTCTTTTTTCCAATCCTCTTTCATGTACTGCCCTCCACCTATTTAGTATTCCCTTCAGTCACCTTCTCTTTGGTTCTCTTATTTAATTGTACTTCCACTTTTCTATCCGCATACCAAAGAATAAAAATAGCTAAAAAAACAAGTACCGTCCGTTCAGGCCTAGTAAAAAACGAATGGAGATCATGACCTATAAAACTAATTGAAAAAATCATAACGACTTTACCTGCCAGGACAGCCAGCATATACCTGGCCATTCTAACCTTTGAAATCCCGGCTACAATGTTTACCACAGCTGAAGGGGTAAATGGAAAGCATAGAAGAAGAAAGATTGGTCCAAATCCATGATAATCCAGCCATCCCATTAATTTTTTAACTTTTGAATGCTTTTGGACAAAAGAAAGCATTTTCTTTTGTCCAAACTTTCTTGCCAGTAAAAATACAATTAATGCTCCTGCGCAGGCACCGATCCATGAATAGAAAAATCCGGCCCATAACCCAAAGGCGGTGGCATTAACCACAACAAATAAGAATAATGGGAGGAAAGGCAGAAATGCTTCTGCAAATGTTAGCATGATGCCAAAAAAGGGGCCGAGGGACCGATATTTGCGGATAAGATTCATTATATGTTCTATCTCAAACAAGTCATTGAAAATAGCTTCAAATTCCATCTTTCATCCCCTACAATTGTTGCCAAAACTTTTTTTATAAATACTTTTAATTTGATATAAATTGATGGAGTGCTTCCTTATTTTTTTCAACGTCTATTTTTAGGATAGCTCCTTCTCCGCTTATCCTTGGCTCGGTGAAACTGTTATCAACGGGAATTCTAAGCGTTGGGATATTTTCTTTACCTTCAGTAAGATAATTTTTTGACATAAATAAAATATCAGTCGATTTCATGTTCGTATTGATATACGGTGAAATGATACCAATTAATTTTGGCAGTTTCGGAATGACTGTAATGCTTGTCATTTGCTCTCCAAGTTTCTGGATAACCTCCTGCTGACGCTGAACTCTGCCAAAATCTCCAATACGGTCGTGACGGAAGCGGACATAACTTAGCAGATGCCTTCCATCAAGCTTTTGTAATCCAGGTTCCAGCGGAGGATCCACATATTCTGCCATTTTTTTCTCGACGTTAATTTCAACACCATTTGGAAAAGCTTCATCTATTACTTGTACGAAGCCTTCAAAATCAAGGATGGCATAGTATTGCAGGTCTATATCAAAATTTTCTTTAATTGTTTGCCTCATTAATTCAGGTCCGCCAGACGCAAATGCAGAATTAATCTTATGCTTTCCATATCCCGGAATATCGACATAGGAATCCCTCATGATAGAGGTTAATTTGTACGTACCTTTTTCCTGATTATAAGTAGCAATCATAATGGTATCAGACCTAGATTTTTCTTTACCTCGGGCGTCGCTCCCCATTAGTAAAATATTCGTATTTCCATACTGATCTTTTTGCCCCTCAAATTTATAGGTCTCTTGCTTAGTAGTTCCTTCAATTTTTTCCATTGATTGGTTTATTCCCTGTTTATATTGATAATAAGCATAAGCCACTACACACACAATAATTAGCAGCAAAATCAGTAAGATAACTTTCCAGGCTTTTCTCTTCTTTTTTCCCTTATTCTCATGCCGTTCAGATCTCATCTTTTTAGTCCTTCCATCATCTTTTTTCTTATTTTGACTCCCTTTATCTAAAAAAAGTCTCTGCTAATAGTATTTTCTCCAGTGAACTTCCTTCTATCAAAACTTTCTCATACCTGCATCTGTTTTGACAAGAAAAACCCGCAAAGAATTAATACTTTGCGGGCAATTTTATAAGGAATTCTGACTAATGACTAATTATTCTTCTTTTATATCTTCTCTAAATGAAGTTCACTATGCAGCATATGACTTCCACTAATGATGGAATAACAAAAATAACCAATTATCGCCTCTAATTATAAAAAATTAAACCTATAATCGAGACTGTGATGGAACTAGCTCCCACCATGAATGCAAAAAAGGCTGCTTTATTGGCGAATCCCTTTTTAAACTCGATTATTAACTCATCTTTATTCAATAAGGCATCTGCTCGCTCCATCGCATTTGACTTTGGAGTGATAAAAGAACCTATTGTTCTAAAACCTTGAAAAAACATTGATAAAAAACCGGTTTTAAAAATAACCATGCATGCCCCAGCCATTAATGCTACTATACCTACCAGAAAGGATTGGTTGATCCATTCCAGTTGAGTAACATATCCTGCTGCTTTTATATAAATCCAGAAAATAAGTAATAGGAGAAAAAAAACGACCTTTTTTATTATCATCTTCCCCTTCCTCAATTATGATTTAAAGAGGATTTTTTAATAGATTAAATTTATTCACCTAATTAGGCCTTGTTTAGGTTCAATCTTTTAAAATAAAGCAGGTGCTTTAAAAAATCGCACCTGCCTTATTCCTTTAAAACTGATTAATCAGATACCTTTTTAGTCCATTTGAGGTTAGGATAACGATTCATCGGGTAAACGACACCATTAAATTTCGATGAAGTAAGATACGTATTTGTATAGTGATATACTGGCATGAACGGCAAATCTTCCATTAATATTTTCTCTGCTTCATGCTCTAGTTGGAAGTGCTTGTCTGGATCCTGTTCAGCTTTTGCCTGTGCAATCAGACTGTCATATTTAGGATTAACCCATTGTGTACGGTTGTTGGGGCTATCTCCTAAATAGTAGTCAAGAATGACTGCAGGATCAAGTAATACTCCAATCCATCCCATTCGAGCCATTTGGAAGTTATGCTGTTTAGTTGTATCAAGGTAAGTCTTCCATTCCTGGTTTGCCAGTTTAATGTTAACACCTAAATTTTTCTTTATCATTTCCTGAACAGCTTCGGAAATCTTTTTGTTACTCTCCAAAGTATTATACAAAAGTGTTACTTGTGGAAGCTCTTTCCAGCCCTCTTCAGCCATACCTTCCTCAAGTAATTTTTTCGCTTCCTTTGGATCTTCCTTGAGCATTTTTCCGCCATCCTTACGGAAATCTCCATCCTTTGTTTTTACTCCAGGAGGAACGAATGCAAATGCCGGGGTTTCGCCAGCCTTTGTAACATTCTTGGTAATAGCCTCACGGTTGATGGCCATTGCAAATGCTTTTCGGATTTTAGCGTTGGTAAATGGCTCCTTCTTAACATTGAACATATACATATACGTTCCAAAGTATGGAGTGTTTTTAAATTCCTTATTGGACTTTTCCTGTGCCACTACATCTGATGGAAGTGTTTGAATTAAGTCAAGTTCATTTGTCTTATACATTTGGTAATAGGTTGTAGCATCATTGACCATTTTCCATGTAACTTTAGTCAAGCTAACATCTTTATTACCCCAGTAATTTTCATTCTTTTCTGCTACAACTTGGCTGTCATGCTTCCACTCAGTTAACTTAAAAGGTCCGTTGCTCACATATCCTTCAGTGTTTGCAGCCCAGTCTTTGTTTCCTTCAACTAATTCCTTTTTTACTGGATAAAAGGTCCACATTGTTAAAAGTTCCTTAAAATAGCCTAGAGGATTTGTAAGTTCTACCACTAAAGTTTTGTCGTCCTTGGCAGTAATTCCTACATTTTCAACTGGTCCTTTTCCTTTGTTATACTCCTCAGCACCTTTAATATAGTAAAGATAAAACGCAAAAGCGCTTCCTGTCTGTGGATTTAATACACGTTTCCATTCGTATTCAAAATCTTTTGCTGTTACAGGTGATCCATCAGACCACTTAGCGTCATCTTTAAGAGTGAAGGTATATGTTTTTCCATCTGCAGAGGTTTGAACATCCTTTGCAACACCTTCTACAGGCTTACCATCTTTATCTTTTGTAAATAATCCTTCAAAGGTATGGTCTATAATCCAGCCAGAAGTGGTGTCTGTGGCAAGTGCCGGATCAAGGGAAGGCGGTTCACTCATTGCGTTTACCGTAATTTCCTGTTTTACCCCTTTTGTATTTCCATTTGAAGAACTCGAGGATGCTTTTTTATCCCCACTGCTGCTGCAACCTGCTAACGCAGAGCTAAGCAACAGAACTACAGCTAAAATCCAAGTCCACTTTTTCACTGTTTCCCTTCCTCCTTTTAATCTATTAATTATATAGATGGCATGCCGTCCAGTGATTTGGCTTCACTTCTTTCCAGGCAGGAACTTCCCCGGCACAGATGGACATAGCATGCGGACATCTTGTACGAAACCGGCAGCCGCTGGGCGGATTAACCGGGCTCGGCGGATCTCCCGCCAGAACAATTCTTTCCCTTTTGGCAGCCTTTGGGTTGGCTACTGGTATTGCTGATAAGAGTGCCTGTGTGTATGGATGAAGCGGCTCTGAGAATAGGTCATAGCTGCTTGCCTGCTCCATCATCCTGCCAAGGTACATTACTCCAATGCGATCACTTATATGCTTGACCATCCCAAGGTCATGGGCAATAAACAAATAGGTGAGTCCTTCCTTCTCCTTAAGGTCTTCCATTAAGTTGATGACCTGAGCCTGAATAGAGACGTCAAGTGCAGATATTGGTTCATCCGCAACGATAAATTTAGGGTTTACTGCAAGAGCTCGGGCAATTCCGATTCTCTGCCGCTGCCCGCCGCTGAATTCATGAGGATATCTTCTTGCATGTTCAGGGCGAAGACCTACTTTGTCCAAAAGCTCAAAGATACGATTCTGCCTGTCCTTTCCTTTTGCAAGATTGTGAGCGTCGATTCCCTCAGCAATGATGTCACCAACCCGCATACGTGGATTCAAAGAGGCGTAGGGATCCTGAAAAATGATTTGCATTTCACGGTTCACATTAATTTTCGACTTTTTATCTAGTGTCTCAACATCAATACCATTGTAAATAATCTTACCAGCAGTGGGGCTTTGAAGGCCGACAATCGTTTTGCCGAGTGTAGACTTACCGCTGCCACTTTCCCCAACCAAGCCAAAGGTTTCCCCTTTTTTAATTTCGATCGAAATATCATCAACCGATTTAACAGTTTGGTCTTTTTTGATTTTAAAATACTTTTTCATTCCCTCTACTTGAAGAAGAGCATCACTCATTGCTTTTCCCTCCCTGCTGCAACCTCATTCTCTACCTTTGGTGCACGCGGGTCATTAAGCCAGCATCTTGAATGGTGGCCCACCCCGATTTCAAAAGCCGGAGGCATTTCACTTAAGCATATTTCCATGGCATATTTGCATCTTGGTGCGAAAGGACAGCCTTGTGGCGGGGCAAACAAATCTGGCGGTGACCCTTCAATTGGAACTAGGCGGGACTTATGTTCTGCATTCGTATCAGGGATGGAATCCATTAACCCCCATGTATAAGGATGCCTTGGATTTTCGAAAAGCTCGTTTACACTTCCACTTTCAACCATCATCCCTGCATACATAACGATGACCCGCTCGGCTGTTTCGGCGACCACCCCCAAATCATGGGTTATTAAGATAATCGCAGTATTGGTTTTTTCCTTTAAGTCCTTCATTAAGTCCAGCACTTGGGCTTGAATAGTTACGTCCAGCGCTGTTGTAGGTTCATCAGCAATCAGCAATTCAGGGTTACAGGCAAGCGCGATTGCTATCATGGCCCTTTGTCTCATACCCCCACTGAATTCATGAGGATATTGGTTATACCGTTCCTTAGGATTTGGAATCCCTACCAGGCGGATCATCTCCACTGCCCTTTCTCTAGCTTCCGCCTTAGAAAGCTTCTGGTGTACGATGAGTGCCTCTTCTATTTGCTTACCTATCCTCATTGTCGGATTCAGAGAGGTCATTGGATCCTGAAAAATCATACTAATCTTTGAACCTTTTATTTTTTGCATTTCTTTTTTAGATAGTTTTAAAAGATCCCTGTTTTGAAAAAGTATTTCTCCATTTTTTATTTTTCCAGGCGGTGTTGGAATAAGCCCCATTATTGTCTGCACTGTCACGCTCTTTCCGCTTCCGCTTTCGCCTACAATTGCGACTATTTCGCCCTTATCAACATGAAAGGAAACATTGCGGACAGCCTTAACTTCGCCGCCGAAGGTTTTAAAATTCACTTCTAAATTCTTTACTTCAAGTAAATGAGTCACTGCTGTACCTCCTAGCCGCGATTCCTTGGGTCTAATGCATCCTGAAGTCCATCACCAAATGCATTGAAAGCAAACATCGTAAGAGAGATCATAAAACCTGGGAAGAATAGTCGCCACCACTGCCCACTCAAAATAACACCAAGCGCATCATTTGCCATTGTTCCCCAGCTTGCAAATGGCGCCTGCACGCCAAGGCCCAGGAAACTAAGGAATGATTCAGCAAAAATGGCCTGTGGAATCGTAAATGTTAAATTTACAATAATGATCCCAAGGGTGTTTGGAAGCAAGTGGCGCAGAATAATTTTCCGGTGTGAAGTGCCAAGCTTCTCAGCTGCCATCACGTATTCCTGTGATTTAAGTTGAAGAATTTGACCACGAGTAATCCTCGCCATTCCGACCCACCCAGTTACAGACAAAGCAATAATGATGGTAGTTATACCAGGATCCATAATCACCATCAATAAAATAACTACTAAAAGATAAGGGATACCATACAGAATTTCGACAATTCTCATGATCGCATTATCAACACGGTCTCCCAACTTGCTTCTTCCAGCCATATAGCCGGAAATCCCACCGACGGTTACTCCTAAAATAAGGTCGATTAATGCAGCTGCAAAACCAATTGTTAGCGAAACTCTGGCTCCATACCAGGTTCTCGACCACATATCCCGGCCAAGATCATCAGTACCAAACCAATGCTTTCCGCCTGGCTGCAAATTTGCTTTCATCAAATCCTGGTCGGAAGGGCTAAATTTAACAAGTAATGGGCCTAAAATGGCTAAAATTAATATTGCAAGTAATAAAGTCAGACCAAAAACAGCCAGTTTATTCTTAAAAATATTAATTATAGTTTCTTTCCAAACACTTAAGGATGGTCTCTCAACCGCTGCCTGTCTTTTCTTTTCTTCAGATACCGGTGTAAATAAGTTAGATTCGGCTGTATTTGTCTGCATATTAGTTTCCCCCGCTTGTAAGCTTAATTCTTGGATCAATCAGGCGATAGGAAATATCAATTAAAAACAAGGTAAAAACAAGTATTGTACTGAAAAAGACTGTTGTACCCATAATGACCGGATAATCACGGTTAAAAATGCTGTCCACGAAATACTTTCCTAGACCAGGTATGGCAAATATTTTTTCAATTACAAATGTTCCGGTAATTAATACTACAAATAAAGGACCGATAAAGGTTATAACAGGCAAGATTGCATTTCGGATACCATGTTTTATGACCAGCTGTACAGTGGACAATCCCTTTGCATTTGCAGTTTTAATATAGTTCTGATTCATAACCTCCAGCATGCTGGACCTCATAAAGCGAGCGATTACTGCCAGCGGTGAAGCCGCAAGAGCTATGGAAGGCAAAACCGTATGCTGCCAAGTTCCCCAAGAGGCTACCGGAAGCAAATGCCAATTTACTGCAAAGTACTTAATTAACAAGGGGGCAAGGATAAAACTTGGAATGGAGATTCCGATAATCGCAAAGAGCATAGCGGCAAAATCCAATGGTTTATTATGATTAAGAGCTGCAACAATGCCCAGCAATAAACCAAAGAATAAGGAAATCACCAAAGCCTGCAGCCCCAGCCTTGAAGAAGCCGGAATTCCGTCAGCAATAATACTGTTAACTGAACGTGTTTCTGATTTAATAGAAGGTCCCATATCAAAAGTGACCAGGTTTTTCATATAGAGGGCATATTGGACTGGTATCGGCTTGTCCAGGTTATATTTAGCCCTCATGTTTTGAAGCACTTCCTTTGGAAGAACATCCGCATCCGATGCAAATGGATCACCCGGAATACATTTCATAATGACAAACGTTAAAGTGATAATTACCCATAGGGTAAGAAGCATCGTTAGTACCCTTTTCACGATGTACATCCCGTCATTCACCTCCGTTTAATTTTTATGCGTTTACGGAACCAAGGACACCGTTAGTTGCTGTCATAGCGATAATGACACAACCCCACATATGCTTATATGCTGTTACCATGTCATCACAGGTAAACCTGATACTTTTTGGGCCAGTTAATTCTACCGTTGGAATAGTAGTGGTCATTTTTGCCTGTTGGGAACCTTTTAGTTCCAAATCAAAAGTAATGGGCCCTTCAAAAGTAATAGGCTTAATAGCCTTAGCCTTTTTAACCGCTGCTTCTGCTTTCGCTCGGATTTCTTCCCTTGCCACTTCTGGATGAATTAATTCTGCTGCAAAACGATCAACTGCTCTTTTCGTTACTGCAGCTTCGACATCAGGAAGCGTTTCTTTTACTTCTCGTACATAGGCATCATCCCCGCTAATAAAAATGGCAGGTACACCAAAAGAGCCAGCAACTAATGAGTTCATCTCTGTTTCTCCAACAACCTTGCCATTTATTTTCATTTCATTTACACAAATCCCTGCCAAGGTATGGCTAATTACAGCAACATCAGACCCGCCTTCCCGGCCATGGTGCCCGACAAACATAATTCCATCGAAGGATTCGTCCAACCCCTCCAATTGGCACATAACACGGTTATTCCCTGATACGAGCCTTGCACGGGAATCCATTTCTTCTATGAGAATATTGGACATATTTCCGTGCCCATCCGCCACTACTACCTCAGTTGCTCCGCCGTTAAATGCACCTTCAATTGCTGCATTTACATCGGCGGTCATGAGTTTGCGGAAACGCTGATACTCTGAATTTGTCTTTAGCTGTTGGTTCGTAGCTACACCTGAAATACCTTCCATATCTGCTGAAATAAATAACTTCATCGCTTTTTCCCCCTAAAGATTATTTAAATATTTAGACTTTTCCTTATATAGAGAGCTGATTTACGCTCTCTTTTTGAGATTAAAATGGGAATGTCTGCCCTTCATTCAAGTTAAGAATAAACGCTTTAACCAAGTCCTTAGTTGCTATCAAATCCCCAACGTCTATAACCTCAACTGGTGAATGCGCATATCGGGATGGAATCGACAATACTCCGGTTGGAATTCCTTTACTGGCATAATTTACTGCTCCGCCGTCAGTTCCAATACCAGGAAAAACCTCTAGCTGGTAAGGAATATTCTGTTCTTTAGCCAACTTAATTAGCGTGTCCTTCATCGTCTTATGTACTATTAAGCTAAAATCCATTACCTTAATACCTGTTCCCTTACCGAGTGATAAACTTTGGTCCATCGTTTCCTCTGGCGTATCGCTCACTGCCGTTGTATCCACTGCAATGGCTGCATCTGCCTGAATATGCTCTGAGGCTGTTTTAGCTCCCCTTAATCCTACTTCTTCCTGAACAGCAAAGAGGAATATTAACTCTCCAGAAAATTTAGTGTCCTGTAATTCTTCAAGTGCTTGAAGTAGTACAGCACAGCCTGCTCGGTCATCCAAGGATTTTGACCTAATTTTAGGAGAAGAAGCAGGTCCAAATTGCTGGAATGGAGTCCCCCAAGTAATAGGAGTACCCACCTCAATACCCAATTCCTCCGCTTCCTCTATCGAAGATGCACCAATATCAATATAAAGTTGAGAATGCTTCCTTACTTTAGATGGATCATCGAATTTCACATAATGAGCTGACATTGTACCAATCACACCTGAAATTTCACCCTTATTCCCCATTACCGTTACTGGCTGTGCTAAAAGAATCCTATCGTCATTACCTCCCAGCTTCTCAAATCTTAATAGGCCGTTTGCTTCTATTTTCTTAACAATGAAACCAATTTCATCAATGTGAGCAGTTAAAATTACCGTTGGGCCTGGCTTTCCCCCTTTTTTCGTAGCAATAACATTGCCTATTGGATCAATTCGTACTTCATCCACCTTATTTTCCAAATAGTCTTTGAGAAAGTATGATACGGAATGTTCATAGCCGCATGGCCCTGACAAGCTTGTTAATTTTTTTAATATTTCAATCATCCTAATCATCTCCTTTTTAAAAATAGTCATATGCATTTTTATAAACTGCCAGCTGTACGATAGTATTCATTTCTGTTATATATTCAAGTTCGTTGATCCGGTGAAGTGTATCAGTGATCTCGTCCGGACCGGGAACGGCAATCTGTACGAGGATTGAATAAGGGCCGGAAGTCATAGTGATATAACGAATTTCACGAAACTTCTTTAACTCTTCCACTGCCTCTTTAATGGTCTGCGGTTTTACCTTTAATTGAATGATTGCACCCGACTTTACGCCGAGAGCTACCGGATTGACCACTCCTACCACACTGAGGATTCCGTGATCCAGTAAGTTTTTGTAGCGAAGGCGAATTGTTTTTTCTGTAACATTTAAATTAGATGCTATTTCTGTAAAGGACATGCGGCCATCAATGGAAAGATGCTTAATGATTCCACGATCCATATCATCTATTTCGTATTTCAAAGTATTTCCTCCTTTCGGAACCATTTTTCTATTACAGTTCCCTAAATAGGAAATTAATCCAAATTCAATAATCTATTACAATATTTAAATTCAAATTTATTACCGAATTAGGAATTATTATATAAAAGGAATTTTCAGAAATCAACTATTTTAATATATTCTTTTAAGAAAATTTTTGAAAACTATAAAAATATGAAAAAGTTCAAGTGGATCTTCTGTTAACCAAAAACCAAAACGGTATAAAAGTCCCTATTCTAGGAGCGAACAGGTGTCCCAAGACCTATAGAGTCAAAAAATTTTAAAAATAACAAAGAAACACACAGAGGTTTTAACCCCTGCGTGTTTTTGCAACTCACTTATTTATTACATAGAAATTATTAATGTTTATGAGTATACTCACCAAACCAGTCTGCAATATAGTTGAGACGGTAAATACGTAATGATGGTTTGCCGCTTCTTGAAAGCTCATGGTTTTCTTCTGGGAATCGAATCATTTTAGCTGGCTTCTCAAGTCTCTTTAAGGCAATAAATAGCTGCTCCCCTTGTTCAATCGGGCAGCGGTAATCCTTTTCACTATGCAAAATTAATAATGGCGTTTCAACGTTTTTAACATACGCAAGAGGAGAATGCTTCCAAAGCTTTTCTATGTCGCTTAAGTCAGACTCGATTTGCCATTCCGTAAAGTAATAGCCAATGTCGCTCACCCCGTAAAAGCTTATCCAGTTGGATATGGACCTTTGTGTAACTGCAGCCTTAAATCTATTTGTATGTCCGACAATCCAGTTGGTCATAAAGCCGCCATAGCTGCCGCCAGTAACAAAAAGCTGCTGGTCATCTATAAAGTCATGCTGATCGAGGACATAATCGACTGCATCCATAATATCCTGATAATCTTTTCCGCCATAATCTCCTCTTACTGCATTAACAAATTTCTGCCCATAACCGTGGCTGCCTCTTGGATTGGTAAACAATACGGCATAGCCTTTGGATGCAAGCAGCTGGAACTCATGCATATAGGTATTTCCATACATCGCATGCGGCCCGCCATGAATTTCAAGAACCATTGGGTATTTCTTGCCTTCTTCATAGCCGATTGGCAGCATAAGCCAGCCCTGAACTTTCCATCCATCACTAGCCTCGAATTCAAAGGACTGTGCATCAGACAGTTCAACTTTCAATAAAATCTCTTTGTTAACATCTGTTAGCTGCTTGGTAGTTCCCTCTGTGATATTAAGCAGGAATAAATCAGATGGCTTGGATGGCCTGCTGATTGCCACAACAGCGCGCTGATTCTTACTATCCAAAGTAAATCCGTAAATATGCTGCTGGTCCAGAAGGGCAGGATAAATTTCACCTTCTACATTTCCATAATATAAAACTGTGTTCCCATTGTCTGTACCCACAAAATAAAAGCTTGAACTATCTTCGGTCCATTGGGCTCCAGGCAAAACAGCACCCTGCTGAAAGTCTCCTACCATGAAATCCCCGACCGGCAAATCCAGACCCTCTGTAAAACAAGAAAACTTCTTTGCTGCCACGTCGTAAATCCACAATCTTGAAAGAGTAGCATTATAATATTCCATATCCTGGCCAATCGCAGCAAGAAACTTACCATTTGGCGACCATGCTACATTCCCAAAAGAACCTGTTCCATTAGTAATCCTAGAGAGGTCTTTAGTTTCTGGGTCAAGTAAATAAATGTCATGGATAAAGGACTGGTCCTTGTTTGACTCCAAATCTGCGCCAACAGCTATATTTTTCCCATCAGGAGACCAGCTGTATAGAGCAAAGTCGTTCTCTCCCTCTGTTAACTGAGAAACCTCACCCGTAGCCACTTCAACAACAGATACATGGCGGAAGGTTCCTTTCCAGAAACCCGAAGCATCGGATTTGTATTTCATTTTCCCTACTTCAAGCGGCAATAGTTTTTTATCTGACTCTTTCTCACCAGATTCCTTCTGGCTGCTTACTGTTGATAAAAAAGCAATTCTTTTTCCATCCGGGGACCAGACAGGATTAGAAGCACCTGTCTCCAGTTCGGTTACCTGGCGTGCCTCTCCACCGTTTATCGAAAGAACAAAAATCTGATTCTTTCCGCCCTCTCTATTTGAAACAAAAGCAACACTTTGTCCATCTGACGACCAGCGTGGAGAGTTATTCTTGCTCTTGCCATAGGTCAACTGGATAGCCTCTCCCTCTTTTTCCATATCCATAATAAAAAGATGAGAAAAATAATCATCCGTTTCCTTATTTATCCCTGTCTGGACAAAAACGCATTTGTTATTATCCGGAGAAAAACGCGGATCAGAAACCGAGTTTAATTCATACAAGTCTTCAGCGCTAATTCCTTTTTTCAATTCTGCAACCCCCAGCTTTTTAATTAATTTTCAACCAACTTATTATTTCGACAACAGAAATAATATTCCTTCTAGATTTTTCATAGTAATCTGCCAATTTACATAAGCTAGAAATGAATATTGCCTTTCGGCGGACTATTTTGTATCATTAACTTACGAACAAATGTTCTTTTTGGAGTTGGAAGGAGTATAGAACGATGACAAGAATACCTGAGGAAGAACGAAACGTCATGGAGAAAGCCATATATTTACCTATGGTCTTAACCATATTAAACAGGGATTTAGCTGTAGTCGACAAAAGTCCTTTTAAGCTCAAGAAGCCTTATCTCGAGTTAATTGAAGAAACAATGAGGGATGTTCATGCTGATTTAGCCAAAGCAAAAAAATATATGGGCGCAAAAAAACTAAAAGTATTGGAGACAAAAAGGGACGACACCTTTACGATGTTTATGTTCGTCTATAACGGATTTGAGGAATATCACAATTATTTCAATCCGAGGATCCGAAACAAAGTACAGGAAATAATGGAGTATTATTTTTTCAAAAGGCATCAGTCCCGAAAGCAGGCTAAAAAGCTGCAATAAAGTTATAAAATAGTATTTGAGCCGTATTTTCGCTCTGCCTCAGAAGCCTCCATGAACTTAGGGCGATGATGCAAATAAAAGGTTTTTCTTTCCATATGCTCCATCCTCTGCATCAGCTTTGTCTTTAAAAGAGCTGTCCTGAGCAGCTGATTTTCAAATGAACTATATGAAATGGGAAACAAGTAAGATTCTTTGTTTTGAAAAGTAACAAGAGTCTGGCCTGGAGAATAGCGGCGATGACTAATGACATGCTCATGAGAGATCCATATACATTCTGCTCTGACTGGAGATGTTGTTGGAAAAAAGTAAATAAAATTTGATGGATCGATTGCAATTGGCACTTTATGTGTAATTCCCATTAACAGGCTGCTTCCTTTTTGCCTGCCTTCCAAAGTACTTCCGAAGAATTCACAGCTCCGTTTAATTAAATCTGTTGGTTTGTAAGGTGATATAAATTCATCTTCCAATTCTACAATTTTCGAATAAACTTTTCTGCCATACTCCTCTGGCTGAATGAACATAGTAAATGGATTTACCTCATACATCTCAATCAATTTAGACTCCAATATTTCCACTCCTCTATATTTATGGAAAAGCCCCCTATACAATTGCCTGAATTTGCCGGTAATTGTAATATTTACCCTATCATACCATGTATTTTTGTCGAAATTTTGTTTTTTTGAAATAGTTACGAAATTATTCATAATCTAAAAAAATATTATCTGAAAATTTAAAACATTTATTGATTTTATCTATAAAACTCCATATAATAGTAAAAAGCCACAGGGGTGATTTCGATGAATGATAAGTATACAGATTTGATGAAAAAAGGTGCCATGAACCGGCAGCAGGCAAAAGAAGCTTTTGTTCAGGACCTGTATATAGAAATGCTGCTGGCCGAAATTCAACTGACAACCGAAAAAGAGAGGCTTATGAAAAAAATTGATCAGGCAATCGATACAAACGACAAGAATCAATTTATGAAGTTATCAAGACAGCTTGTCGATATTAACAAGAGATTTGGAACTTAAAAAAACAGGAACTTGGCTAATAAACTATACTAATGTATTAAATACTAAAGGGCCTCCGTTTTGGAAGCCCTTATGTTATTTACTATTGAACGGCCTGATTATTTCATTGGACTCATTCTTAACAGAATTAACAAGTGTTGATACCTCATACATTTCCATTTTTTCTGATTCATAAGGGTTAAGAAGGGTTTGTAATAGCAGGGAATCCTCCAATTTCTGGTCTAGCCAGATATTCTGTTTTTCGGGTGTTAAAATAACTGGCATTCGATCATGGACTTCTGCTGCCATTTCATTTGCACTGGTAGTTATTATTGTACAGGACTCTACTCTTTTCCCTTCCCCTTCCCAGACCTCCCATAATCCCGCAAAAGCTAATGGCTTTCCATCCTTTTGAACGAATCGGTATGGCTGTTTTAATTTCCCTTCCCTTTTCCATTCAAAATAACCATCTGCAGGTATAATGCATCTTCTCTTTTTCAACGGGTTCTTAAAACTTGATTTTTCATTAAGTGTTTCTGCACGGGCATTAATCATTTTGTAGCCGATCTTTTCATCTGAAGCCCAAAAAGGAATCAACCCCCAGTGAAAAAGCCTTCCTGCTCTATGCTGATTTTGAGAAATAATAGCTAGAATTTCCTGTCCAGGCGCTATATTATATCTAGATGGTAATTCACCCGAATAATCAAATTGAAATTCTTCCTCCAAAGTTTCTCTCGTGGATATAAGTGAAAAACGGCCGCACATAAAACTCCCCCTCCTGCTTCGTTTATATTCCTTTTACCCTTATTTTAGCGTATGTCACTTTTAAAATTAATTTTAAGTATCTTTCCTAAAAAAATAACCGGAGAAAGCTCCCCGGTCTCAGGCTTACTTATTCAATTCATCCCTATGTTTAACTTCGTAATCCTCTACCATTGAAATACGCTCGAGCATAGAAGGATGGGTATAACGGAAAATTTTTACCAGGAACGGCGGCTTTACCTCGCTAAGTCCTGACCGAGTAAGCTCCTGAAAGGAGCTTATTGCTGCTTCCGGATCTTTTGTCATATTAATAGCATATCTGTCAGCACTGCTTTCTTCATAGCGGGCTACTAAGTTGGATATGGGACTAGAAATAAACATTAATATGGATAATATCATTAAAATGAGCGGAAGCGAACGGATATCGGCAGCATCCCCCACTTTTAACTCTATTCCCCATTTACTTATTGACCAGTTTAAAAGCCTGTAGGCCAGATAAAGTCCAAACAGAGATAATAGCAGATAGCCTGCAATCCCGTAATAAATATGTTTTTTCACATAGTGGGCCATTTCATGTGCCATTATAAACAAAATCTGATCTTCACTCAGCCTATTTAAAGTGGTATCCCATAAAACGATTCTTGAATTGGAACCAATTCCGGTAACATACGCATTGAGGGAATTGGTTTTTTCAGCCATGTTTACCTCAAAAACATGCTCTGCGGGAATGTGAGCCTTATCAGCCATAGTCAGGATTTTTGTTTCTAAAGCTTTATTTTTAAGCGGATAAAAATCATTATATAGGGGATCAATCACTACCGGCTGCAAAAACATCATAAACAGCGTGAATGGAATAGAAAGCAGCCACGCATAAAGCCACCAGCGTTTGCTGCTTTTTTTAATCAGCCAGTACAATACTGGCACAATAATCAGCAGTGCAGCGTAATTAATCCAAAAGTCTATTAGTTCATCCTTCATCCAGGAAGCAAAGGTTTGAGTGGATATATTATAGGTTTTTGAAAGTGAGTAACCGATGTAGCTTAGCGGGAAGGTTGCTAAAAAAGCAAAGAATGAAAGCCAAATCAGATATATTGGCATATGGGCAGCTTTATATTTAGCTGATTTGTCAGCCCAACGCTTAAAGGCCTTTGAAAGCCCAAGTAACAGGACCAAAAAGTAAAAGAGCCATTCAAGAGGAGTAGATAAGAAAAATAGCAAATTCCTTGTTTTGGAGTATTCCTCGCTCAGCATTAATTCCCTGCCATTTAAAAATGTCGCTGGATCAGCCTTGGTTCCCTGATATTCAAACGGGAGGCTGGTATCTGCAAAATAGAAAAGATACCAATAAAAAAACAACCCATATATTACATAGGCCAGTACCGCGTATACCCCCATTTTCCTTGCCATGAATTGTCCCCCTTTTTGTACAGCCTCTCTACCTAGTTTAGTTTAAACGGCCTGTTTTAGAACCAATCCGCAAAATAAAAGCCAATTAGATTTAATCGGCTTTTTTAAAATATATCTATTATAGAGTAATCCCTTAAAGAATAAACGAATAGAGAGCGAGAACGGCAATCGATCCCAGGACAGTAACAATCACATTTGCCCCAAGGAAAGCAGCAATAAAAGCAGCGGCCGCGCCAATCAGCCCATACCAGATATCCTTTTGTATTAATAAAATACCGGGAAAAATGAGCGCACCCAGAGTAGCAAAGGGAACATTTTTCAGAATGCCCTGTACAAAGGAGGGTAATTCCTTCCCTTTAAACAAAACAAATGGCAGCATCCTTGGAATATACGTAACGATGGACATTCCAAGAATCATCCATAAAATCTCATTCTTCATTGAAGTGCCCCCTTTTCTTAGCAAGCATTACGACGCTCTCTACAATAATTGCAGACAGCATAGTTGCGGATACGATCGCCCAGCCAGGTGCCATTAATTTTTCAAAAGTAAAAATCGAATTGAAAGCTGCCGCTAATATCGCAAGCATGACTACCTTTATATTTTTCCTCATAGAAGGAACTAATAGCCCTATAAACATGGCATAAAGGGCAACACCCATGCTGTCCTGAAGGGTTTGAGGAAGGCTTGCTCCAATGAGGTGTCCCAGTCCTGAATTTACTACCCAGCTAGAATAGGAGACTAAAATAACACCAAACATAAATCCTGTTGTGACTGTCCCTTCCTTGGTGGCGGCTACAGAGAATGTTTCATCTGTTATGCCAAATGAATAGAAAATTTTATAAAGGAGACGATCTTCCTCTACCTTTTCATTTAAGGATGCCGACATTAAAAAATGACGAATATTAACGATAAAAGTAGTTAAAATGATTTCGAAAATCCCAGTTCCAAATGATAATAAACTTAAAGATATGTATTGGGCTGCACCCGCAAATACCAGAAGGCTCATTAGCAGTGTCTCGGATAGACTTAAACCTGACCCTTTAGCCAGCAGGCCAAATGTCAAAGCTATAGGAAAATATCCCACTCCGATACTGATGCCAGCCTGAAGCCCTTTTCTAAATTCTGATGCCTGTTTCCCCATCGCCAGATCAGCCAATCTTCTCACCTTCTCCTCTCGTCTGTGTAATTAAGAATATATTTTAACAAATTCTCTGTTTATATTAAATTGTTATTTTTAAAAAACTTCGGCGGAAAGGCCGAAATAAAGCTTAACAAGCGAAAAGCATGGCTGGAATGCCATGCTACTTTCCTTTAAATTGGGGTTTTCTCTTTTCGGCAAATGCCTGAAGTGCCTCAATCCTGTCCTCTGTTGGAATAGTAATTTCATAAGCTTTCCGCTCAATCTGAAGACCAGTTTGCAGGTCTGTATTCATTCCATTTTTAACGGAAAATTTTGCTTGCTGAAGGGCTATTGGACCGTTTTGAAGGATTGTTTCTGCAAAAGCCTGGCTATCTGCAAGCACTTCCTCATTATCCGTTACTCTAGTTACCAATCCATATGCCAGCGCTTCCTCTGAAGTGAGCCTTCGGGCAGTCAGGATTAATTCAAGAGCCTTTGCCTGCCCTATCAGCCTTGGAAGCCTCTGTGTTCCGCCTGCTCCAGGAATAATAGCGAGACTTGTTTCAGTAAGCCCCATTTTTGTTCCTTTAGCTGCAATTCGGAAATCACAGGCTAATGCAAGCTCCATGCCACCGCCAAAGGCAAAACCGTTCATTGCCGCGATGGTCGGCTGTGGCAGCTGATCGATAGCATTTAATACATCATTTATTTTATTTAAGTTTCTTTTTACCTGTTCGTCAGAAAGCGTTCGCCGTTCTTTCAAATCAGCTCCAACGCTGAATGCCTTCTCACCTGCTCCTGTAAATATGACCGCCCGGATATCCGGATTAACCCTTATATCCTCCACCACTCTTTGCAGTGATGCCAATGTTTCATAGTTGAAGGCGTTTAATGCTTCCTCCCGGTTAATGGTAACAAACGCAATATAATTCTTGATTTCCAGCAAAATTGAATCCATATCCCCATCTCCTTAAAAAGATTCTGTTAAATTAGCATATTGATTTCTGCTCCACAAGAGAAGCTACCTTGAAAAGAATCATCGCTGGGACAGGCCACCGTTTACCTGTCACGAGGAATTCGCTTTCCACAAACCGTCATGGAGCATCTTCAGTGCAGAACACGACTGCTGGGTCTCTTGTACGAAGAAAAACAGCTTTAACAGAGCTTTTGAAAAAAGACAGGCTAAGCGCCTGCCCCTTTTAAAATTATTTCGATATTTGCTTTACCTGTTCCTTCAAAGCACGTCTTAAAATTTTTCCTGTTGTGTTCTTTGGAAGCTCTTCTAAAAATTCGATTGATGATGGAACCTTGTACTTCGCAAGGTGTTGGGAGCAATAATCAAGGAGATCCTTCTCAGTCAAATTAGGGTTTTTGCTAACCACATAGCATTTTACTGCTTCGCCAAAATTCGGATCTGGCACTCCAAGAACCGCCGCCTCAACAACATCAGGGTGGTCATAAAGGATTTCTTCTACTTCTCTTGGATATACATTGTAACCGCCAACGATAACCATATCCTTTTTACGATCTACTATATAAAAGTAACCATCCTCATCCATTTTAGCTAGATCTCCAGTGTAGAGCCATCCATTGCGAAGAGTGGCAGCAGTTTCTTCCGGCATCTTATAGTATCCCTTCATTACATTTGGGCCGCGGACAATTAGTTCGCCTACAACACCAACAGGAACTTCCTCACCAAGTTCATCTACAACCCTATTTTCAACATTGAGGATTGACATTCCAATTGATCCTGCCTTACGTGGACGATCAAGTGGATTAAAACAAGTTACTGGTGATGATTCCGACAGACCATAACCTTCAGAAACTACTACATTGAATTTCTTTTCGAAATTATTCAGGAGTGCTACAGGCATTGCTGCTCCTCCTGAAATACATAACCGTAATGATTTAAGATCGTCCGTATCACCTTCTGGGTACTGATATAAGAAATTGTACATAGTTGGAACACCGGCAAAAACGGTTGGTTCATATTCTTTTCCAAGTCGGAAAATTTCTTTTGGGCTGAATTTAGGGACAATCAGCAATGTTGCCCCGTTCATAAGAGGGGCATTCAAGGCAACAGTCAGACAGAAAACATGAAACATAGGAAGAGTGGTAATGACCCGGTCCTGGTCATTAATGTGTAAATAATCTCCTGTATCTTTTGCATTGCTGTAAAGGTTTTTGTGGCTAAGCATAGCACCTTTTGGCTTTCCGGTAGTTCCGGAAGTATAAAGGATAAGCGCCGTATCGTCTTCAAGCAGTTCTGGTCCTTTGAAGTTTAAGTCTCCAGATTGCAAAACACTTGTAAACGATTTCATTTTTGTGCTTGGTGAAAGAACTTTTTCGAACTGGCTGCTATCACTGCCAGGCTGGGTTTCGCACATAATGAAATTCTCCACTTTTGGAAGAAACTGATGCATTTTTTCAGCTAGAGGCAAAAGTAAATCCAGTGCTACTACCACTTTTACATCACCGTTGTTTAAGATATAACCAATTTCATCAGGCGTATAAATTGGATTGATGGGAATTACGGTTGCTCCTAGTCTTAATGCACCATACAACCCAATCACAAAATGCGGGGAATTCCCAAGCAATAATCCAATGTGGTCTCCCTGTTTTACACCTAGTTTTTCTAATCCTGAAGCAAATTTTGTTACCGCACCATCAAGTTCGGCATATGTAGTTGACTGTCCCATGAAGTGATACGCTGTTTTAGCCGAAAAAAGTTTTGCTGTTTCGTGAAGCTGTGACGATAAGTTCATTTCTCCCTGCCCCTCTCAACATGAATGAATAGTCATTCATAAAAATATAAACAATTTTCTAAATATATTATATTGCAAGAAATTTATGTATTCAAGTTTTCTATTATTTAAGAATAGGAAAAAATAAGTATTGTTAGATACTCTATATGGTATCAAAGCAAATCCATCTTTACTTTTACTTTAAAACTACATCATTTTCTAAGTTACTACTAAGTAAAATTGTTAATTTTTCTAGTATGTTATTTCATCGGCTGCCAACAACTACTAAAAAGGATTACTTAATGACGCCCCTCTGAATTCCCTACAAATGCCCATGGGTTCATCGCCGGAATGCCTAACTTCAGCTAATAAATGCCCAAGTTTTTAATGTCAATGCTCAACTAAAAACTATATTAAGCTTGATTGTGGATTTTCGCTCAACATAGATAAAAATAAACAATATGCTTTAACGCAGCCTCAAAAAAGAAAGCGTGGCATTAAAGCCACGCTCTCCTTCCATATTAATAAACCAGATCAACAAATTCTTCTTTTGTTATATTTCCAAAATAATGCTTAATATCAATGTCCGCTAGCGCTCCCTCAATATCTGATTTTTCATACCTGGTATCCTTCAGAAGTTTTTCAATATCGGAAACATCACCGACTCCAAAAAAGTCGCCATAAATTTTACAGTTCTCAATAATTCCTTTATTTACTTCAAGTCTTACATCAACCTGTCCAACTGGAAAACGGTGGGAGCGCTGAAGATTAAATTTAGGTGACCGTCCATAATTCCAATCCCAGTTTTGATATCTTTCTTTGGATAACTCATTGATTTTTTCCCAGTCTTCTTCTGTAAGAACATATTCAAGGATTTCATCCGAACCATTAAATATATTTTTTAGAAGGAGTGAACGGAAGGTTTCAATATCAATTTCTTCGGTAAGGAATTCTGAAATATTCGCAACCCGGCTTCGAATAGATTTAATGCCCTTCGATTCAATTTTATCCTTTCTGACTTTTAAGGCAGAAACCACATGATCCATTTCAGAATTAAACAACAGTGTTCCGTGGCTAAACATTCTTCCTCTTGTAGAGAATTGGGCGTTTCCGGAAATTTTCCGCCCTTCCGCAAGGATATCATTCCGCCCGCTTAGCTCCGCATTTACCCCAAGCTTTTGAAGGGCAGCTATCACTGGCTCTGTAAACTTCCTAAAATTATGAAAACTATCGCCGTCATCCTTTGTAATAAAGCTAAAATTCAAATTACCCAAGTCATGGTAAACAGCTCCGCCTCCGGATAATCGCCTAACGACATGGATTCCTTGGCTTTCTACATAATCAGTGTTAATTTCCTCAATCGTATTTTGGTTTTTCCCAATAATGATTGAAGGTTTATTTATATAAAAAAGCAAATATGTTTCATTAATATCCAAGCTTTTAAGGGCATATTCCTCGATGGCCAGGTTGATCCTTGGATCGGTTATCCCTTTGTTATCTATAAATAACATGGTTGTCTCCTCCTTTTATATTTCCACAGTCAAGAATTGCTCAGCCAGATGAATATCTCCTTCATATTCTTCACCAGCTTCTAAGATTAAATCTGAAAGTCTTCCATAATGAGGCAAATGGGTCAGAATCAGTTGTTTAACGCAGGCACTTTCCGCCAGCTTCCCTGCCTGGGTACTTGTCATATGTCCTGCCCCGCTTCCGTTCTGGTGTGCATAAAAATTACATTCGCAAACCAGTAAATCTGCATCCTGGCTAAAAGGTATAAATTCTTCTTTAAATGAGGTGTCGGCTGTATAGACCATCACTTTCCCCTCCGCTTCGATTCGCATAGCAAAGCAGGGAACAGGATGAACGGTACGAAGGAAAGACACCTCAAAAGGACCAATCTGTATTTTGGAATCAGGATCGTATGGAGTACCTGTTGTAATATTTTTATATGTTAATTTTTCAAACTCTGGCTTGTCCAATTCATGGCCATAAACAGGCAGACTTGACATTTCCACGCCAAGAAATCCCTGGATTAAGCGAGCATGCTGAAGAACTCCGATATCGGCAATATGATCGGGATGATAGTGAGAAATAAGAACTGCGTCAAGCTGTTCAGGCTGAATAAGATTTTGCAGTTTCGAAAGTACTCCGCTTCCACAATCGATTAACAATCTAAAATCTTTATGTTCAAGAAGATAGCCGGAACTTGCTTCATTCTTCTTCGGGTAGCCGCCCCATGGTCCAATAACAGTTAATTTCAACTCTATTCCTCCTTAAACACTCTACATAATCCAATCAAAACATATCTCAGATAAAAAAACCAGCCGCCTGTCTGACAGCTAGTTAAGCTAGGATTGGCGCTTATGTTTTAGTTAAAAGTTGCCAACATTCCATTAAAGTATTCACTTAAATATCGTAATAAAAACAAAGAAGCCGTTACCTTTTAACAGCTCCCTTTTTTAAGGGTTTAAATACTCAAGCACTTTTACTGCAGCTGCTTCACCCTGGTCGATACAATCAGGCAGGCCAATTCCTTCGTATGAGGCTCCCGCAAGAAATACTCCAGGCAGTTCTGTTAACATATGTTCCTTAATTTCCCCAATTCGCTGCTTGTGTCCAACTGTGTATTGAGGCATAGCACTTTTCCATCGGGAAACCACGAAGAACTCTGGTTCCATTGTAATATCCATTGTTTTATTCAAGTCATCCAATACAATTTTAACAATTTGATCATCAGAAAGATCAACGATTGTTTCCTCACCCGCTCTGCCAACATAACAACGGAGAAGCACTTTCCCCTCAGGGGTGGAATGCTCCCATTTTTTGTGTGTCCAGGTACAGGCTGTAATCGTATAGTCACTGTTCCGAGAAACCACAAAACCAGTCCCGTCAATATCATTTTGTATGGCTTCCTTAGGAAAGGCAAGGGCTACAGTAGCGACTGATGTTGATGGCATAAGCTTAAAATTGTCAAAAAACTCATATTGCGAAAACATAGACTGTGTTACTTTATGGGGAATTGCAGCAATAATACTATCTGCATAAAGAGTCTCCCCATTATTTAAGTAAATTTCATACTTCGTATCTGTTTTGTCTATTTTGCTCACTTTATGTCCCGTTAAAATAGACTCCGGATCCAATTTGTCCGCAATTGCATCGGCAAATGACTGCAATCCGGTTTTAAAGGTTAAAAATGCACCCTGCTTCCTGCCAGTTGTATCAGATTTTCTTGCCGGTGCAGGAGTGGTCTTTTTCATGCCTATAATAAGGCTTCTATACTTTTGCTCTACCTGATAAAATTGCGGGAAGGTTGACATCAGGCTTAATTGGTCGATATCTCCTGCATAAATACCGGAAAGAAGGGGTTCGATTAAATTTTCTACCACTTCATCGCCCATTCTTCTTCTGAAAAATTCACCGAGAGATTTATCCTGTTCCTTAGGAGACCTTGGCAGTATAAAGTCCGCAGCAGCCCTAATCTTTCCTGGAAGTGAAAATAAACCAGTAGTTACAAAAGGTGCTAATTCAGTAGGAATGCCCATGATAGAACCACCCGGCATAGGATAAAGCCTTTCATTGACCAGGACATATGATGTTCCAGTGGAATTTTGAACAAGCTCATCTTCCATTCCAACTTCCTTTGCAAGTTTAGCTATACTAGATTTCCTTGCGAGAAATGAATCCGGTCCACGTTCAATGATAAAGCCGTCCCTTATAACGGTTTGCATTTTTCCACCAAGACGGTGTGAAGCTTCTATGATTTTAATCTCGACCGGAAGATTATTTTCGAGTATTGTTTTTTGGAGATAAAACGCAGCTGTTAGTCCCGCTATTCCTCCACCTATAATGGCAATCTTCTGTTTTTCTTCCGTCATAAAAAACACCGCCTTTTGCTTTTTACCTATTATTGAGCTTATTCAAAACTACATTCGATAGAGCTTCTATAAATTCATCCTTCGCATTCGGCATTTCAGGGCGGTAATAGCTTGCTCCTACCTCTTGCGTTACAGCTTTACATTCATAATCATTATCGTAAAGAACTTCCAAATGGTCACATACAAATCCGACCGGCGCGTAGACAAAAGCCTTATATTGATTTTCCTGATACAGTTCTCGTGTGAGATCCTGAACATCAGGACCAAGCCAAGGCTCCGGTGTGTTTCCAGCACTCTGCCACCCAATAGTATATCTTTCTACACCCGCTTCTTTTGCTATTAATTCTGCTGTTTCACGCAGCTGCTCAGGGTATGGGTCTCCAAATTGGAGAATCTTTTCAGGAAGGCTGTGAGCTGAAACAATTAGCATAGAATGCTCTCTTTCTTCCTGAGGCATCTGAGCATACACGTTCTTCAACTTTTCTGCCCAGTAAGCGATAAATTTAGGCTCTTCATACCAGCTTTCAATGGAAGTGATACGCGGTCCTCCCAATTTTTCAGCTTCCTCAGCAGCTCTTCCATTGTAGGACTTTACGCTAAAGGTAGAAAAATGAGGAGCAAGGACAAGACTAACCGCTTCTTCAATTCCATCCTCGTGCATTTGCTGAACTGCGTCCTCAATGAAAGGGTTAATATGCTTTAAACCTAGATACATTTTAAATTCTATCTCGTCTTGAACACTGTTTAAATGCTTCTCTAGTTTTTCAGCCTGTTCCTGTGTGATCTTTGCAAGCGGGGATATTCCGCCAATTGCTTCATACCTGCCCCGAAGCTCGTCGATCATCTCGGGAGACGGCTTTCTTCCGCGTCTGATATGTGTGTAATATCTTTCGAGATCTTCTATTTTGTAAGGCGTACCATACGCCATTACCAGTAAGCCCATTTTCTTTTTCGTCATTCCTGCACCTCGTTTGTAAATTTTCCCGCCATCCCCGGGAACACTTGCATCGGCAGAGAATTCCCCTGCCGATGACTTTTTAGCTTCATTCAAATTCATAAATAAACAGCTTTTTCTCTTTATTTTGATGCTGAATAATCGTGAATAAAGGCTGCTAATCGTTTCAGCATTTCAGGATTTACCTGTGGAAACACTCCATGCCCAAGGTTAAATATATGTCCTGGCTTTGCCAGTCCCTGGTCAAGCACATCCTTCGCTTTTTGTTCAATTACTTCCCATGGTGCAAGCAAAATGGCAGGATCAAGATTTCCCTGAACAGTTTTAGTAATTCCTAATTCTCTTGCTTCTGTGATAGATAATCGCCAATCCAGCCCTACTACATCAATCGGCAGATCGTTCCATTCCATAGCCAGGTGGCTAGCTCCTACACCAAACATAATTAATGGTACGTTTTCTTCTTTTAAAGAAGAAAAAATCCGCTGCATTACTGGTTTAATATAATAGCGGTAATCTACCGTATTCAAGGCACCGACCCATGAGTCAAAAATTTGAATAGCCTTTGCTCCTGCTTTTATCTGGGATTTAACATATGTAATAATCATATCCCCTAGCTTATCCATTAATGCAAACCAGGCTTTAGGCTCCGCATACATAAACGCTTTTGTTTTGTTGTAATTTCTTGAAGGCCCGCCCTCTATCATATAACTCGCTAATGTAAAGGGAGCGCCCGAAAATCCAATCAGTGGTACAGATAATTGTTCCTCTGTTAAGAGTTTAATTGTATTAAGGACATACGGAACATCCTCTTCCGGATTAATTTCTCCAAGCTTTTCAACATCTGCAAGTGACCCTACAGGATTTGCGATAACCGGGCCAATTCCTGATTTTATTTCCACATCCACACCTATAGCCGGCAGTGGAGTCATAATATCTTTATAAAGAATTGCTGCGTCTACGTTATATTGTTCCACGGGCAAGCGCGTCACATATGCACAAAGCTCAGGCTGATGGGTTATTTCAAATAAAGAATATTTCTCTTTAATGGCTCTATACTCAGGCTGAGATCTTCCCGCCTGCCTCATATACCATACTGGTGTATAATCTGTTTTTCCACCTCTTGCGGCTTTTAAAAATGTTTCGTTAATCTTCCTTGTCATTAAGGGAGCCACCTTTCTGGAGCATATCTTTTTTCATTTTAATATATCCAACTTAAAAATAGAAACTAATTGTCCGTGTTTTCCTTTTCATAACTGTCTCCACTATATAGGATTTAGCTGCTTTATGTATAGGCGGCAAGGATAAGTGTCAAAAAATAGTCGTTTTTTTGTTTTTCTGACTGTAAAAATTGGATATACAAACATAATAGGGTACTTTTAATAAAGGAATGCCTTAAATCTTATAAAAAACAGGGGTGGATAGTATTGAATATCTACATGACCACAGGAACGTTTGACTTTCTTAATAGCATTCGAAAAAAACATGCGAATGAGAAAATGTCCATCATGCAAAATGCTGAAGGAGCCCTTCTTCTTCATGAGACAAATGGCGATACTGTTTTTAGTACACCAAGAAGCTATGAGGTGGTAGATTCTGCAGGTGAGCTTGGAAGCATTGCTTACGTAGTTATGAATAATATCCCTGTAACGGAGGAGGGCAGGCCGTTATTTGAATATCGCTTTAACAACAGGGCAAGAATGGTTGAAAATGTACCAGGATTCCAGGCGATCCGGGTTCTGCGGCCACTATCAAACGATACCTACATTATCCTGACTGTATGGGATGCCGCTGACGACTTTCTTAACTGGCAGTCCTCGAAATCTTACGAAAAAGCGCATGAAAAAAGAGGAACCGAAAAAGGGATCGATACTGTACCGAATATTTTTTCGGCCAGCTCCTACGTTACTAAATACACCATTATCGAGGGATAATACAAGATTAAAAAAGGAACAGGTCTTCCCTGTTCCTTTTTTATCGTTTATAAAATTATAGATTTTTACTTTGTGGATGACTTCGAACTTGGTTATTGTAATCCAGCTCCACAAGGAAAGCGTCGTCAGCTTAATCATCGCACGAAGGAAAAGCTTTAGCTTTTTCGAGGACGTGGCGATTTTAGCATTGCATCATCTACCCAGGCGCTTCCGCTTTTTGTTCTTAGTGAATTTCACAAAATTTATCATGATTGCTCACCACTTGATAGGTCCCTCATATCCTGTATTACATCCCCCGGGCTATCACCCACGCCCATCCGGAGATGATAGGAAGGAGGCCTTTTTATGGTTGTAGAGCTTACCGCTCTCCACTGGATATATGTACTTTTTATCGCACTCATTATTGGATTTATGGTAATGAGAAGGGATACTACCCTGGTCTGTATCGCAGGAATATTTTTAATTGCGTTCACCGCCACAGGTTCTTTAAGCGGCTCAGTGAGCAGTATCTTTAATAGCTTCATTTATGCTATTACGGAATTGTTGTCCACTATTCTCGTTATCTCTATTATTGTAGGAATGAGCAGAACTCTGACAGTAACCGGGATCAATGATGTAATGATTTCTCCTTTTTCAAAGCTTATAAAAAATTCTTCACTCGCTTACTGGATAATTGGAATTCTCATGATGGTCATTTCCTGGTTCTTCTGGCCATCCCCAGCTGTAGCTTTATTAGGAGCTGTGCTTCTGCCAGTAGCCTTAAAAGCTGGTTTACCTGCACTTGGCGTAGCAATGGCAATGAACTTATTTGGTCATGGGATAGCCCTATCCGGCGACTACATTATCCAGGCTGCACCGAAACTTACTGCTGATGCCGCAAGCCTCCAGGTGAGCGATGTTGTTCAGGCTAGTATTCCCTTAGTATTTATTATGGGACTTGTCACAACAGTAACGGCCTTTTATTTCTTAAAAAGGGATATGAAAAAGGGAAAGCTTCAGGCCGAGGTACTTTCTGAAGTAAAACAGGAAGATTTGCAAGTCCAGCCGGAGTTATTAACACAGGGAAAAAAGCGCTTCTTTGCAATATTTGTACCTGTTTTATTTCTAATTGACGTAGCTGCTATGTATTTCCTGCATTTACAGGGCGGAGATGCTACTGCTCTTATCGGCGGAACATCGATCTTTATCCTCCTGACTATCACACTTGCAGCCTATAAAAATAAAGGTCTTGAACAAACCACAGAATACTTGATTGAGGGATTTCAATTTGGTTTTAGAGTCTTTGGACCGGTCATTCCCATTGCAGCCTTCTTCTACCTAGGTGATGCTGGCTTCACTAAAATTATTGGTGAGTTTTTGCCTAAGGGTTCTCAGGGAATTGTGAATGATTTAGGGGTGGCACTTGCTTCAATTGTTCCTTTGAGCAAGGAGGTTGGGGCTATAACGCTAACCACAGTCGGTGCTATTACTGGTTTGGATGGATCAGGCTTCTCCGGTATTTCCCTTGCCGGGTCTATTGCCCACTTATTTGCTATTTCGATTGGAAAGGGCGCAGCCACTCTTACAGCACTTGGACAGATTGCAGCCATATGGGTTGGCGGAGGAACACTTGTCCCATGGGCCCTTATTCCGGCTGCTGCAATTTGTAATGTGGATCCATTTGAACTGGCGCGAAGAAATCTGCTTCCTGTTACAATCGGGCTAGTCGTTACGACTATTGTAGCAATGTTCCTTATCTAAAAAAAGCTGGCCCAAATTCTCTTTTAAATAGAGGAAATTGGGTCGGCTTCTTATTTTAATATTGTTAATGGTAAGGGAATCTGCGACACTCCAGCGGAAAACGGGCTGGCAATACCCTCAAGCGAGGTACGAGGTGGCTTGCCAGTTCGTCCGCGTAAAGGAGCGGAGTCCCCATTTTCAAAAGACTATTTTTTAAAAGCTATTTTTTTAGAGTAGTTGTATAAGAGAATCCATAAATAAACCCAAGCATATCCTAGTGCATAGCCTCCAATTACATCAGTAGGGAAATGGACTTGCAGTATGATTCTGCTTGCACCTAATAACAGAATAAATATAATAAAAACTGCAGCCGTAATTTTTTTGGCTTTTTTACTTTTAAGATCCATGGTAATGAAATAAACAGTAAAAAAGTATAAAATCATTCCAAGCATTGCATGACCGCTTGGAAAGCTGTAGCTGCTAACAGGAACAAGATGTTCCAGTTCTGGTCTGGGACGGGCCACTGTATCCTTTATCCATTTGCTCAGTTCATTCCCCAGAGCAATTGCCAGCGCAAAAGCACCCACCCCTGTAAAATCTTTTTTTCGGATTAATAAATAGGCAAGCACGAGTAACGCAACCAGCCCTATTCCCTTTTTATCCCCCATTGCTGTTAGCTGGATAAAAAAAGGATGAAATGCTTCTGGAACATTTGAAAATAACGCAGTAATTTTTTCATCCAGCCATAAAGGTTTATCCTTTTGGACCTCCATTATGGTTAATACTGATACAACGATAGATAAACAAAACATAATAAAAGACAACTTGAAACCGTTTTTTCTCTCCATTCTTCTCCCCCTTAACCCGTTTACAGCTTCTCCCTATTTGTATAAATCCCTTATGACTGTTTCTGAGAGTATACCTGCAAACATTAAAAAGTATATGAAAATTTTTAAATAAAATCCACTTTATTTAATAGAAGAATGTTAAAATAGTTAGAAAATACAAACAATGGAGGAGTTACTTTGCTAAAGGAAATCTTTGACTCATTAGAAAGCCGATACGATGAAATGGTTTCTATCCGCCGCTATTTACATCAGAATCCAGAACTGTCTTTTAAAGAAGTAAATACCGCAAAATACATAAAGTCCTTTTATGAGGAGCTTGGAATTGAAGTCAGAGGAAATGTAGGCGGAAACGGAGTCGTGGCAAAGGTCTATGGAGGAAAACCGGGTAAAACAGTAGCATTGCGTGCAGACTTTGATGCACTGCCGATCCAGGACGAAAAAGATGTACCTTACCGCTCCCTCGTACCAGGTGTCATGCATGCATGCGGACATGATGGGCATACGGCCACTCTTCTGGTCCTTGCCAAAGCGATTAATGAACACAAAAACGAATTGGCTGGCACATTCGTTTTTATTCATCAGCATGCGGAGGAGTATGCTCCCGGAGGCGCGGCATCTATGATAGATGCTGGCTGTCTTGAGGGTGTAGACGCAATCTTTGGAACCCATCTTTGGGCTTTGGAGCCATTGGGCAAAATTCAATACCGCACAGGACCTATTATGGCGGCGGCGGACAGGTTTGAAATAAATATTCAGGGAAAGGGCGGTCATGGAGCCCAGCCTCATAATACAAAAGATACAATTGTTACAGCCTCTCAGCTTGTTATCAATCTCCAGCAGATTGTGAGCAGGAGGGTAAATCCGGTGGATTCTGCAGTTGTTACTGTTGGTTCCTTTACCGCTGAAAATGCTTTTAATGTTATCGCGGATAAAGCAAAGCTGATTGGTACTGTCAGAACTTTTAATGAAGATACCCGGACTTTCATAGAGAAAGAAATAGAAAGGGTTACTTATGGCACGTGCTATTCCACAGAGAGTACTTATGAGTATGAATTTGTAAGAGGATATCCGGCAGTGGTAAATCCTTCTGCGGAAACAGAATTCCTCATTTCCTGTGCGAAAAATGTTCCGGAAGTAAATATTATTGAAGAAACTGAGCCTCATATGGGAGGCGAGGATTTTGCCTATTATCTTCAAAAGGTTCCGGGAAATTTCTTTTTTACTGGAGCCAGTCCGGCAAATGCAGAAGCCATCTTTCCTCACCATCATCCAAGATTTGATATAGATGAGCGGGCAATGCTTATTGCGGCAAAAACACTAGGAACCGCGGCTATTCAATATAGTTTAAAAGCGCAAGAACCTGTACAAGTTTAAATTAAAAATAAGAGACCAGCCCCCAGCTATTTAATCGGCATGGGGGCTTTCTTTTAATATTCTAAGCCTGTAGGCATTCATCGCTGTATCTCCAAGGTGCTTTAAAAGATTGTTGTTTGCATAGGCTCCCACAAAGGCGCCAATTCCCGGAACAAGCTGCAGTAATTTGGCAAGGTCCAGATAATCCCGATACTCCTGCTGAAACTCTCTCCAGTCAATTTCGGTTATTCCTTCCTTCTTCTGGTCCCAATGATCAATGATTTCGTAAGCTTCCCTCCTGGCTTCATCACTTGAAAACGCAAGCTTAAAAACATGAAGGATAAACAGCCGTTCTGAATATTCGCTTGTATCATATCCATATACAGCTGCCAATTCAAATAGTGCTTTCATTTTAATAGCTAAAAGCAATGGAAAGTCAGCAAGCCCCAGAAGAATTCCTCCTGCTCCTGTTCCCGCCCCCTCAATGACGGCTGCCTTTTGATATGCAGCTATTTTTTTTCGAGCAAGCTCATCCCGCTCCTCTAAAGTTTTGGCAGGAGGCTGTTTTCTGAAATTAGTATATTGAGAACCGACCAATGTAGCTTTCACCATTCCTTTTATCCCCTCAGTTACAACAGAGTGAACCTTTTCAGGAATAATTCCATTTATTTTTGTCTGAGCCTTTTTCGATAAACGGTTCATGATCCCTGATCGTTTTGTAACCTCCTGCTTCCATTCCTGTAATTCATCGCAAAGCTTTAATTCATATTCATTCATAGATTCCCAACCTTTACAAATTGTTTATACAAGTTAGTACGTAAAATACCGTATATTGTTTCAAAAAATCCTCTTTCATTAGAAAGAGGACCCTGGTTTCTTTATTCTCTTGTTGCTGTAAATATAAACAAAATAATACGTAAAAAGAAGCCCAACCGCCAGTGAAACAAGCGCCTCAAAAAATTCTCCCTTTACCAGAATTAATAAAGCAAAGAGAAAGGCCTGTATACAAAGGACCACGGAAAGTATAAAGAAAAAAGCAGCTTCCTTATATTTCTCCATAACCGGGTATAAATCAACCCAAAGCTTATTTTGGTGATGATTCCATAGTGGCAACAGCTGAAATCCTGTTAAATAAAGAAACAAAACAGATAGGAGCACCTGGCCCCATCCGAAGGATAAAAAGTAAACCGCCAGACCACCAATTACTGTAAGCCGAAGGAATAATCCCAAATAATCCCCCGTCCGAAGAAACGTTCTGGAAAATAAATAATGAAATGTTTTTTCAGATGAGAAAGAGATGGAACGAAGGAAAATATCCAGCCATATCCGCCTCTTTACAGAATCCTTTAATTTAGGCACATCCGTAAACATATTGGCCAGCCTGTAAAAGGAAGCCATTCTTTTTTCTTCCTGGGTAATAAGGGCATCCCATTTTAATCCTTTTTGTTCCGATTTCCTTTTAAAATAAAGGTAATATAAAACCATGATTAAGCCCATAATCCCAAGTAAAAGGAAACTTGCCTGATTGAAGAGGAGATATACGAAAACCGCATTTACAAAAAAACGAACAACGAAGTCCCGAACATGAACAGATTGATCTACTTCGTATTGAACCTTCCAGCCAACAGCCAGGTTCCACGCTTTTACGACCAATAAAACAGCAAAGAATGGAATAAAAAGTCCAAATCCCTTTCCGCTTACCTGTGCAAAAATCGGCATGAGTACAGCCTGAATCATCAGGAGAATATAGCCCTGAAAAATAAGGCTGACTATACCCGCACGGAAAAAGAATTTATTCAGTTTATTTTCCAGGGGCAGGAGGAAAACTTTATCCGCTTCCAATAAAAAATTATAAACAGGACTGTAGGTCAGTAAAAATCCCAGCACCAGTGCCATAATAGACGCAGCAGGAAAGTCTTCCGGCAAAGTTTTGACCCACTTTTGATAATAAAAGGCGGCCGAACCAATAAGAAATAACAGCACGATCATAAGGTGCCCATTGAAAATATAGCGAAGATATTTTCCAATGTCCTTCATCCGCTGTCCGGAACGGTCCTTCCATAGCTTATTTTCATCAAACATAATTTTCTTCCTTTGTCAGCTGGATATACAAATCATCAAGGGTCGCACCAGGCATTGAAAATTCCTCCCTTAATTCTTCCAGTGTCCCCTTTGCCCTGATCTTTCCTTCATGTAAGATAACAAACCGGTCACAGTATCTCTCCGCAGTTGCAAGTATATGAGTGGACATCAAAATTCCCGCGCCATTTTCTTTCATTTTCTTCATTAAATCCAATAGTGATTGAATTCCAAGAGGATCAAGACCTACAAATGGCTCATCTACTATGTATAGGGATGGCTGCACCAAAAAAGCGCACATAATCATTACTTTTTGCTTCATTCCCTTTGAAAAATGCGCTGGAAACCATTTTAAGCGTTTTTCCATTCGAAATTCCTTTAACAGTCTGGCTGTCCGCTCTTCATAGTCCGATGGATTAAGCCCATATGCCATGGCTGTAAGCTTTAAGTGTTCTTCCAGCGTTAATTCTTCATATAGTATTGGTGTTTCAGGAATAAAGGTAAATTTTTTTCGATAAGCTTCTTTATCCTCCATAATGGTGTGGCCATTCAATTTAATTTGACCGCTATGAGGCTCCATTAGGCCTATGATATGTTTTATTGTTGTACTTTTCCCGGCACCGTTCAATCCAATTAAGCCAATAATTTCTTTTTCCTTTACATCGAACGAAACATCTTTTAGGACAGGATTCCTTGTATAGCCGCCTGTCAGGTTTTGAATTTCCAATAACGACATTGCAAAACGTCCTTCCTCTTTAGTATCCTGGGTACTAAATTGTGTTGCCTATAATGTTTCATTTTAACAAAATATCCTTGATAAAAATAGAAATCCGCTAATTTGAAAATTTAAGTGCATTTTTTTTAAAAAGAGGGACATCATAATTAGTGAAGGGGAAAACATCAAATTGAAAATGAGGTGTCTGTCGCAGACATATAATTATTCAATTTAACCGCTTCCATACGTTTAATAAGGGGATGGTTGTTATGCACGTTGTAACTATAAACCATTTAACGTTCAGAAAGCACCGCACCGTCTAAGGCAGTTATTAAAACTGAAAAATGAGGTGTTTGCAAAAGACCTATCAACCGCTTTATATGTTGAGAAAACCTATAAAGATACAAGGGGATGGTCAGCTTGAACGAAGTAAACTCTTTAAATGAACACATACCATCATTTTAAAAAATGAGGTGTTTATCAAAGAGAAATCCTGAAAGAACGTCCCAATAAGAAGCATTTCCCCCTTCACAGGGCAGGATTCCTTAGCGGATCCTGCTTTTGTTTTTGTTTTTTTATGGGGCACAAGTGTGGTAAAATACGGTAAAGAAAATCGGTGACTAGACCGATATCCCAATAATGCGTTCAGGATACATAAATATTTATTCTGACTAGCTAACATTATAGAAGGAGTGATAGAAAGATGGACGATTGTATTTTTTGCAAAATAATTCGCGGTGAAATTCCGTCTGCAAAGGTTTTTGAAAATGAACATGTAATGGCGTTCCTTGATATCAGCCAGGTAACAAAGGGACATACCTTAATAATTCCTAAAATACATAAAGAAAACATTTACGAGCTAACACCTGAAATGGCAAGGAATCTTTACGAAGTTGTTCCTGATATTGCTAATGCTTTGAAGGAAACGTTTAATCCAATTGGATTAAATACAGTAAACAATAATGGCGAACACGCCGGCCAGTCAGTATTCCATTTTCACCTTCATTTAATCCCCCGCTACGGTACTGGCGATGGATTTGGTGCAGTATGGAAAAATAATCAAGGTGATTATTCTTCACAAGATCTTGTGGAAATGGCAACAGGCATTAAGAAACATATTTAATAGAATATTTAAAAAACAGGAAGAAAAATTTCTTTCATTTATATGCCTTTCTGTTATATAATGATTATAAGTTTTTCGCTGCAGGCAAAGAGTGCACTGCAGGAGGAACCAAATTGCTTAGTTGAGCAGAGGAGAGATGAGAAATGAATACAAAAAACCTTGTGGCCCTTTCACTTTTAGTGGGAATGGGTGCCGTGCTGCATGCTGTTATTCCAAACATAGTACTTGGAATGAAGCCAGACATGCTTTTAACTATGATGTTCCTGGGCATTATCCTTTTTCCCGAGAAGAAAAGCGTCATGCTTCTTGCCATTGTTAGTGGAGTTGTTTCAGGAATCACATCCACTTTTCCTGGCGGATTGATCCCAAATATCATTGATAAGCCTGTTACAGCAGCTTTGTTTTTATTACTGTTCACATTATTCAAGAAATATCAGACAAACCTTGTTGCCGTTGGTGTTCTAACAGCTGTTGGAACTCTTATTTCCGGTATTGCCTTCCTAACATCCGCTTACTTTATCGTTGGGCTTCCTGGTCCATTTGCTGCTCTATTTGCAGGGGTTGTCCTTCCGGCAGCCGCACTAAACACTGCAGCGATGGTAATCCTGTTCCCAATTGCAAGCTCGGTAGTCAGAAGAACCAATATGACATCACGTCCAGCACAGGTTAATAAATAAGTTGACAGACAGGCCTGCAGAGTGCAGGCCTTTTTTTTGCCTATTAACTTAGAGAACATAAATCAGCCATCCTGTCAGCAGAAGCAGGAGCCCTCCTCCAGAAAAAACCGCAATTCTTTTTTTTAATATCTGTTTAGGCGGATATACTCCCCGCTTTAGAAAATGCAAGAAAAACCGAACCGCCCCATAAAAGAAAACCGCACTTAGAGAGAATAAAATGACTGCTGCACCTTTCACCTATTCCCCTCCCTCCAAAATAACTGTTTATATTATATATATGTCATACAAAAACACGGTATGAGCTTGTATGGTTTAAGAGTATTATGTTTGTGATAAAAAAGAGTACATGCATTTTTTGATTGTTTAAAGGGTATTCTTCCCTTGATGAAGAAAAGATGTATATTGAAATTTTAATGTGGGGGACGGGATATTTATGAAAATAAAACAATTTTTTTACGGTCTGGTACTGGGGGGAATTGCAGCGGGTGTAAGCACCTTATTGACTGCTCCTCAATCAGGTAAAGAAGTAAGAACTTCCCTAAAGGAAAACAAAGATCTATGGAAAAGCCAGCTTGCTGACCTCAAGAAAAGTCTTACCGAGCTTAAGGCTGTTTCCGTGGTTGCTTCCAGAGAAGCAAAAGCCCAAACTTCCATTTTCCTGCAAGAAACAAAGAATTCGATTAACACATGGAAAGAAGATATTTATCCTCATCAGGAGGAGCTTAAAGAAGAAATCACAGAAATTGAAGCTGCTATTCAGCAATTAGAAGCTAGTCTGGCAGATACAAATAAACAGAAGAGCTAACTTAGTTAAGGATATTTTTCAAGAAAAATTGGTTTCTCACTATAAAATCCTTCTTTTAATTAAATAAAAGAAGGATTTTTATCTTAAAAGATAGTATAATACTGTAAAATATTGTATTAAACATATATTCGTGTAAATTTCTAAAAATTTTGCAAATTTATATCTTTATTAATTTTTATTTTATTGGCATAATGTTAATAGAGAAATAAAAAAGTAGGTGAATATGGGGATGACGGAAAAACAATATTCGATGAAAGAAGCTATGTTATTTAGCCAACGGGTAGCCCAATTAAGTAAAGCCTTGTGGAAGTCTATTGAGAAGGATTGGCAGCAGTGGATAAAACCATTTGATTTAAACATCAATGAACATCACATTCTTTGGATTGCCTATCACTTAAACGGCGCTTCCATTTCAGATGTGGCTAAATTCGGTGTCATGCATGTATCTACAGCTTTTAATTTTTCAAAAAAATTAGAAGAAAGAGGCCTGCTTCAATTTTCAAAAAAGGAGAACGACAAAAGGAACACATATGTCTGCCTTACTCCAGAGGGTGAACATATCCTGCTAACTTTAATGGAATCTTATGATCCCGGCAACAATGCTGTATATACAGGCGCCCTGCCGTTAAGAGACCTTTATGGCAAGTTCCCAGAAATAATTGAAATGATGGCTATTGTCCGCAATATTTATGGCGATGATTTCATGGAAATCTTTGAGCGTTCATTCCATAATATTGAGAGTGAATTTGTTGAAAAAGAAGGCAAACTGCAAAAGTCTAAAAATCCTGAAAGGGTTTAAGATAAATACTTTTGCATTTCCTGCATAAACGGTCTAAAGAGCTGCTGTTTAATACATGCCTCTACCACTTCTTTTGCCTTTAGACTGCCAGGAAGGCTTTCAGCAAACTTTTGAAAAAGCGGATGAAAATGGATAAATCCTTCCGCTTTTTGTTCTTCCCATATTTTGTTCAGTTCATCACAAACTCGAAAAAATGCTGTTACCTGCTCTTCTTTAAGGCCTTTTTCTATTATCATCCTATAAAATGGGTATTTATTATTGCCAAGCATACTAAACATTAATTTTTGATAGTACTCCAGTACCTTGATTCTCTCCAAAAGTTCCTTTGTATCCATTACTATTCCCCGTCCCACTCTTCTAAAATCCTTAATTATATTATTGACCTATAAATTGATTTGGTAAACACCTTTTTAAATGACCGTTTTTGAAATAGAGAATCAATTTTGAACGCTTTTTTACTATCTTTTTTTTGGAAGTTTTGCTATTGTATAAAACGTAACAAATTAATCTTATGAATCTAGCATAAAAGGAGGGTCATTAGTGATCTCCATTTTTATTTTGTTCTCCGTTTTTATTTTATTTTATGTAAATAAAATGACCAATTCGCTTTGCCTTCAGAAGGAGATCCCAGAAGAAAACCAACAGAAGGTATTTAGAACAATAAATGTCCTTGTAACCATTTTACTTATTTCTTCCTATATAGAAATTTTATTTACTTAAATGAATGATTTATCAATAAGAAAAGCGAAAGCGCCCGTTCAGCGACGAATGGACTGGGGCCCACTTCGACTGAGATAAAGGATACACGAAATGCCAAGCATTTCGATGTTGACTTATCGTAGGGAGAAGTGGGATGGACACTAAGCGCTGGGCGCTGGAGCTAGACAATTTAAAAGGTAAAACTTTATACTTTCTAAACCATTAAAAAAGCGCAGACTCCAAAAGGATCTCTGCGCTGATGATGCCTTCCTATAGGTAATAAGGCAAGCGATGAGGCAATCTCATCGCTTTTTATTGTTTAAATTAGTACACCCAGGAAGCACCAATGATTATTAAAAGGATAAAGAGGACCACGATTAACGCAAAACCTCCGCCAAAACCATATCCGCCAGACATACATTTTCCTCCTTCCTCATTCTCCGGAGAACCATACTGTCTCCAGACCTTTAGATATCAGAATAAGAGAATTCTGATGAAAACTTTTTACATCCCATCATCGGCAAAACCTAATTTTCCAGTTATCCTTTAAATCCAGGAAGCACCGATAATGATTAACAAATTGAAGAGTACTACGATCAGGGCAAATCCTTTTCCATATTTGTAACCCAACAGTAATACCACTCCCTTTTTGTTCTACCTCATATTATTCAGAAACAGATCAATTCGATTAGGCTAATATCCATATCTCATTCTTTTTTTGAGGTTTTAGGTAAAGGTAATTTTTGGGAGTCACAAACAAGGATTAACTTACGATTTGCGCCTGGTTTTTCCTTTCTTTTTGTTCCTCTTATCATATGTTTGACTATCTTTAATGGAAGTGATTATGGCCAATTTTTTTCCGCCCTTTTTACCTTTTTTTACGTTTTTTTTTGCACAAAATCCCATATGTGTTATAGTAGGGTTTGTGGAATGACACAATAATTCACTGTTTAGGAGAGGTTCAGCATGAAAAAATGGATACTAGCCCTCACTTTAACCGGCGGGGTTTTAGCTTTAAGTGCCTGCAACAATCAAGGGAATGGTTCGGAAACAGTTGCGACATCTAAATCTGGAGATGTTACAAAGGACGAGCTTTATCAAGCAATGAAGAACAAATACGGAGAGCAGACTCTGCAGGAGCTTCTTAATGACAGAATCCTTTCTAAAAAATACAAGGTTTCCGATGCAGAAGTGAACAAGAAAGTTGATGAAATTAAGGGACAAGCAGGGGCAAATTTTGAAATGCTATTGGCCCAAAACAATATTAAAGATGAAAAAGAATTAAAGAAAGTCCTAAAAAGCCAGCTTTTAGTTCAAAAAGCTGCTTCAAAAGATGTAAAAGTAACAGATAAAGAATTAAAGGATTACTATGCAAACTATAAACCAGAAATCAAAGCCCGCCATATCCTTGTTAAGGATGAAAAGACAGCTCTTGAAGTAAAGAAAAAGCTTGATGCAGGTGAGAAGTTTGAAGATCTTGCTAAAAAGTATTCAACTGATACTGCCTCAGCGCAGAGCGGTGGCGACCTAGGCTATTTCGGCCCTGGAAAAATGGTACCTGAATTTGATAAAGCCGCATTTGCTTTAAAGGTTAATGAAATTAGTGCACCTGTTAAGTCTGAATATGGCTATCACATTATCCAGGTAACTGATAAAAAAGAGAAAAAATCTTTTGATCAAATGAAGCCTCAGATGAAAGAAGAAATCCAAGCTACTAAAATGAGCGGCGATGTTATTAACAAAGCCCTTCAGCGTGAATTAAAGGCTGCTGATGTAAAAATTAAGGACAAGGACTTAAAGGGTGCCCTTAATACAAATACAGCTCCTCAGCAATAAGAATAAAAGGTAAATAGAAGCTTTGCTTAGAATAAGCTTCCTCGAATGGGATATTGAGCAAAATCACTTTATTGTCCCAGACAAACAAAAAAAGCTGGCCCGAAGGATTAAACGATCCTTCGGGCCAGCTTTTCTTATTCACTTCTGAACTTTCTTAGGAATTAGCATTAGACACTGTTATTAAGCCTCTTTTTTCTTTCTCCTCGTTAAGACGGGTTATATAGATTTCGCCTTCTCGTTCAATGATTTCCATCTCGATTACTCTGTCTTCCCTTGCTGTTTTCAATGCCATGAAAGCACTTATTATAATTCCAGTTACAACTGCATATACCCAAATAGGAATAATCATATCAGATGCTCCTTTGTTATGATTGGTTGTCCGCTTTTTTAAAAGCATATTCGGAATTTCCCATTAATATGACTGTTTTTCATCTTTTCATCAAAACCAAAAGTAAGGTCAGGACTGAAGAGACCCCGAGTGGCTTTAGGCGATGAGGGTTAACAGGCTCCCCGACTGCCCGAGGAAAGTGAACCATGAAGCGAAAGTCAACTGGCAAGTATAACAATATACATTTGATGGATATTCAAATAAAAAATCCTTCCAAATAAAATGAAAGGATTTTTCCAGTTTTATTTATGAAAAAAAGGCTTGTAGAAAGACCTGTTATCCAGAGCATAAATACGCTCTGAAAATTCTCCTGGCTTTACCCGTTCCAGCGCACGGTCGAGCATATTCATTTTTGCATCCAGGTTATCAATATAATGAAGAATTTCCGCTTCTTTAATAAGTGGCGGCTTCGGGCTTCCCCACTCTGCTTTGCCATGATGACTAAGAACAAGATGCTGAAGAATAAGCACTTCCTCTCCGGAAATCCCCAGTTCATCTGCTGCCTTGCCAATTTCATTAACCATAATGGTGATATGCCCAAGCAAATTTCCTTGTACAGTGTAGACAGTAGAAACTGGGCCTGAAAGCTCCAAAACTTTCCCCATATCATGCAAAATTACTCCAGCATATAGCAGGTCTTTGTCCAGGCTTGGATAAAGACCTGCTATCACCTTTGCCAGGTCGAGCATACTAACAACATGGTAGGCAAGGCCTGATACAAACTCGTGATGATTTTTAGTTGCCGCTGGGTAGTCCAGAAATGCCTGCTGATGCTTCTTTATAAGATGACGCGTAATCCTCTGTATATTTGGGTTTTTCATCTCGAAAATATATTGAGTCAGCATGCTGGTCATTTCTTCCCGGCTCAGAGGCGCCGTCTCCAGAAAATCGCCAAGCTTAACACCGTCTAAAGGTCCTGCGGGACGGATTTGGCGAATCTTTAACTGGCTTTTGCCCCGGTAATTTTGAATGTCACCATTTATTTTAACTATATTTTGAGGAGCATAATTTTTTTCATCATCGTCACTGGCATCCCAAAGCTTAGCTTCTATCTCTCCGCTCTGATCCTGAAGGATGAGAGTCAGAAATGGCTTCCCATTGCTTGCGATCCCTTTAGATGCATTTTTAATTAACATAAATAAATCTATCGTTTCTCCTACATCAAAGTTTAGAATACCTCTGCTCATACCTATACCAACGCTCCTTTCAAATTACGACAAGTATAACATTTGATCTATGATATTATGAAATATTCAATACTTTCCCTTCCTGAAGGCTTATAACGCTTTCGGAGTTAAAAAAATCAAGCATATGCTTGTGGCAGGTGAAAAAAAGCACTTGATGCCCCTTCATGGTCTTTAATAGGTCTATTACCTTTCGGGTTCGGTGTATGTCAAAGTTTACAAAGCCATCATCAATAACGATTGGCATCTGAAAATCTCCATATAAAGTAATTGCCAATGCCAATCTTAAAGAAACATAGACTTGTTCTGCTGTAGCTTGACTTAACTCATTTGCTTCAAACAATATATGATCGTTCCGTTCAATTAAAAAGCCAGTACCTGTTGGCTTAAGCTGGATTCTTCTATACCTTCCATCTGTAAGAAAAAGCAGATACTCTTCCGCTTTTCCCAGCATTCGGGGAAGATGGCTGTTTTTATATTTTTCTACCGTTCTGGCTAACAAATCCTGTGCAATGGAATAAACGGCCCATTCCTTTGCTTCTTCTTCGAATTCAGACTTTTTTTGTTTGTAGCGATGAAGCAATTCAGAATATACTCCTCCATCCTCCAAAACCTGAATCTCATATTTTACTTCAGCTTGTCTCTCGAGTAGTTTCTCAACTTTCGAATGAGCTTCTTCCTCCCTGTTAGTTAGCTCGAATAGTCTTTCATTACCGGGATTCAATTGAAGCCATTGATCCCTGTCATCTTTGCCCAAGAATGATCCCTCAAGCTGCATTCTAATTTCTTTTATCCTTTGACTAATACTCTCAATCTGTTTAGCCTTATTTCCAGCCAAATAAAATTGATCCTCAGTTTCGGCATGTGCCGTTTTAAGCAGTTGTTTCATTTCATTATCCAGGAGTATTTGTTCACTGATTGTTTGTTGAATCTCCTCTTTAAGTTCAGCCAGTTTAGCTGTTTTTTCACTATACTGGATTTGCTTATCCAATTCTGTCCGCATTTTCTCTTTTAAGCGTATAGCAATTCGTTGTAAATCAGAGTCTTCCAGTCCCAGATATTTTTTTCCATTATTTTTAACCGCTATTGATAATTGATCTATTTCTTTACCCAGGGCATCCCGCTTTTCTTCTAATCTTTGTTTTTCCCTGAAATTAACTTTAAATTGCTCTATTAACTGAAATGCATCCATTAAATATAATTCTGCCAGATTTAGGGGGATCTTAAGTTCTGAGCTGATGAGACGAAGGTTCCTATTGTTTTCAGCAGCACTTTCTTCCCATTTCTCATATTGTCCAATAATTCTTTCGTATTGGGCGTTTTGCTGCTCCCATTTTAATTGAAGAATCTTGACTTGCTCTCTTCTCTTTTGGTCCACTTCCAGCTTTTCCTGAAGATTGGAATACTTAAGCGTATCTGAAGAACGCAATCTCTCCTCTAAATCCTGCCTCTTTTGAGCTAATCTCTCCAATGCCTGTCCAGCTGGCACTTCAGACTTCTGCTGTCTGTTAAAATAATAAGAGAACCCTAGTCCAGCAGCCGCAGCTGCTGCAATAGTTAAAAAGGTCCACTGCTTATTAATAATTGCATAATATAAAACTAAAACAATAAACACACAATAGGCAGTGAATTGTATTTGGAGATTTTTTCTTTGCCGTTTTAACGTTACCTTTTCTTTTTGTGCAGCATCCTCATAGTATTCCTTCTGTTCTTGAACTGATCTTAATGCGTCTTCTAAACCTCTGACATCTGCCAGGCTTCTTAATTGTTCTTCAAGCTCTAATCTGCTATCTGCTGATAGAATTTTTCTGCTGGCTAACCGAAGTTCCTCCTCGAGCTCTTCAAGCTTTTCCTTTTCCTCCTGAAAACGAACATCCAAATCCTGTTTAGCATTGTGAAGCCGCTGCTGTTCCTTGTGGAGATTCTCTACTTGTTTTTTCATATAAATATTTGTATTTATTCCTTGAAGTTCTTCCTCAGATATGGAAAGATGCAGTTTTTCCTTTAATCCCTCAAGGGTCTCCTTAATTTCAAACAGCCTTTCTTGAGTTTGTCTATCTTCAAGCTTTAGCTGATCATAAAGAGGCATTATTTCTATTGATGAACTTACATTAGGCTCATCCTCCAGCAGTCTTAGATCCGGCTTGAGCTCCTTTACTTGATCAGTCAGCAGCTCGAACCGCTCCTCCAAAATTTTTCCCCTTGCAAAGAGAGGCTTTAAGGACTGCTTTAACCTTTCAAACCTTTCAATACCGTTTGGAGGAAAGGATACTTCTCCTAACTGCTTCAATTCATGTGCTAACAATTTTTCTTCCCTGGTTAAAGGTTCAATCCGCTTCCACTCCTGAAGGTGAGAACTTTCTCTCACAACTAGTGATAATTCTTCTTTCAAATTTGCTATTTCCTGTTGAAGGCTTTCCCCTTCATTGATTAATGCCTCGTATTGCATTGTTTTGGATGAAGCCTTTTTTAATTCGGTTCGAAGTTCATTTAGTTCTTTTAGTTTCATATTTAATGCAGGATTTTTCCCACCAGGCTTAAATCTCTGTTCCAATTCTTTTTTTATTTCTGCCTCCGCAAGAACGAGTTTTTCTGTTCCGAAAGTTCCGGCTGAAAAAAGAAATTTTCCGATTTCCTCATTTTTCATCTGATGAATATTTTGGAGACCTTGCAGGTTAAAGGAAAAAATCGCCTGGTATAATCCTTTATCCATACTTGATAGCAATTTTTTTAGTAGCTCTTCATCACCAATTTCCCCGTTTTCCATAGAAACAGTAACATCCCCAACAGCCTTACCTTTTACCCTTTCAATAACAGCAAATCCATGTTGTTCATGGAATACTCTAATATTTCCGCCGTACCTGGAATGCAATTTTGGTTCGTACCTCAACTCATTCTGCTGTTTTGTTGGAAAGCCAAACAGAATTCCATGTATAAATGCCATTATCGTAGATTTCCCAGCCTCATTTTCACCATAGAAGACCTGTAAGGAATCCTTTATTGAGAGCTTAAGATTTTCGAGCTGGCCATAGCCGTAAATATTTAGTTCAATAATCTTCAAGTCTTACACCGCCTTTTTGATTAAAGAGAAGACAACAGCCTCAGCAAAGTGGTTTCTGCTTTTTGGAGAAGTTCCTTTTCTTCTAGCTTGCTGAGCCCCTCCAGAAATTTTCTTGCCTGATTGTGTTCATACAAAGGGGAAAGAGTGTGATGGATTTCATCATACTGATCAATAGTCTGAAATAAATCCCCATAAAAACCTGCTTTTTTTCGCAGTTCCTCCCGGCTTGTTTGAATCTTGTCATCAATCACAATGTTTGTAATCCAAACAAAGGATTCCTCTTCTTCTTCTCCCTCTTGAAGCAGATCTAAAATCTCGGAATACAAATTGTGATTCACCACATCTATTTCTTTAAGCTGAATATTTTCCAATCGCAAAGAAATAATAGATCCCCTTCCATCCACCCGATGTTTTTCAATCTCTGTATGGCATAACGAAAGAATCTCTTCTATTGTATTAGCTTCACTTCCATCTATAATTACTGACTCCCAGATAATATCCGCCATATTTATAAATTCATAGGTGGATCCCGTATCTCCAAGTGATACTAGATAACATCCTTTTTCGCCTGTTTCTTTTCGGTTTCTTCCTTGAATATTACCTGAATAAATTATAGGCGGTTCCTGATTCAATATTGATCTTTTATGTATATGGCCCAAGGCCCAGTAATCGAAATTTTTGCTGATCAAATCCGTTAACAGAAAAGGGGCGTATTTTCCATGCTCACTGCTGCCACCATCATGCCCATGTAAAATTCCAATATGAAAATCCGCATTATCTTCTCTTTTATAATCATCAATTTTCTTTTCAGTCACGTGCCTTACGGGATAGCTAAATCCGTATATATTTACTGTTGCTCCGCTTTTAACCTGTATTTGTTTTACTTCCACCTCTGTTGAGAACGTATGGAAATCATTCGGCATATCGATTTGAACCCATGTCCCGTTTAAATGATCATGATTGCCATGGACTGCATAAACGGGAATACCTTTATCTGCAAGCCTCTTCATTTCCTTACGAAATATGGATTGAGCCCGAAGACTTCTATCCTCACCGTCATATAAATCCCCGGCCAGAATAAGAAAATCCACATTATATTGAATGGCTGCATTTACAATTTTATTCAGTGAACGAAAGGTACTTTCCCTCAACCTCTTTGCAATTTTTTCAGGAATGTGCTTTAACCCTGTCATTGGGCTATCCAAATGCAGGTCAGCCGCATGTATAAAAGTCACTTTTTTCATATTCCAAACCCTTTCAAGGCCTTTTAATAACATTTTATCATTTGCAAAAAACGAATGCACGTTCGATTTGTTTTTTTGAGAGAAAATAAAACAAAATAGCAGATAAACTGATTGTATTCTTAGAAAAACTTGGCATTCGCCAAGTCCTTTTTGGCGGATGCTTTAGTTTTGCTTATCACGCTCAAATCGGCACATCCTCAAAAAAGCTATGCTTTTTCTTCGTGCGAGGCAAAGCTGACGTAGCTTTCCTTGTCCTGTGCCTTTCGCCTGACTAGGACTTCCTCGGAAAAGCTAGTGCTTTTCCTTCGTGCGATGATATTGCTGACGAAGCCTTCCTTATCCTGTCCGTCGTGCGTTCAGAATTTATGGATATAAATCTGATTAGCTAAAAAAAAGAGTCCTCTAAGGAGAGAACTCAAGTATTATTATTATTTATTTTTAGTAAGCTGAAGGGCTTTCTTAATATCTTTAAAAGAGCTTGATCGGCCATACATCAATACTCCGCCTCTGTAAACCTTAGCTCCGAAAATCGCTAGAAATAATATTGTTGCAGCCAAAATAGCGATACTTAAAAATGATTCCCATATTGGAATATTCAGCATTCCAACACGAAGAAACATAATCATAGGAGCAAAAAAGGGAATAAAGGAGGTAACTGTAATGAACGTGGAATCTGGCTTACTCAGCCCAAAAGCTGCAATAACAAAGCCTGCAATAACTAACATTGACATTGGAGAAATCATCTGTTGGACATCCTCAATACGGCTGACAAGAGATCCTAAAAAAGCGGCAAGTGTTGCATAAAGAAAGTAACCCAGCAGAAAGAAAATAATGGCATAAATAATAGTGCCGATAGGTAATTCACTGAATCCAAAGAAGTCGGAGAAACTTCCTTTAAGCTGCTCCATATTTTTTTGCATAGAGTAATAACCGGCTGAAAGCAAAAAAGCGAGCTGGGTAATACTCAGGAGTGCTACACCTATAATTTTGGCAAACATCTGCTTGATAGGTGATACACTTGAAATGAGAATTTCCATTACACGTGATGACTTTTCGATGGCAACTTCCATGGCGATCATATTAGCATACATGAGAACTGCAAAGTAAATGATGAAAAGCAAAATATACACAATTCCCCTGGCTTGATTAAGCTCAGCTTCTGTTTTGGCATTTCTCTCTAAAGCTGCTTTTTTAAATAGTACTGGCTTATAGAGCTTTTGAAGCTGTGCATCAGTGAGATTGATTTGTCTTGCAGCAAGCATGGTTTTTAACTGCTGCAATCCGTTTTGGAGATCTGTATATATCGCTGAATCTGCAATCGTCAAGGCTTTATATGATCCTTCGGGAAGATTATCCTTATCAAGGCTTAGTACCAAGTATCCTCTGAGGGCACCATTCTCAACCTTTTTTTCAGCCTCTTTTTCTGTCCCTGTAAAAGTACTCAGCTTTAAATCCTTATTAATTAACTTTACCTGTTCCTTAAAAGGAGTATAAAGCTGTCCTGTTTTATCTAATACAGCAATTCTTTCCGCTCCACCATTTTTATCAAACAAATCCATGATTCGGTTTAGATTGGTTATAGCAAGCATAAAAACAAGCATCACAATTGTGGTTACGATAAAAGATTTAGTCTTTAATTTTGTAAGATAGGTATGAGACAGAATTATCCAGAAGTTATTCATAGGAGGCACCAACTTTCTCTATAAAAATATCATTTAAAGAAGGTTCTTCCAAAGCAAACTTTCTAACAAAGCCTTTTCCTGCTACTTCTGAAAATATTCTTTCCGCAACTTGCTCATTTTCTATCTGCAAAATGATACCTTCAGCTGTTATTTTCATTTTGACGACCCCAGGAAATTTTTTTAAGAAATCAAGTGAAAAATCAGCATGAACAATTAAATTTTTCTTTCCAAAAGATCGTTTAATATCTCTTAAAGCGCCGTGTACAACAGGTTTACCGTGATGCATAATACAAAGGTGTTCACACATCTCTTCAACATGTTCCATCCGATGGCTTGAAAATACTATCGTTGTACCGCTTTCTTTTAAGCCTAAAACTGCTTCCTTCAATAATTCAACATTAACCGGATCCAGCCCGCTAAATGGTTCATCGAGAATTAATAGTTCTGGATTATGGATAACGGAAGCAATAAATTGTATCTTCTGCTGGTTGCCCTTAGAAAGCTCCTCTACCTTTTTATTTTCATATTCCGGAATATTAAACCTTTCAAGCCAGTATTTTAATTCCTTTTGGGCTGCAGACTTTTCCATTCCTCTCAATCTTGCTAAGTATACAATTTGTTCACGGACTTTTAGTTTTGGATATAAACCTCTTTCCTCGGGCAGATATCCTATTAAATGGCTGGCAGAATAATCTAACGCTTTATCCTTCCATGTTATTTTCCCTTCGCTCGGATCGATTAAGCCAAGTATCATTCTAAAGGTAGTAGTTTTACCAGCACCATTAGCACCTAAAAAACCAAACATCTCCTTTTCCGGTATAGTAATGGACAAATTATTTACAGCAGAAAACTCTCCATATCTTTTAGTAACATGTTCCAAATTTAACGCCAAATCTTTATCCCCCTTCACACATCTTTTACAAATATAGCATACTTAAAGGGATAATTTGCCATTTACTCTTTATATTTTTTGCACATTTTTTTAAATTATGCAAAAATAATAGTTACATAGCTTATTATTAGGGGGTTATTAAATGAAGACATACAAATTAACTGTTTTTGAACAAGATGGAGAGAAAATTATGGAGGAATCATTCCAAGCAGAAAATGATGATTCTGCAAAAGAAATCGGCGGCAGACTTTTGGATGAAAAAGGCTACCATGACAAAACACATCGCTGCACTTCACCTGCAGGTAAACTTTTGCTTTTTCACGTTTAAAACTTAACCATGCAAAAACCCGCCCCACAGGCGGGTTTTTATATTTGTCTAGCTTCAGCCCCACAGCATCTGTACTGGACTCTTATGCTTTTCCTATTTCCCAATAAAATTAGGTTTCCTCTTCTCAGCAAAGGCCTGAATTCCTTCCAGGTGATCCTGTGTTTGCCTCATTTTAAATTGCCCGTATTTTTCAAGCTCGAGCATTTTTAGTAATTGGGGACGATTCTTTTCAGCAAGAATTTTCTTGGTTTTTATCATTGCCTGGACAGGTTTGCTGAGCCATTCACGAATGCGCAATTCCACCGCTTCTTTTAAATCGTTTTCTGCTATCTCTTGAATAAGTCCCTGTTTCAAGGCCTCTGCGGCAGTTAAAGCTTTACCTTCCCAAATTAGCTGTTTAGCTTTTACTTCTCCTAATCTTTTTTCCAAAAAGAAGTGGGCACCACCATCTGGAATAAGCCCAATGCCAATAAAATTCATTGCAGCTATGCTCTCTGCATGCATAATAATATGGTCTGTTGCCAAAGCCAAACTAAAACCAAGACCTGCTGCAGCACCATTAATTGCACTTAAAGTGAGTTTTGGCATGTTGTAAAGGGTAATGATTAAATCACTAATACATTCCATAATAGGGAAGAAATCATCTTCATCCTTCATCGTAATCATGGACTTAATATCCCCGCCGGATGAGAATGCCTTTCCCCTTCCTGTTAAGACAACAATATCAATGTCATCTGACTCACTAATTTCTTTAAGGGAACATGCCAGCCCTTTAATCATTTCTTTATCCATTGCATTTAAAGTCTCCGGCCTATTCAATTCTACATTTGCAACTCGCCCATTCACAGTGACATTTACTTTTTCCGTTTCAAAATTAACGCTCACCTCAACGCCTCCCTTTATACCCTGCTTAATTATTATAATATAGAAAACTTTCAAACAAGAAAAGCTGTACTTTTATTCTATTAAGAGAGTAAAAACCATTTGAGTTTAATAAGTGAAAGTTGTAAGAATATTGAAAAGGGTGATAACCTCTGCTTCACCCAGGAAGGGAGAGCGGCAGAAATTCAGGAAGTATGTAAATATGCAAGGATCAATCTAAATAAGTTTAAAAAGCTCCTCTTTAAACGCGGGAGCTTTCTTCACTAAATAAATCTTCTAAAATCGCCAGCTTTTTAGAGGTGTAATCCTCAAAACTATCGTTATAAGATTTAGGGTCTTTCGGATTGGCAAAATGGGTGATTTCACCTGTTACCGGATGAATAAATTTGCTTGATGCACCGCAGCCAAGACCAATAATGGTTTGGAGTTCTTCCATAATCATTATATTATAGATGCTCTCCTGTTCCGGAATAGCATAGCCAACATTTTCAAGGTTTCCAAGGATATTTTTCTGGCGGTACAAATAGTAAGGGGAATATCCATGGCTTCTGGTCCAATCTTCTGCAAGCAGCATCATCTTTTCTGCTTCATTTCTATCAGCCACTTTATATTTGTCTTTATTTCTTGTCATTTCCGAAGCACGTTTGAATGATAGAGTATGCACTGTAACCGATTCAGGCATTAGTTTTTCCGTTTCATTAAGTGTGTGCGTAAATTCAGAAACTCCTTCGCCTGGGAGTCCAATAATTAGGTCCATATTAATATTGTTCATATGCATTTTGCGTGCAAGATTGAATTTATCAATTGTTTCTTCAACCGTGTGGTGCCTACCGATAGCCTTCAATGTTTCTTGGATGTAGGATTGCGGATTAATGCTAATCCGGTCAATATTCCATTTTTTAAGCACATCCAGTTTTTCAGGAGTAATTGTATCCGGTCTGCCTGCTTCAACTGTCACTTCTCGTATGTTTTTAACATCCGGGAAGGACTCATACATTTCCTCATAAAGCATGTCCATCTCTTCTGCTGTGATGCTGGTCGGAGTACCTCCACCATAATAAACTGTGGTAATTCTTACCCCTTTTTTCTTTAGCCACTCCCCAACATGCCGCATCTCAAAGTGCAATCCGCCAAGGAAGGAGTTAACTGAACCCTGTCTGCCATTAATCGCGTAAGCAGGAAAAGTGCAGTAGGCACATTTTGTTGGACAGAATGGGATACCAATATAGATGCTTACTTCCTTTTTTAAATCGTATAAATCAGGCACAGCTGCAAGCTGCCTATTTACGATTTCCTGCATCAAATTAATCTTTTCATCTGTAATAAGATATTCTTCCTTAAGCTTTTGATGGGCGATATCAATTTGAACACCCTGCTGTACCTGACGGTGAAGAAGCTTTGTGGGACGTACACCCGTTAAAATCCCCCACTTTTGAACAATTCCGGTATAATCCTGCAAAATGGTTAGGTAAGCTTGTGAAACTGCATTTTTGACCTGTTTAAATTGATCTTTTAATGAAGCAGAATAATTCTGTTCTTTTTTATAAGAAGCCTCAAATACCTGTCCTTGTTCATTTTCCATTCGGGCTTTTACCTTAATGTCATCTTCTTGCTTCAATTCAAATTCAACAATTAAATCAGCCTCGGTGTTTTGATTTATGTAAATTTCCGTTTCTTCGAAAAACAAATTGGCAATTAACCGAAGAGGACGTTCGAACCGCTCGTCCTCAATACCCAATATTTTTATTTTCAATGTGCCGACCACCCTTTAAAAAGATACTTTCTTTAGTGTACAAAAACCAGAATGCCGGGTCAATAACCTGGAATATATTGTGAAAAGGAAAGCTTATCTAAAGGAATCTAAAATGAAGATTAAAACGTCAACATTATCTTAAAGCCATTTCATGTCATAAATACCAAAAAGCATCCCAGAGATAATCAGGATGCTTTTCACTTGATCACTTTTTTATAATCTTCATTTTCTTTAAAAAATCTATAGGCTGCTGCTTTCGAAAGTGTTCTTTCACCATATAGCTTACACCATGTTCATTTTCTGATCTTGTTATCCAGTCAGCCGCCTTCTTAACCTCATAAGGTGCATTTCCCATAGCTACTCCCAAACCTGCAGCTTTAATCATGGTTATGTCATCGTTACTGTCTCCGATAACTACCATTTCACTTTGGCTGATGCCAAGATGGTCACAAAGAAATGCGAGACCGCTTAATTTTGAAATGCCAGCGGGAACAATATCAAGCCTAACTGGACTAATTTTAATTAACTCTATTTCTGTAAACATGCTTTTTAATGCTTTTACTGAATCCTGAAGATCTTCTTCCTCTTCAAAATACACTTCTATTTTGGGTGGTGACACTGGGTTTTCGGTCAATGATTCGCTTACTGAATCAACAAATTGCTGTGAATAAAAAACAGGGTCACCTGTTGTAAAGACTGTTTTTACCAGCAGATCGTTATTGATCTTTTGCTTGTTTGCAAGAGAAAATTGTTCATGCACTAAACGTATCTGGCAAGGAAAGCCTTCTAGAAAGCGGACCGTATCATAGGTGATATCCTCAGCAATTCTTTTAACAAAGAACGGTTTTTCCTGGGCACTTGCAATATAGGCTCCCTGATGAGAGACCAGCAGGGACTTTAGCTTTAATGCCCTGGCAACTTTTCTTGCAGAAGGAAAACTCCTTGAGGTAACAAGGGTAACATATATACCCTTTTGCTGCACATATTCAATGGCTTCCTTTGTTGATTTATGAAGTTTTCCATTGCTTTGCAGCAGCGTTCCGTCAATATTTAAAGCAAGCATGCGATAAATCATTAGGCTGCCCCCTATTCATGGTGAAATGTCCCTATATCACTTGTATGACGATTTCTTTTGTAATAGAACAGCAGTCCACTCCCTCACTAAAACAAAATAAATATTGCCTATTTTAAAAAATTAGGGAGCCCCCTCTCTTTCCGCGGACGAACTGTCAAGTCTTCGCTGTATCTCGCTGTGGGGTTTTGCCAGTCGGTTTTCCTCATAACATTGAACTAGCTTCCTAGAATTAGTACTTACCCAAGGAAAGGCAAATGCATTTCAAGAAGGGTCAAAGGTTCCCTTACAAACAACAGTATTGTAAAACAAAGAAAAAAGATCTGGCTCCTCGGCCAGATCTTCTCTTTATTCCAAACTATCTTTGCTGAACTCCGTATAAATCCTCAAGGGGCTTCATAATAAGCTGGTTCAGTTCGCCAATAACCATTCCCATTCTCTGCTCAGCCTGCATAAGGCCAGCAATTTTTGGATTTTGCTGAACAAGCGTCACTGTCTTTTGGGCCTGATCGACTTCCTGAGGGCTGATTTCCTGCCCCATCATTTGTTTTTGCTGCAGATTCATTTGAATTTGACGGAAGTTATCAAACATAATCCTTGCCTGTGGATCTGAATTTACTGCATCATACATATTTTTTAGACTTTTATATTCATCGCTTTGACGGATGAGTTTTTCTAATTCATGTGCGGCGTCATATAGGTTTACTGCCATTATAAACACTCCTTTTTATCGGCAATTCCTTTCAACTATAACAAACTATGCACCCAAAAGCGAGCATGTGCCTACTTAGCTGAAAAACACAGCAAAGATCCCTTGGAAAATGACGATTAATCCTCCCACCCAATAATGCCCCCGGTGTAAGCATTTTTAATTTACTGCTGATTATGCCAAAAATTATGGATTCAAGTAAAGGTAACTCGCCATTTACCTCTATAAATTGGATTGTACGGACGGAACCGCATTTTTATCGCTAAGTGGTTGGTAAATCCTCCAATTAAAGCTCCAATCGCCATCATGAATAAAATGATAAAAAAATAGTCATATTCATCTACCTTACCCAAGTTTAACTCACGAATTTTGCATATATTTCATACGATGCTATATCAGCTTTAGCCCATTTTTAGCTAGGCGTTTTTTAATTTTAAATCGTGCCATGGCAGCGGGCAAATGGGGAGTGTTTATGGTTTTATCATTATCTTCTGTAACAATTATTGAAACTTGCCATACCCCTGAAGAGGAAGCCACCGCCAAAATTTGCCGCAAGGTTTTAAGAAAATGGAGTCTCAAGTCCAATACTATAATCCAATTCAAGATTGGTTCCTGTTCAAAAGAAGTTTTGGTCCAATCAGCTGACCTGTCTCCCGGGGAGATCCAAATCCCCAAAAAGCTTTTCGAAACCTTTGCGCTTCCTGAACTAGATGGAAGATATCTCGCCAAATATACACCAAATAATAATACCATCCATGTTGGGCCTATCATTGGGCTTTTAACAGATTTTGAAATCAATGAAAACAAAGAACCTAACTTCCGGTCTATCCACGCCTTTTGCGAAGAACTCCATCATGGCATCAAAGAAACCGGGGGATTTTTCTTTGTTTTTTCACTTGAGGGTTTTTCTGAAACAGGTATTAAAGGTTATTACCATAAAGACGGAAAATGGGTATTAGGAAGTTTTCCTCTCCCGGATGTGATCTATAACAGAATACATTCCCGGAAACTTGAATATCATAAAATCTTTCTGTCTTTTTACAAATGTATTAATTCCTTGAAAATCCCCTTTTTTAATGACCGTTTTCTCTCAAAATGGGAGGTTTATAACCTCCTGGTACAGGAAGATTTTATGCATCCTTACCTGCCTGAAACAAAAATACTCTCAGGCGAAAACCTGGTTAACATGCTCAGCCAGCACGATACCGTCTTCGTTAAACCTGTTCATGGCAGCCAGGGCAGGAGAATTCTAAAGATATCAAAGGAAGATAAGATTTTTAACATACAAAGCTCTCTTACCTCCATGACAGACAAGTTTATTAAAAAAGAATCACAAGAAGCTGTCTATGAGCACTTAAAACAAATGATCAATAATAAAATTTATATAGTACAAAAAGGCATTTCACTTACCTCTTATCATTCACGAACGATGGATTTCAGGGTACTGTGCCATAAGAATTTTCAGGAACTATGGGAGGTCACTTCTCTTGTGGCCAGAATCTCCAGTGAAAAGCAATTTGTGTCAAACATTGCCCGCGGCGGGGAAATAATGAAGCCTTTGGCTGCACTTTCTCCTATTTTCAGCCGGGACACTGCCCGGGAAATTATATCATTAATGAAGGAGTTATCCATCGAAATAGCAGGTATCTTAAGCAGCAAAACTGCGGGATTAACTGGGGAATTAGGTGTAGATATCGGGGTTGATATGGCGGGAAACCTGTGGCTCATAGAGGTCAATTCAAAGCCCTCGAAAAATTTTGAAGAACCCGAGAAAAAGATTCGGCCCTCTGCTAGATCTATCATTAAATATTGCACAAAGCTGGCTTTTGAAGCTTTATCCGAAAAGGAGGAATAATGAATGAATAAATCAGCCTTTGGTATTATCTCATTAAATCTTGGAAGTGAGGCGGACTATATTAATCAAATAGCCAGCCGGGCAGCATTAAACGGACTCGATTGCTTCCGTTTTATACCTTCCAAAATAAATCCCGTGACACACCAGGTGAATGGACTTAAGTATGAATCGGAAATACAATCCTGGCAGGAGTGCGAATTCCCTTTACCTGAACTCCTCTATGATCGCTGTTTTTACGGAGATGATGAGCATTCCAAACAGTGTATTTCAATCGTTGCATGGCTAAAAAGCAGAAGCGATATTACCTTTCTGGGATATGGCCTTCCCAACAAGCTTGAACTTTATAGCGCTCTGTCCAATACCCTTTTAGCGCCATATCTGCCCCCTTCTCTCGAGGCCATCAATTCCGACATGGTATTAGAGAGACTGAAAAGGCAGGAAAAGCTGATCTTAAAGCCAATAAATGGCTCTCAGGGTTATGGAATTTATTATGTGAAGAAAAACGACCGGAATTTCCATGTCAAAACCGAAAAACAAAAGAAGATCATTTCCCGAATATTCCCTAATGAAACTAAGCTTGTACATTGGCTTGATCAGCTGCTGGAAAGCCGAAAATATCTGCTTCAGCCCTATTTGGAGCTTTCCAATAAAGATCTGGAGCCCTTTGATGTTAGGTTATTTCTGCAAAAAGATGAGAATGGAAATTGGTCAGAACGGGGCCGCGGGATAAGGATAGGAAACACAGGGGGATTGCTTTCCAATTTAAGTGCCGGCGGACGTCTCGTAGATTATAATCACTGGATTGAAACACTTCCTGCCCATGACTGGGAATATATTAGTACTGAAATAGATTATATTATCCAGCATCTTCCCCTTTTGCTTGAAAAAGAGTTCTTACCACTATTTGAATTAGGCATTGATATTGGCGTAGCAAAAAATGGTTCTGTTTGGATCCTTGATGTAAACTCAAAACCGGGAAGGAAGGTTATTTTAAAATTACATGAGGAATTGAAGGAGACACTTTATCAGGCTCCTTTATTATATGGCAGTTATATTTCTGGCAGCGGCCTTAAGGAAAGGAAACCCTATCATGCGAAAACGTTATCTCATTGAAATCTCGGATTCCAATCAGACAGCTGTCTATTGTCCTCCTTCTCTTTTAGAAGGACGTAATATTAAAAAACTTACATTCGGATCTCAGTCAATAGAAGTAAATTTTATTTCTCATCCTGAAAGGAAAGAGAAATTTGTTTTTGGAAAAAATGTAGCCGAGATGCTTTATTTTCCTGACTATAAAATCCCTCTTCATGTTTTTATTGAAAACCAAACCCTATTTATTGGCCCGCTTGTTGGAATTTTCACAGCTGGATTTACGCCATTTTCCATTAGACCTATTGGTGAAAGATCTCTTTTCTTTTCAAAGCTTCTCTCTGTAAAACAAATGGTGGGAGCACTGCCATTTGTTTTTGGAGAACAGCATATTGACTGGGATCGCGGTCTGATAAAAGGATTCTTTTATCACGAAAATGGCTGGGAAATCCACGAAGTTCCCTTCCCAAATGTTATTTACGACCGCTTGCCTAATCGAAGAACGGAGAATAACTCGATCCTTCGTAAAGTAAAAGAAAGACTTCAAAACGACTATCTTATTCCGTGGTATAATCCTGGGTTCTTTAATAAACTGGATGTATTCAATGGCCTTGTTCAGGACCGAACTGTAAGAGAGTATTTACCCGAAACCCAAGCTTTCTCCTCTGTATCACAAGTAAGAGAACTGCTGGCTATGCACAGTCACCTCTACCTGAAGCCTATAAATGGAAGCCTAGGCCTGGGAATTCACCAAATTATTTTTGATGACCAGGAGGAGTCTTACTATTGCAGGTATAACGACAGTGACGGTGTAAACAGGCTAAGGAAGTTTGCAACTCTGGATGGACTTTTTAATACTGTTTTTGAAGGTAAACGCCTGAACAGCATGCTTGTTCAACAAGGAATCAGCCTTATTAAAAATGAACAGAGAAAAATTGATTTCAGGGTTCATACAAACAAAGATGATAAGGGCTTTTGGAAAGTAACAGCGATAGCTGCTAAAATTGCCGGGCCAGGAAGTGTGACCACTCATTTAAAAAATGGAGGAGTCATTAAAACCCCTGAGGAAATCTTCCCACCTGCCGAAAGCAGGGATTTATGCAAAAATCTCTCCGAAGCTGCTCTTCTTTTAAGCAGGTCTCTTGAAAAAAACATGGAAGGAATTATCGGCGAAATTGGCTTTGACCTGGGAGTGGACCGTGACGGGAAGGTTTGGCTTTTTGAAGCAAATTCAAAACCTGGAAGATCTATTTTTAGCCATCCGGAGCTTAAAGGTTTTGACTTGCTGACTAGGAAACTATCAATTGCTTTTGCTATCTATCTTACAGAACAATCCATTTATTATCCTGAGGAAATTTTCAAATGAAAATTTATTATAGTAATAGCGAGTCAGGCTGGTTCCACACCGGAGAGGAAGCTATTTCATTTGGGGGAACGAGAGAGTTATTGACTCAACGAAGGTTCATAAGCCCTGGCTCCTTCTGTCTTGATTTAAGTGAAAAGGATCAGCACGCCGGACCTTTAGTTGGTATTTTGACAGGAAGAAAGACAGATAATACCCTGGCGGGAAATGGCTCTCTCTTTATTAGAATACAAGAGGAGCTTTTACGGTTAAAAGGCTGCAGTTTTGTATTTACAGCTGGAGATATCAGAAATAATAAGATAAAAGGCTTCATCTACTCACCTGATCAAAAGGCTTGGAAACCGGCCCTTGTTCCGCTTCCCGACATTGTCTACAACCGGATACCTTTTCGCCGAAATGAAAAGGAAAGTGATTATAAACAACTTCTCGAACTTCTAAAGGACAAAAACATTCCATTTTTCAATCCAGGGTTTATTAATAAATTCCAGCTCTACCTCCTTCTCCAGGAACATCCCATTCTAAAGGATTTCCTTCCTGACACTATTTCAATAGAGAATAAAAACAGTATTGAATCCTTATTGAATAAATATAATTCCATATATTTAAAGTCCCCTGAATCAGCAAGTGGAAAAGGACTTTATAAACTTGAATACAGCAAGGAATGCCTCCTCTTCCGAAGCTGCAGACATAAGGAAACTTTCCTGGATATTGAAGAGTTTTGGGATCAATGGGGAGCTCTTCTGCAATCTCGAAAGTACTTTGGCCAGGAGGCGATCAATCCTGTATCTCTTGGTGGACAGCGTTGCGACTTCAGAATACTGGCTCATGCTAATTTTTCTGGTTATGAAGTAACCGGTGTTGGAATCAGGCAATCGTCTGTTCAGGATATCACCACCCATGTACCACACGGAGGCAGTATAAGGCCTTATGAAGAAATTAGGACAAAGGAACATGACCAATTTATAAAAACTGTGGTTGAAGAAGCCGGCAAATGGCTGACAGATCATTGGGGATTTTTTGGTGAGTTTTCAATAGACGCAGGAGTAAGCAGTAAGGGAAACTATTATTTGTTTGAAATAAATTCTAAACCGATGAGCTTTGATGAACAGGAAATCGAGAAAAAAAGAATAAAGAATCTATGCCGATTGTTTTTCCAATCGCAGATAATTTCTTAACTAGCAGAAAAAAGTTCACGTGTGGCGGCAGAAAAGGTAAAATGGGCACAGGGAGATGATCATCATGCTGTCACATTTTCAATTTAAATCTTTATTTGAAAACAAAAATATGCCAGGCTGGCAATTTTCTTTTTACTTTAAAAGACAAAATTTTTCAGGTATTTATCATCAAGATGGAAGTGTGGAATGGGCTGGAGTTAATCCAGAAAAAGAGGACGAAGCCGATTTAATAAAACAGCTTCATGAATTAATGCTGTTCCACGTCTATGATAACCAAAGATGATCAATAAAGGGTAAATGCAAAAGTTCCCCGAACGGTCAAAAGAAGAATCATTGGTACTTCTTTAAAAACAAAAAGCTGGTCCCTGAGGCCAGCTTTTGAACTGTTTAATGGTTAGCCTGATTATCGGCTTTTTACAATCATATTTACTGCTTCCTGAATAGCATCTTCTGCGGAAACACCTTCACTTTTTGCTTCTATGATACAAGACTCCAGGTTTTTAGCCACAATATATCCAATAGCGCGATCAACAGCTGAACGGACGGCCGACAATTGCGTTACAACATCCTTGCAATGTTTATCTTCTTCCATCATTCTGATAACTCCACGTACCTGTCCTTCAATGCGCTTCAAACGGTTCTTCATTTCTTGTGAATATTCCAAATGCTGAATCTCTGCCACGAACACGACCTCCTTATCCTTTTAATTATACATTTATCAAGCTCATTTTCCTAACTTTAACTGTGCATAATGCTTTATGGTATTATTTTTTTCCCTATGTTTCAACTGTTATAATAGACACGAAAGGTTTAACAAAAATAACATACACTCTTTCAATTCCTTTTAAAATACTATACGGCTAAAAATGAGGAACTAATCATGTTAAAAAAAATCCTATCCTTATATCCCAATGCATTATTCTCAGCAGCTCCCCCAGACGTTTCCTTTAACGACCATCATTTGTTCTATGATGAAGACCATAAAGAGTGGGTTGCTATTCCAAAGAAGGAAATAGGAAAAAAAGAACTTTTGCTTCTTAAAACACTTTATACTTTTAGTGATGATGCCACCCTTCCTCCTATCACAAAAAGCTGGAACGAGTATTTGTTTTTAGGCGGCGAGCCACCGGCACATCCTAGCGGTTCTCAAATTCGCTTTATCCAATTTCATATTAGCGGTGAGGTATTTGATCAGCCTGAATTGGAATCAGCAATTAAAGGATTTTGTTCGGAAGATGTTATTGTTCTTTGGGAAAATGATCATACAGGAATTATCATTGAAAAAAAAGGGAAAATCATCATGACGGAAAAAGAATTCGAGGCAATGTCAGAAACGCTTGAAACGGATTTTTACGTGAAAACCACCTTCTATTTAGGAAAATACCATGAAATGGATACCCAGGTTCGGGTTTTCCTGCAGGAGGAAAAAGAATATTTTTCTTTTTCACGATATATTCCCGGCAGATTATCTACTTTCACCTATGAACGTATTTTTCCTTCCTACGTGGCTTTCCATTTACCTGAAAAGATTAAACAGGAATTGTTCTCCACCCTTTCCGGAGCTTTTAATGAAGACCCTGAAATGTTCTCAACCATTCTGGTTTTTCTTGAGAATAATTCAAATGCAAGTCTGACTGCAAAAAAATTGTACATTCACCGGAATACTCTCCAATATCGTTTGGAGAAATTCACTGAAAAAACAGGGATACAATTAAAAGACTTTAATGGTGCTTTTACTGTTTATCTAGCCTGTCAGCTTTTTGCAATTCCCGAAGGACTATAACATAGTGCCTAAAAAAAGCCCTTACATATTTGTGCATGTTGTCCATTACGTTAATGGGCTTTTTTTTATACACTACAAATATACACAAAATATTGGAGGCTGTTATAAATGGCTGAATTAAAACTCGATCACATTTATAAAATTTATGATAATAAAGTAACTGCAGTTAGTGATTTTAATCTTCATATCGAAGACAAAGAATTTATCGTTTTCGTTGGCCCTTCCGGCTGTGGTAAATCTACTACTCTTCGTATGATTGCTGGCTTGGAAGAAATTTCAAAAGGTGATTTTTCTATTGATGGAAAACGCGTTAACGATGTAGCTCCAAAAGATCGTGATATCGCAATGGTATTCCAAAACTATGCACTCTATCCTCATATGAGCGTTTATGATAACATGGCTTTTGGTTTAAAGCTTCGTAAGTTCCCTAAAGCTGAAATTGACCAACGTGTAAAAAATGCTGCTAAAATTCTTGGTTTGGAACCATATCTTGACCGTAAGCCAAAGGCTCTGTCCGGTGGTCAGCGCCAGCGTGTTGCCCTTGGACGTGCCATCGTACGTGATGCAAAAGTATTCTTAATGGACGAGCCGCTCTCCAATCTTGATGCAAAGCTTCGTGTACAAATGCGTGCTGAAATTGCAAAATTACACAGACGCCTTCAAACTACTACTATCTATGTAACACATGACCAGACTGAAGCTATGACAATGGCTACTCGCCTTGTTGTTATGAAGGATGGTCTTATCCAGCAGGTTGGTTCACCTAAAGAGGTTTATGAAAAGCCAGAAAATGTATTCGTTGGCGGATTCATCGGCTCACCTGCAATGAACTTCTTTAGCGGAACTCTTCAAGACGGCAAATTCGTTATTGGCAATGAATCTGTTGCTGTTCCAGAAGGAAAAATGAAATATCTTCGCGAGCAAGGTTATGTAGGCAAACCAATCGTTCTAGGCGTACGTCCTGAAGATATCCATGATGAGCCAATCTTCATTGATGCTTCTGCAGGTTCCAAAATCCTAGCTAACATTGATGTATCTGAACTGACTGGTGCTGAAACCATGATTTATTCTAACTTTGGCGGCCAGGACTTTGTAGCTCGCGTAGATTCCCGCACAGATATCCAGCCTGGAGATAAAATGGAGCTTGCATTTGATATGAATAAAGCTCATTTCTTCGACGCTGAATCTGAACTTCGTCTTCGTCCAACTAATGAGAAATAATAAGAAATGCGTTAGTGCCTGTTAAGCGCTTAAGGCTTATGATGAAAGGCGATGCCACTTCCTGTGGCATCGCCTTTCTGACTTTTTTCCTCGAAGCTTTCCTTGTTCAGAGAGCCTCCACTTTGACTGAGATAAAGGATGCGGAAGTGTCAACTTGACAGGGGCTAAAAAAATAAGATGAGCTAGCGAGAAGGCTGTTCTTTAACCTTCTCCACTATCTAGATATAAAAAACCATAAATATATAACCCTGCCAATTCAGCAGGGTTATTCTTTTATTAAAATCGTTTCGTTTTTACCACATTTACTGCAGGTAAATAAGTGCGGACATTTATGGGCCGAATAGGTATCAGGGAAACCATCCTCCATTTTCATAAGATCAGTAGGCATGTAAGCACTATAATCATCATAGTAATCCATTTCTTTCCCATTATCAGCCATTTCATTTCCGCAATTTCCACAAGAAACATGAACTTCTCTCAATCCATTACATAAAGGGCAAACCTCCATAAGATATCTCCTTTCACTTTTTCTTAATGCCGTAGTGTATATCTTAAACTTACCTTTATGTAAATCTTTCAGTCATAAACATAAGGTAATTCAAAAAAGGAATTAATTACCTAATTTTTTTTGTATATCCATAGAAGAATTAAACAAAATAGAATTAACAAAGGAACACATTAACATCTTTTACAGATGGCTTAAAGCGCCATCCCCTGCTATCGGTGGGTTAAACCAGGTTTTGGTAAGCAAGAAATATACTTGCCTGCTGGTTCAATTCCAGCTAACCCAGCCATAAAAAAAAAAAAAATGAAACGAGGGAATGAATCAAGATGGCTAATCAATCAACTAGAAGCAATTCCTCAAATTCCAATCAATTGCTAGTACCAGGAGCAGACCAAGCACTTCAATCCATGAAAATGGAAATTGCTCAAGAATTTGGAGTTCAATTGGGTGCTGAAACTACTTCTCGCGCAAACGGTTCTGTAGGTGGAGAAATTACTAAGCGTCTTGTAAGCATGGCTGAACAACAGCTTGGCGGCGGATTCCGCTAAGACTAGGAAAATTTTCACCAATTAAATAAAATGGCTAAGCCCCCTCTATTATGGAGGGGGCTTTCAGTTTTTCAAAAAGGCTTCTAAACCATTCTTTCCGGATTAACCCATTGGTCAAATTCTTCTGGAGTTAAATATCCAGTTTTGATAGCCGCTTCCTTTAAGGTTGAATTATCATTAAAGGCCAGCTTAGCAATTGCAGCAGCTTTTTCATAACCGATATGTGGGTTTAGGGCTGTTACAAGCATCAGGGATCGATTAACATGTGCCTTAATAACCTCTTCGTTTGCCTCAATTCCTACCGCGCAGTTTTCATTAAATGATGTCATCCCATCTGCCAAAAGCCTAATAGATTGGATTAAATTATAAATGATCACAGGTTTAAATACGTTTAACTCAAAATTGCCCTGGCTCGCAGCAAATGCAATGGTTGTATCATTACCAAATACCTGACAGGCAATCATTGTCATTGCTTCACTCTGCGTTGGATTAACCTTGCCTGGCATTATTGAACTTCCAGGTTCATTTGATGGGATCTTCAACTCTCCTATTCCACTGCGGGGGCCACTGGAAAGCCACCGAACATCGTTTGCAATCTTCATTAGATCTGCCGCTAATGCTTTTAATGCGCCATGGACATGGACAATCTCATTATGGCTGGTTAATGCCTGGAATTTATTTTGGGAAGTTCGGAATGGATGGCCGGTGTTTTCAGCAATGACTGATGCCGCTTCTTTCCCAAAAACAGGACTGGCATTAATTCCTGTACCAACGGCCGTACCGCCAAGGGCCAGATCAAGGAGATGGCATACAGCTTCCCCAATCATTTTTTCATTTTTTTCGAGCATAGCCTTCCATCCGCTGATTTCCTGTCCCAGCGTTAAAGGAGTAGCATCCTGAAGATGTGTTCTGCCTATTTTTATTACCTTATCATAAGCTTTTTCTTTTACAGTGAATGTTTTCTTTAATTCATTTAACGCAGGAATAAGATCTTCGACTACTAGTTTATAAGCTGCAATATGCATGGCAGAAGGAAATGTATCATTAGAGCTTTGCGACATATTTACATCATCATTTGGGTGAATGATTTCAGAACTTCCCTGCCCTTTTAAGATTTCATTTGCCTGATTGGCAACAACTTCATTTACATTCATATTCGTTTGGGTTCCGCTTCCAGTTTGCCAAACAGCTAGCGGAAAATGTTCGTCATATTTGCCTGCTATAATCTCATCACAAACTTCAGTGATTACTTTCATTTTCTCTTCTTTCAGCTTGCCCGAACGATGATTTACAATTGCTGCGGCCTTTTTGATATACGCCAAAGAATAAACTACTTCTTTTGGCATTTTTTCTATTCCAATTTTAAAGTTTTCCTTGCTCCTCTGCGTCTGAGCTCCCCAAAACTTATCCGCAGGTACCCGGACTTCTCCAAGTGTATCCCGTTCGACTCTAAACTCTGCCATTAAAATCCTCCTTAATATGTACAGACTTTTGAATATCCACTTTTTCCTTTTCCCTTTTTAACCTCTTTTAATGTATATATTATGAAAAAAACTGCAAACGATTGTTTGCAGTTTAGTGTTTCGCGACCATATATCCGATATAATAAACAAGTATCATGATGCTGCCAATGCCAAGTGTAACAGAAAAATCTGTCATCGCACTCTCCCCCTGTTTTATTAACTAGTGACACACTAACAAACGTAACATACAAATAAAATTCCCATCAGCCTAGATTGTTTCAATTTAGTGACAAGGAAGTGAATATTAATTGAACATTTGCCTTTTAGGAGCCACAGGGCGGGTTGGCTCCATTATTTTAGAAAATGCGTTAAAGGAAAACCATTCTGTACATGCCCTAGTTCGTGACCCATCTAAAATTATAGGGTCGAAGGGGAATTTAACCGTGCTTCCCGGCTCTGTCCTAAATGCTGAGGATTTATCAGATGCTATGGCCAATACAGATGTTGTAATTAGTGCTCTAAATACCGGGGGGAATCAAACCCTGTCACAGTCAATGCCTTTGATTATCAAATCAATAAAAGAGCAGGGCATAAAAAGAATCATTACACTAGGAACAGCCGGAATTTTACAGGCACGTTCTGAGCCTGCTCTCTACCGTTTTCAATCCTCAGAATCAAGAAGGAAAAGCACAAGAGATGCTGAAGACCATTTACAGGCATATTTACTATTAAAGGATTCAGGATTAATATGGACTGTTGTTTGCCCTACTTATTTACCAGTCGGGGAAAGAATAGGCTCTTACCGGTTCAAAAAAGACATGCTTCCAGTTAATCCTTCTTCAATTTCTATTTTTGATACGGCTGACTTTACGTACAGCCAGCTTTTTTCTAATGAATTTTTGAATTGCAGGGTGGGTTTGACCTATTGATACCTGCTTTATTGACCAAATTCATTCCCTAAAAATGCTGAATCAAGGAAAAATGGTCACGTAAGATCTTGCTTCATGTGACCGAAACTCGTTGTAGTAAGGGAAAAACGGTTATAGAAAGAACCTCAAATTTTTTTCAATGCCTCAAATAACTTTGGATGATGCGTTCAGGATTTATGGATATAAACTCTGATCAGCTAAAAAAGCCTGCCCCCCTTGACCTAGGGGGCCGGCTCTACTATTTATCCTGCTTTATGCTGTAATTGATACATTTGGTAGTATCTGCCGCGATGTTCCATCAATTGTTCATGGTTACCCTGCTCCACTATTTTTCCGCGATCAAGAACCAGAATAAGGTCAGCATTTCTTATGGTCGACAAGCGGTGGGCAATAATGAAGGTGGTTCTGCCCTTTTTAAGAACATCCATAGCTTCTTGAATAATAGCCTCTGTTTCTGTATCAATATTAGAGGTTGCTTCATCCAGAATTAGAATAGCTGGATCAAAGGCAAGCGCCCTTGCAAAGGAAATGAGCTGTCGCTGCCCACTTGAAAGAGTGCTGCCTTTTTCTATAACTGGCTCATCGTACCCATTCTCCAAATTCCTGAATACTTTTTCAGCCCCAACGTCCTTCAGTGCTTTTTCTACCTTTTCTCGAGTGACAAAAGGATCGTTCAGGCTCACATTGGAAGCAATGGTTCCTGTGAATAAATAAGGATCCTGCAAAACAATGCCCATATGCTTCCGTATCACTTGGCGGGGCAGGCTTGTAATGTCTTTTCCGTCAATGGTTATTTTTCCTTTATTGCTTTCGTAAAAGCGGAACAGCAAATTCATAATCGAACTTTTTCCTGAGCCCGTATGCCCAACCAGTGCAACGGTTTGACCATGATTCGCTTCAAAATTTATATTCTTTAAAACATATTCATCGTTTTTGTAGCCGAAGGATACATCGTTAAAAACAACATTGCCCTTATACCGAGGAATAGTTTCTTCACTTACATCCTCCCCAGGTTCATTCATTAGCTTAAATACCCTTTCGCCTGCCACGATAGCCTGCTCAAGATTTGCAAGCTGATTCACGATTCCCTGGACAGGCTGAAACAATCGGTTGATATAGTCAATAAAGGCATACAGCATACCGAGTGAAATAGCTGCATCTGCTTGAAGCGATTGAGCACCAAAATACCAAATAAACGCTAGGAAAATAAGGTTCCTCAATACACCTACAAGGTTATGTGAGGTCATTGAATTTAGATTCAGCATCTTATTTTGGTACACAAAATGCTCCTTGTTAAGCTTTTCGAACTCCTGCTGCGTTTCTTTCTCTGTGCCGAATGCTTGAATAATATTCATACCCTGAATGGATTCGTTTACAGTAGCGTTTATATCACTTATACGCGAACGAATGACCTGATTATACTTGGATGCATACTTCCTGTATACAATCATCCAGCCATATAGAATCGGCAGCAGGAGAAGGCAAATGGCAGCCAATTTAACATTAAGGATAAAAAGAGCAATATAGATTCCGGCGATATAAATAACACTTGTAAAAAAGGTTGCCAGTACGGTAACGTAAAGCTCCCGAATGGCCTCTGTATCATTTGTTATCCTGGAAACAACTTTACCTGCCGGAAGATTATCAAAATATTTTATTGGGAGCCTCTGAATATGGCTAAAGATGTCCTCCCTCATTTTTTGAATAATGCGGTTGGCGGATGTCTGCAGCCAGAGCTTTTGCCCGTATTGAAAAATGGAAGAGACCACCAACAGTCCAAAATAAATAGCCAAAAGCTTAATAATCATTGGTATTTCAGGTCTTGAAAAAGCAAGCACCTCTCCCGGGGATAATTGGGCCGCCCGGTAAACAGCCGTTTTTTCCCCCTGCTGAACGGTCAGCTTTCCATCCTTAAAGCTTCGTTTGCCATCAAACTTTAAATCCCTATTAATAAAGACAAAATTTCTTCCCGCCTGGAGTATCCTTGCACTCTGGCCTTTTTCTTCATTATTCGAAAAATACTTTTCACGCTTATAATAGCTTCCATGAAACTTTACGGTACTGTCCCCTTTTCCCGCTTCATACCAAACAGATTCAATGCCAAGTATATGCTGGTCAATCACCGTTTTGGCAATAAACGGCCCAGCAAGGTCTGCAGCCACGGAAATGGTCAGCATGATTAGGGCCGCAAATATTATTCTTTTAAAAGTTAATGCGTATCTTAATAATTGTTTTCCTGTACTCATGCTGAAACCTCCTCTTCCTGGTTTGCTTCAATTTGCTGACGCATGAATTGTTCTTTATACCAGCCGTTTTGGGCTATCAGTTCCTCATGCGTTCCCTCTTCAATGATTCTGCCCTCATCCAGTACAATAATTTGGCTGGCATGCTGTACAGCTGACATCCGGTGCGAAACAATAATAGTCGTCTTTTCCTGACGAACCTCCCTGATATTATCAATGATTCTTTTTTCGGTCTTTGCATCAACCGCTGAGAGGGAATCGTCTAAAATCAGGATTTCAGGATCCTTAATTAGCGCTCTGGCGATAGAAATCCTTTGCTTTTGCCCACCTGAGAGTGCAACTCCTTTTTCTCCTACCAGTGTCTCAAGACCTTCAGGCAGTATCTCTAAATCCTTACGGAAGGCAGATAAATCAATGGCTGTTTGGAGTTCTTCCTCTGTGGCACTCTTATGGCCAAATAAAATGTTCTCTTTTACACTTTTTGAAAAAAGAACATGATCCTGAGGCACATATCCAATCCAGCCGCGAACCTGGTTCAGCTCCTGGTCCTGAATAGGTACATCAGAAATCGAAACGGCACCCTTTCCATGCGGATATTCTCTCAAAAGCTGTTTTATAAAAGTGGTTTTGCCACTGCCCGTTTTCCCAACAATTCCTAATGTTTCACCTTTATTAAGATGAATATTAATTTTTTGCAAGTTATCCGTCGCTGAGGAAGGATATCGGAAGGTAACCTCATCAAAGTTAATATTATCTGGAGATGAAACCAGTACTGGCTGCTCCGGACTTTTAACATCTTCTTTGTAATTAAGAGTTTCTTGAACTCGGTCAAGAGATGCATTTCCGCGCTGCATGACATTGATTAACTCACCAATCGCAAACATTGGCCAAATCAGCATTCCTAGATATACATTAAAAGACACAAGTCCCCCAAGGGTTATATCCTGATGAAAAACTAGATATGCCCCATATCCAAGTCCAATTAAATAGCTTAGGCCGACAAGTATCTTAACGGTCGGGTCAAACAAAGAGTCAATTCTTGCCACTTTAATATTTTTATTAAAAACATCCTCTGTTAGCTCATGAAACGTTTTCTCTTCAGCTTTTTCCTGTACATATGCCCTTACTACCCTCACACCTGCAACTGATTCAAGCACCCGGTCGTTCAGGTCACCAAAAGCATCTTGTGCTTCCATAAAACGGGCGTGAATTCTTTTTCCATAAACTTTCATCAGTAACGCCATTATAGGCAAAGGAAGGATTGAAGCTATAGTCAATTTCCAGCTGATAAAAAACCCCATAGTGAACAGTAATGTCATCATCCAAACGGAGGAATCAATTAAGGTAAGAATCCCAAACCCTGCCGTATTAGAAATGGCTTTTAAATCGTTTGTTGCCCTTGCCATTAAATCTCCCGTCCTGTTTTTTTCATAAAAGGAGGGAGTCATTTTTAATAAGTGCCCCATGAATTGCGAACGAAGCTTTCTTTCTACCAGAAAAGCACCGCCAAATAGGTTATACATCCATACATAAGTAATTCCGTACGAAAAAACCATTATTAAAAACAGGTATTCGAGATAATGAATGATTTTCTCATTGGACATCCTTCCAAAGTGAATATCATCAATTGCTGATCCGATTAATTTCGGGGGAATTACATCCAGAATTCCAACCAGAATTAATAAGGAAACAGCCAAAACGTATCTTTTCCAATTTTCTTTAAAAAACCAGCCTAACTTCTTTAAAACTGAAAACATATTAATATCTCCTCCTTAGGTGTCCTTAACTATCCGCCATCGAGATCTCCCTCAAGATGAGCAAGCCGAACTTCCGTAAAATTGTACATGACGTATCCTCCTAAATTTTATTGAGAATTGGAATGAACCAATTGTCTCCAAAACAAAAAACGTAAGCGCCCTGATCAGAAGATGAAAGGCTAAATCGCCACTCCCTCGAAAAGCTGAGCTTTTCTTCATGTGATATTCCCTGTCCCGGGGGTCTCCACAGGAACTATGATCAGATTATCCAAAACATTAACCCAGAAAAATTAGAAAAGCGTAAGCGCCCGTTCAGCGACGTATGGACTGGGGCCCACTTTCGACTGAGATAAAGGATACACGAAATGCAAAGCATTTCGATGTTGACTTATCGTAGGGAGAAGCGGGATGGACACTAGGCGCTGGGCGCTGGAGCTAGACAATTTAAAAGGTAAAACTTTATGCTTTCTTAACCATTAAAAAAAGGCATAACGCAATTAACATACGCTATGCCTTGTTAAACTAAAATACAATTTAAACTAAAAATGGCACAGGAAGCGTATAAGAACGCAGCCCATGCCATAAGAATACTTTTTTAAAATTAAAAAAGGAGCTTATATGGACAGGTTACATTCACTATTTCATATTCAGTTAATGAGTGAAAAGCCTGAATCATCAACATTTCGCAACCCCTCCATTTCCTTAATTTTCTTCCTTTGTAAGGTTAACACCAGATGAAATGAAAGTCAATTCCCATTTTCAGAAACTTTTTAATTTTTTAATCTAATGCCACCGCTGTCCCATATGCAATAATTTCAGAGGCCCCCTGCATGACTGAACTGGTTGCCACCCTCATTGCAACAATCGCATTTGCCCCCAGCCTTTCCGCTTCCTCTTCCATTCTTCTGATAGCCTTTTCTCTCGCCTCATTCAGCATATCTGTGTATTCCTTTATTTCTCCGCCAATGATCGTTTTTAACCCTGCCATAATATCATTGCCAATGTGCTTTGACTGAACTGTGCTGCCCCTGACGAGACCCAGACACTCTTTAATTTCCATCCCGGGAATAGATTCAGTGGTTACAATAATCATTTCCTTGTCCCCCTATTATTCATTCTTTTCTCGCAAAAATTTTTCTAACAAAGATTAAATAAAACAGGACAGGCATTGGTGCCTGAATAAGCCCGACTATGCCCCAGAGCCAGTAGTTATGGCTTCGTTTTCTGGCATCCAAAAACAAAAAGATGCTTTGGGATAATAAGATGATAGCAACTAGCAGGATGAGGCCAGGCGTCATTTCTTTATTCATATATCATTCACCTTCCTGATAGCGCGAAGGCTGGTGTAAGACACAATAAAAACGACCCCTGCAGCCTGAAGGGCGATAAAAACAATCGGCATGTGATATAAGGACACAATAATTCCTGTAAGGATAAAAGCGGCAATTATGAAAAATAGAGTCAGATCTCTAATCAATTTTTTCTTATATTGCTGCTTTTCATTTAGAATCATTGTTTCAAACCAATGAAGATCCGGGGAATAAACCGGTATATGATCAATTTTCTCCAAACCTTGTTTGATCTCATCAATCGTTCTAATATCTTCCTTGTTTAGATGCTCGTTCTCTAGCGATACGATTTTCTTCTTCTTCATCGATTTTTAGCTCCCTTCTGACTGACATAATGCCGTTATGCACTCTTGACTTAATTGTTCCCGCAGATATTTTCAGCATTTTCCCTATTTCCTCATAAGAATATCCGTAATAATGCTTTAAAATAATAGGTATTCTCACTTCCTCAGGCAATTTTCCCAGGGCGGCCAGGGTGTCGTTCCATTCCTCATTCCTGCTTTCAAAATGCCATTTTAGTTTTCTGGAGGTTTCCTCCTGAAGATGCCACTCCTTCTCCCTCTTTTTCTTCCGGCAATGGTCTATATACGTGTTCGTGGCAATGGATATCAGCCAGGTGGAAAATTTAGATTCCCCGTTATAAAGCTCTAGTTTTTGAACACACTTTGTCATTGTTTCCTGGGCAAGTTCTTCTGCTGTATCGGGATTCATAGTGATTTTCATTAAGTATTTCACCAGGAATGGATAATTCTCTTTAAACAGGATTGCAAAAGCAATATGGTCGCCCTGTTTGGCACTTTTAATAATGTCGTCCATTCGATTTTAAGTCCTCACTTTCCCCTGTATCCCGCTTCCTTTTTCTCTCTATTAATTAGACGTTTTAAATTTAATTTCGTTCAGTGTTTTTATTTTTTTTCAAAAAGGGTTGTTGAGTTCCGCATTAGGTGCGTACTGTGTGCCTGCGGGGTCTCCCTTACCGCTTTCCCGCAGGACATTGATTAGCACTCTTGAAATCCCCCACACACCAGGAAATGCGATGCACAAGAAAAACATCCGGAAATTTACATCGCACCACATTTTGCGAAAGCATATTGAGGATTTCCGAGGAGTCTCGCATCTTCGTTCCGTCGATTCTTTGCATTTCGACAGAGGAAGGGAACAAGTACCTTCTTTAAAGAGATCTGACTATTTTAGCGTTCATTATTGGTTTTTTTACATGTTGAAAATGAATGGTTTTTGGCTGACCTGTTTTTCAATGAGAGCCGCAATGGCCATATAGAAAGAAAGACTGCACATGGAGCAGCCCTTTACCTTTCGAACGTTCCTTTCGCAATTGCTTTTCCGTTTTCAACCATTAATTTCCCTCGAGCAAAAACCGAGTGAATGTTGTAATCCTCTTTGTTAAGAAATACAAGATCTGCATCCTTGCCTTCCACAATCATTCCCTTTTGTTTTAACTTTAAGATAGCTGCTGGATTTTGTGTAATAACTCGTAATGCTATTTCAAGTGGAACAGACTCTTCGAGGACCGCGTCCCTTACCTCCTGATAGAGAGTAGCAACACTTCCTACCTTCAATCCAATAAGTTCTCCAAATTCATCAAAGTCAGGAAGGCTTGCCTGTCCATCTGAAGTAAAGGTTATTTGCGATATATCAATATGGGCATCAAGCATTCTTCTTAATCCTGCACTGCATTTTATCTCCCCCTCTTCAAAGAACTTAGGGATAGTACTTGTTGTAAAATCAACATAGCCACCCTTTTTGGCAAAGCGGATACCTTCTTCAAACAGATGTGGATTGCGGTTTATATGGGTGGGATGAAACTGGCGGATAGGTATATCTGTTTTTTCTGCAACCTCTTCAATTATCTTTAAATGATCAAAACTATCTCCAACATGCACATTTACGATTCCGGCCTTTCCAGAAAGCAGGCCGCCAATCCTGGCAGCAGATGCAATTTTCGCCATTTCCTCTGCTGTTGGCTGGGAGGACCGGTGGTCTGCAATAGCTACCTCCCCCGCACCAATTATTTTATCAACAAGGATGATATCATCTTCAATTTTCCCAGTTAGTGTTTTTAGGGGCACCTGATAAGAGCCTGTATGTACGTAACAGGTAATTCCTTCTTCTTCAAGCCCGCGTGCTTTTGCAATCAGGCTGGGCATTGTTCTGGTTGTGCCGTCTGTACCAAGAACACCAACTAGTGTGGTAATTCCAGCAAGAGTGGCATCTGTCAGCTGGATCTCAGGTGTACGAGTGCGGAAGCTTCCTTCACCCCCACCTCCAGTAATATGCACATGTGAATCAATAAAGCCGGGAACAACTAATTTACCTTCTGCATTAACCACTTTAATGTCTACAAAGTTTTCAGGTAAATTAATTTTATCTAAGATATACCCAATTTTCTCATCAACGATTAATAAATCCTTTTTCCCAAGATAATGAGGAGCGTAAATTTCGCCATTCTGAATAAGTGTTAACAAGGCTGAGACACCCTTTCCAATTCAATATGCAATTAATATAAGTCAATTTACATAATTTGAAAATCTTAACTCTTTAGGCAAATTACCCATTTTGTTTTAAAAGGGTTTAATCGTTCTCCTGCTGGGTAAATAAATAACAACAAACAACAAATAACTAGTCTAATAGGACAAAGGAGAATAGAATGATGAAAGAAATTATTTCAACTAATGTCATCGTTCGAAACAAGTTCACTATGAAGAAAATGCTTGAAATCTTTCAAGCTTCCAAACAGTATAACGGATCTACCTTTCTATATAGTAACCATAAAGCAGTTGATGCCACTAATTTAACAAAACTTGTTTCGTTCTTATTAACATGCAAAACTAAATCTACATTGAAAATTATCGTTGAAGGTGAAAATGTTCAGGAGCATTTAGATCTTATTAGTAATATGTGTACTGGTCATGTTACTGTTCTTAAAATTTCACAAAAGCGCTTTTTGAATACTTCTGAAACATTTCAGTTATAGATTATAATGTATGCCCCAGGTAGAAACCCTGGGGCTTTTATTGTGTTTGAATGGTGCACAGCACTGCTGAAAGAAGGGCAATACATACACGAGATGGCACTTCAAGGTTTATCCAGTCATTCCAGCTTCAAGGCGGGCATTTGCTGATGAGTTCGGGCAGTTCACTTAAGAACCGGTTCGGGCAGTTCACTTAAGAACCGGGCATTTGTCGATGAATGCGGGCATTTCACTTAAGAACTGGGCATTTGCAAATGCAAGACGTGCATTCCTTCCTTGAAATCGTGCATTCCTTCTTTGAAATCGTGCATTCTTCCCCTGAATTCGTGCATTCCTTCTTTGAAATCTTGCATTCTTCCCCTGAATTCGTGCATTCCTTCCTTGAAATCGTGCATTTGATTGATAAATTAAAACTTTTTATCATGGGAGCGGGGTACTTTAGTTAAAAAAAGAGGATTTGGATTTGCTTTAGGTAGTTTTTTAGTTAATTTACTTCTTAATTGCTATAAAACTATGATTTTTTCAGAAAAAGAACATCAATCAAGTCCTGAGTCTTTCTTAATCCCCATGTTGGTGCACAAAAAAGGGAGTATCCTTTAAGATACTCCCTTTTTCTTAATGGCCATGGCCATGGCCTTTCCCTTTTCCATGCCCTTTCACTTTCTTTTCCAACTTCTCTTTTTCTTTCTTAATCTTTTCTTCCCACTTTTTCGCAGCCCCATTAAATTGCTGCTGCAGGCTATTTTGCTGGGCCTGCTGCTGTTCAAGCTGCTTTTTCAACAATTCTTCCTGTCTCTTTTGTTCCATTAATGCTCCTATATGCTGGACATTAAAGCTTTCAGGATTGGTATTTTTTAGAGCCTCGGACATAACCTGCTGGAAAACCCTTGCTGCTCCCTCACTGCTGGTTGTGGTTAAGTAGTGCTTACTGTCTGTTTTATCATAACCTACCCAAACAGCCCCTACTAAATTAGGAGAATAGCCGACAAACCATTGGTCCTTTACACCATTGATTCCTTTGATCGGCACCTGGGTGGAACCAGTTTTTCCGGCAATTTCATAACCCGGAACCTGAGCACCTTTTCCTGTACCTTCTTCAACTACACCAAGCAGAAGAGTGTTCATTTTATCAGTGACAGATTTTGTGGTTACCCTTACTTCTTTTTCTTTCCAGCCTGCTATTTTATTGCCATCTGAGTCGACAATTTTACGTATTAAATGCGCAGGAATTCGTTCTCCCTTATTCGGAAAAACGGAAAAAGCCTCTGCCATTTTCATTGGTGATACGCCCCTATGAAGTCCGCCTAGTGCAATCGATAAATTACGGTCTTCTTTATCAAGCGGAATTCCAAAACGTTTAATTGAATCAAGGCCTTTTTTGATACTAATTTCATTTAAAAGCCAGACTGCTGGTACATTCATAGATTCTTTGACAGCATCATACATAGGTACCTCGCCAAGATACTGATGGTTATAATTCTTTGGTTCATATGTTCCAAATTTCATAGGTTCATCTTTTAGCATATCCGTAATATTCCAGCCTTCTTCCAGAGCAGGAGCATAAACAGCAACCGGTTTAAAGGAGGATCCTGGCTGAGCTTGTAACTGGGTTGCCCTATTATAACCTCTAAAGGTGTGTTCTCCCCTGCCCCCCACAAGAGCCCTTACTCCTCCAGTATGAGGGTCCATGATTACGGCGCCGCTCTGAACAAGACGGCCATTTCCCTGTGGAAATAAGGAATCATTTTTATAGGTTTCTTCTGCTGAAGCCTGCATCCCAGGATCCATTTCAGTATAAATCTCGTATCCGCCTTCTAAAAGCTTCTTTTGAGATAGTCCATACTCTTTAATAGCTTCTTCAAAAACCTGGTCTACATAATATGGATACCTTCCCCAAAAAGGATCTCCTCCGCCATCTTTCAGAACAACCTTTTCAGATTCCGACTTTTTAAATTGTTCGCTTGTAATAAAGCCTTGTGTTTTCATTGCTGCGAGAACAATATTTCTTCGGTCAATGGCTTCTTGTAGATGGTCATATGGATTTAAAGCTGATGGAGCTTTAATGATTCCTGCCAGGATGGCGGATTCACTTATAGTTAAATCTTTAACGTCTTTACCAAAATATTTTTGGGAGGCATTTTTTAGCCCCCATGCTCCTTTGCCAAAATAAATTTGGTTAAAGTACATTTGAAGGATCTCATCCTTGCTGTATTTTCCTTCTATTTTTTTGGCCAAAAAGAATTCTTCTAGCTTGCGCTTATATGTTCTTTTGGAAGTAAGCAAGGTGTTTTTGGCAAGCTGCTGGGTAATGGTACTGCCCCCTTCAACCACCTCGCCTGCCACAGCATTTTTGAAAAAGGCCCTAAAGATACCTTTGTAGTCTATTCCTCCATGCTCATAAAAACGGCGGTCCTCAATGGCTACTACAGCATTTTTCATGGACTTTGGCACCTGCCGGATTGCTACTCCTTCATGCTTTGATCCTGATATCATACTCGCCTTTTTTCCATTTACATCATACAGCACGGTAGGCTGAGATAATTCATTATTTAATGCAGTAATATCTGTATCATTGGAAAAGCTATGCAAAAACCATAAAAAGGACAGGATAATTGTTGCAAACAATAATATCATCACCTGATTCATATGCCATTTCTTCCAATTTTTAATTAACACTAATTTCCTCATATTTTCCCCCTGAGACCATAAAAATTTGCCTTTTTTTTCTAAGATGCAATACCACTTACCCATTCATAAAGGCGTTTACACACGGGATATTCTATGCGGCGCCACAAAAATAAAAACCTTTGAAACGGAATGTGATTCCATTGATTCAAAGGCCTCTTGTCATTTATTTTGCTGATTGCAATCCTGGCTGCCTAATTCTTTATAAAGTGCTTCCATATACATATAAACAATTTGTTTTGTTTTATTATCTGCTTCTAAAACATCAAGATGCTGGAGGCATTTTTGAATTGTGGAGTGCATGCTTTGCGATTCAGCATTACCCATAATTTTTTCACCTCATTCCTTTAGAAAAAGATTCGAAAATGAGGGTTCATTTGTGGGGGTTTCAAGCTAGTTAGATTACCATTTTGGGACGAGAAAAAGCCTATGAAAATAAGATGCTCCTGCCCTTTGCTACACGTTATTTTGTCCTGAAAGTTCATCTAAGCGCATCTTGGAATAATCTTCATCAAAACTGCTGAATACTCTGTAGTGGTCTTGATCGAGAATTCTAAAATGTTTACTTAAAATATTTTGCTGAAGGACATACTCATTTACCCTGGATACTTCCTTCCACCAAACTCTTCCACCCATTGTCTTTTGTTTTTTTACGTCAATACCTTCACGGGCGACAGTTTCAAGGACCTCAATAGGTTCATTTCCAAAAAGGAATTGAACGGTATCGGACTCCCTAAACAAGGCACAGGCAGAGACTACTGTAGACCACCCTGCCAAGACTCTACCTTTCTCAATTTGAACAAGAGTTTTCTTTGAAACACCAATAATATCAGCCATTCTGTCCTGGGTATATCCTGCTTCCATACGAATGAGACGGAGTTTTTCAGATACCTTTTTTATAATTTCTTCCCTGGTCACTAGGAACCCTTCCTTCAACTGGTGTTATAGTGAAATTTTACACATAAATATCCTTTTTTAAAAGAAAAACAGCTGCCCCTGGGGAACAGCCGTTGATCGATTTATTTACTTTCGAAAGTACTGCACTGGCTTTCGCAATTTTTTGACAGAGAGCAGGCCGCACATTTGCCTTTTTTTGATTTATTGATAAACCGGACAAAAGCCCAGCTGGCATAGCTAAAGATGGCACCGCCTATTATAATATTTGCGATCATAAATCCCACACCTTTCTCTTTTCCGTGAATTAGTCACAGCTGTTCGAGTTGGAATTATTCCTTATACAAGCCCAAACATTTTTCCGCCCTGATAAACGATTCCAGCCAGTAAATAGGCTATTGCTAAGGCATAAATAATGGAGAAAGCAGTCCATTTCTTGGATGATGTTTCTTTGTATATAGTCGCTGTTGTTGCCAGACATGGAATGTACAGAAGAATAAATACCATAAAGCTATAGGCCGCAAGCGGTGTATAGTAGTTTGATAATAATCCCTGAAGGTTTTCACCCTTAGGAACAAAATAGATGATATTCATTGTGGAGATAATGGATTCTTTCGCCAAAAAGCCTGTGAGAAGGGATGCTCCTGCCTGCCAAGTACCAAAGCCAATCGGCGCGAGCAGAGGCGCAAGCACTCCACCAATAGATGCAAGGAAGCTGTGATCCATATCCACCTTTAATCCGCCAGGACCTGCATACGATAAAACCCATATAAAAACAGAACCTGCAAAAATAAATGTTCCGGCTTTTTTAACAAAGCCTTTCCCTTTATCCCAAGTACTTCTTCTAAGTGCCTGAAACTGTGGTAGTCTGTAAGGCGGAAGCTCGATCACAAACAAGGATGTTTCCGACTTTAAGATGGTTGAAGAAAAAACTTTAGCTAGAATAAGAGCAACGACAATTCCCAGTACATATAAGCTTAAAACTACTAAAGCTTTTTGTCCCTGAAAAAAGGCCCCCACAAATAAGGCATAAACCGGAAGTCTTGCTGAACAGGACATGAGCGGAGTGAGCAATATGGTTAACAGTCGTTCGCGCGGTGTCTCGATTGTCCTTGCAGCCATAATCCCCGGTACATTACAGCCAAAGCCAATCATCATTGGAATAAAGGCTTTACCGTTTAATCCGACAGATTCCATAATCCTGTCCATAACAAGAGCAACCCTTGCCATATAACCTGAGTCTTCTAAAAGTGATATGAAGAAGAACAGGATAAATATTTGCGGTACAAAGACAAGTACGCCTCCTACACCAGCAACCAGTCCCTGGATAATTAGGTCATGGATAAATTGAGACGCTCCAGCAACTGACAGTAATTTCTCAATTCCATTTGTTACGGGACCTGTGAGTAATTTATCAAGCAGGTCAGCCAAAGGAGTTCCAAGCCAGTCAAAAGTGAGCATAAACATCACATACATTAAAGCCAGAAAAATAGGCATTCCAAGATAACGGTTTGTTACCAGACTATCTATCTTTTCTGTTAAGGGAGTTCCAGCTTCTTTCTTCCTGACCGATTCACTCAAAATATTTTCAATAACCATTCTTCTCTTTAAATAGATAAAATGAGGAAGTGTCTTGCCACCTTCTTTGACTTTTACTTTTTCAGTAACATCAGTGAGGAGAGCCTCCATTTTTTGCGGATTCATGATAGTACGAAGGTACTCTTCTACATATTTGTTTCCTTCAAACCATTGAAGTGCCAGCCATCTTGGTGAATGGTTGGTTTTTCCCTCTAATTCACCTGCTGTTAATAAAATGACGTCCTCAACATCTTTTCCATAATAAACCAGGTTTTTCCGGTCTAAGGCATCCTCACCATCGGAAATGACATTAACCAGTTGGTCGCAGCCTTTTCCGCTCCTTGCTACCACAGGGACAACGGTTACGCCAACCATACTGGAAAACTTCTGAATATCGATATTTATTCCGCGGCTAGCAGCTACATCAACCATATTGAGCCCTATTAGAGCTGGCTTTCCATATTCAAGCAATTGGACCGTTAAATGCAAATTACGCTCCAGCTGCGAGGCATCCAATATATTTAATAATCGATCAACCTTTTCATTTAAAAAGAAGGATGTAACCACCCCTTCATCCTTTGAAAGGGGATTTAATGTATAAACTCCTGGCAAATCAATTAATCTGCCAATATTATTTTTAAACAGTCCTACTTTTTTTTCTACAGTTACGCCGCTCCAGTTGCCGACATATTCATAGGACCCAGTTAAGTTATTAAACAACGAAGTTTTACCAGTATTGGGGTTTCCTATTAAAGCAACTTCCATTATAACCGCTCCACTTCAATACAATCTGCTTCCTTGCGGCGTATGCCCACACACTGCCCGCAGGATTCAATCATGATGGGGCCCCCAAAAGGCATTACACATTTTACACAGACCTCAGTTCCCTCTGTGATACCTAAATCAAGTAAACGCCTTTTAACAAGGTGACCTACATGCGAGATATCAATGATCTTTCCTTTTTCTCCTGCTTTCAACTGACCAAACATGCTTATCACCCTTTTAATTGAGAATGATTATCTTTACTATGTAGTTATTTTAACATTAAAAACAAAAAAATGTAAAAGCAATATTAAGGGAAATTCCTTTGAATATGTTGAAAAAGGATAAAAGTTTATAAGTTTGACATATTTACTTTTTTTTTCGCTTTTTTTGGTTTTTAAATTTAGGCGCTTTTAATCTTAGTTGTTGATTATATCTCCGAGCCGGTCGCTTTCCGCGGGAGTCTCGTGACCTTGCGCTACGATCAACATATAAATTCAAAGTTGCTTTTTAACACAGCCAAAATTTAAGAGAAACCTACTTCTATTTTATTTCCAATACATAGGTAAATAGTATTATTCCAATATAATTTTTACAATATTTTTTATTTTCTGTAAATTAAAGGTATTTTTACCATTTCTATAGAATTATATAAATCGAGTGAAAAATGAATGATCATTCAGTTTTTCTCAACAAAAAAACAAAGGGGGTATTATGAATTGAATGTTTTTAGCTTATTTTGGAGTGAATTAGCTAAACTTGCGGTAAAAAAAGGGGTTTTACTGTCTGTTATAGCTGCTCTGCTGATCCCTGTTGTGTACGGTGGAATTCTTCTCTCTCCTACATGGAGTCCGTATGACAATCTTTCTAACCTGCCAGTAGCAGTTGTAAACAACGATGAAGGTGCTATGTCAGGAGATGAGAAAATTAATGTAGGAAATGACCTGGTTGCTGATCTGAAAAAAGGCAAGGATTTGCGCTGGGAATTTGTTGATTCAGACGAAGCTCGATCCGGACTTGATAATTTTAAGTATTATATGATTATTGAAATCCCAAAGGATTTTTCTAAGAGAGTAACCACTGTACTTGAACCAAACCCAAAAAACCTGGAGCTTAAATTTACTCAAAATGAAGGTCTTAATTTTATGGCTGCACAGGTAACCAAAACTGCAACAGAAAGTATCCGCGAACAGCTTGCTAATAAAATTACCGAGAAATACGTAAAGAATATTTTTGCAAATCTTGGTGATGTAGCAAATGGGTTTAAAACAGCTGCGGATGGTTCTTCTCAACTGCATGACGGAACGGTCCAGCTTCATGATGGAACTGGCCAGCTGCTGGATTCACTAACAGAAAAATCAGCCGATATTAAAAAACTTGCAGACGGTTCACAAGAACTTGAGGCAGGAACTGCGGAGATGGCTGGTTCTTTATCCTCTAAGCAAAGTGATATAACCAAACTTGCAAGTGGTTCCAAGGAATTAAAAAATGGAACTGGACTTCTCCTTTCCTCTTTAAACAGTAAATCAGGCGACATCACCCGCTTAGCTCAAGGATCTGCTGCTGCTAATGACGGGACAGGAAAATTGCTTGCTGCTCTAAAAGCTGGGCAGCCTGGCGTTCAGCAGCTCGCTGGAGGCGGGAAGAGCCTAGCAGAAAGTGCACCAGCTCTAAAAGCTGGCACTGAAGGGATTTTAAAAGGTTTAAATGACACCAAAAATGGACTCACTTTAGTAGTGAAGCCTAAAACCGAAGAACTATCGAAGGGTGTTACCGATCTAGTTGGGAGTGTCTCACTTACTGCAAAGGGACTCGATGGTTATGTTTCTTTAATCGAGAATTATATTTCAAACCCTACATCTGAAAATAAAGCACCTTATCTTTTCGCTATAGGTGAACTTAGAAAGATGTCTGACTACCTAAATTCACAAAAAACAAAAGACGATCTTTCTGCACTTACTGCTGGCGCAACCGCTTTACCAAAAGCATTTGAGCCTGGTGGAGTTCCTGGAAAGATACTTACACCTGTTGATGGTCTTAATGCTTTAATAGCAGGTCAGACGCAAATCAATGCAGGTGTTGCTGATTTAGCCGCTAAGGCTCCTGCTCTTCAAAAGGGCACAGCGGACCTTGCGACAGGCTGGAATACAATGATTGATCAAGTTACACTTCTCCACGGTGGCACTACTCAAATTGCCGATGGAACAAAGACCGTCCAAACAGGCTGGAGTGACATGACTGCAGGCGTAACGAAGCTTGATAATGGAGCCGCTCAGATTTCAGCCGGAAATGCATCGGTTGATAAAGGTTGGCATGATCTTTCTGCCGGTGCTGCACAAATTCATACAGGCATGGTTCAGGTCAGCGACGGAAATGCATCTGTTAACCAAGGATGGGGTGACCTAACAACAGGTGTTACTCAATTAAATGATGGAGCTGCCAAGCTTGATGACGGGTCGAACCAGCTCGCTTCCGGATTAAAAGATGGTGCACAAAAAACTAGTGCCATTAAAGCGGATGATCAAAATATCCAAATGTTTGCTTCACCTGTTAATCTGGCAGGAAGCACGATTCATAAGTATCCGCACTACCGGGATTCAACTGCACCGTATGTTTTATCTTTAGCTTTATTTGTTGGAATTCTGGTTTTATCATTATTTATTAATTTCAGAAGGCCTGAAGAAGTTTCCGCGCTCAGCTGGTTTGGAGCTAAGTTCTTAAATCTTTCGGTTCTTGCTGTAGGACAAGCTCTCCTATTATCACTAGTTGTCCTTGGCTTTTTAGGAATGGATGTAGATAACCCAGTGGCTTTCGTTTTATTTACCATAATTGTAAGTATCATTTTTTCAGGTATTATTTTATTTTTTGCATCATTGGGGAATGTCGGAAGATTCATGGCTCTTGCGTTCGTAGTATTACAGCTTTCTACAACTGGGGCTAACCTCCCAATCGAAATGCTGCCTGAAAATCTCCGTAACCTGAGCTCGTACCTTCCATTTACTTATACAATAGAAGGATTTAAGTCTATTATTTCACTTAATGACTCAGGTGCAGCTTTTGGAAACATGGCGATTTTGCTTGGCTTCTTTGTATTATTTATGTTGCTTTCAGCAGCTGTTTTCTTATTTAAGTCCAAGGAACATCCCCACCAAGCGGACATTGCGGTTTAAATTATTCTTTTAAATAAGTAAAAAAAAGCCCTCTTCCATATGGAATGAGGGCTTTTTTCAGCTTATTAATACTCTTTCTTAGCTGTACTATTGAGCATGGTTCTTGGTGCTGCGTTTATAACAAGAATCACCAAGATTGCACTGATAACAAAGCTAGCCAGCATATATGTGCCGTTATAAATTAATGAATAAAGTGCTACAGGCTGGCCTTTGGGTGCATACGAACCAAAGAATACAATCCCGGAAATAAAATGGCAGATAAACCTTAGCAGGCTTCCGATAAAAGCACCGACAACTGCAAGGGTCATCCACTGCCCTTTTCGATTCTGTGCCAATGACTGCTTTAAGCCAGCAGCAACTAATCCAGCAAGGCCCGCTGTTGCAAAAGCTAGAATATAATCAAGGAAGCCCTGAACAGGATGAACAACGGTCGAAAACCCTAAAATCAATTGAAGCAGTCCTAATAAAAAGCCAGTCAAAACCCCGCCTTTGGTTCCCCAGCGGTAGGCCATTAGAAAAATAGGAACCATCGCAATAGAAACAGATCCTCCCTGCGGCCAGATTCTAGAAAAAATAAAACCTGATGCCAGGTCCAGTAGATAAGCAAGTGCTGTAAAAACTGCTACCTCCACTAAAAACAATGTATTGCTTTTCTGATTCAAAACTTTTTCCCCCTTTTAATTTGGAGAGTGTCTTTCCCTATTACCTAATGCTCCGCATAAAAGTGGACTGCAAAAAGCAATCCAGGACGGTTGGGGACCCTGCATTGCCTATATCCTCAAACCACATCCCTACGCTAGCGTTAACTAACAGGTTCATAGGGTCAGAACTCGAACATTCACTCTCAGCCGCTTTTGCAGCTCCCCCTGTGGAAATATTAAATTTAATTCCTTTTCGAATATACTACTTTTTTTCATCTCCGACAAGGAAAAACATGGAATATGCAAAACATGGCCATTGGACGATTTTATTTAGAAGGAATTATGCTTCACCCTATCGAATTAATTCATCTAAAGCCCACTTTCATTTATCCCGATAGGAGGACCAACATGCTAACTCAAAAAAAAGAGGCTTTACTCAATTTTTTTAAAAGCCAGAAACAGCAGCTTTTATACGATTGGGACAAATCTATTATTGTTTCGGACAAGGATCCTTTTAGGGACAAAATACTTGCTAATGGCGAGTCCCTTTTCAATATGGTGTTAATGGTTTTTAAAATGACCCAGGACGAACTGTTGGAATACATAGAACATCTGGCTACAAGCGTATCTCTAGAGCGTGTAGAGGCAAATATCAATATCGGGGAATTTGTTTATAACGTTAATCTTGGCAGAAGTGTGCTTTACAGCTATCTTTCTAAAGCTGAACTGGACTGGAGCGACATGCAGGAATCAATCAATTTAATCAATTTCTGTTTTGACAAATTCCTTTACTTTGCTGTTTCCCACTATACCGAGGAAAAAAATAAAATTATAGAAGAAAAAACCAAGTTTATTGACTCTACACATCAGGACAGGCTTACCTTGCTTGGTCAAATGACATCAAGTTTTATTCATGAATTTCGCAATCCACTTACTTCCATTCAGGGATTTATTCAGCTGTTAAAATCAGATTTTCCCGATATGAAATATCTGGATATCATTTCGAACGAATTGGGACAATTGAATTTCCGCATTTCACAGTTTCTTCTTCTATCAAAAAAGGAACTGATTGGCAAAGAAAAGAGTTACTACAGTTTGAATACTTTAATTGAGGAAGTTTTAAACTTTCTCTATCCCAGTATTCTGGATGGGAAAGTGAAAATTGATAAAAAGTTGTCAGGTGACCCTCAGCTTTATGGATATGCGGATGAAATAAGGCAAGTATTCATTAATATCATCTTTAATGCCATTGATGTACTCGGCCACCAGAGCAGTGAGAATCCTTTAATTGGAATTGTATCGGAATCCCTGGATGAGACAAGCGTCAAAATAACAGTCTCAAATAATGGTCCGATGATACCCGAGGAAATACAAAAAACAATTTTCGAACCCTTTTTCACAACAAAAAAGTTGGGGACGGGGCTCGGACTATTTGTGTGCAAGGAAATTATTGAAAAACATAAGGGTGAAATTTATTGCAAATCCATGCCGAAGAATACATCCTTTTCTATTATCCTTCCAATAGCACTAAATACTTGATTAAAGGAGTTATTTTGTAATGTTTACCTTGAAAATTGATCAGGACATTGAACTTCAATTATTTCAGCTTCATGATTCACAAAAGTTGTATAGACTGGTAGATGAAAATAGAACCTATCTAAGGGAGTGGCTGCCTTGGGTGGATGGTATGACCTCCTCCTTCCAATATCATGGAATTATCCCAATGTGGCTTAAACAGTTCGCCGAAAATAATGGATTTAACGCCGGGATTGTATATAAAGGAGAACTGGCAGGCTCTTTGGGCCTCCACCAAATTGATTGGCATAACCGGCAAACCAGCATTGGTTATTACCTTGGCCAAAAGTTTCAGGGACATGGAATTATGACAAGGGCAGTACAAGGTGTGTTAAACTATGTATTTTATGATCTTGGACTAAACCGGGTGGAAATCCGCTGCGGTGAAAAAAACATTAAAAGCCGTGCCATTCCTGAAAGGCTGGGATTTAAAACAGAAGGCATGATTCAAGATGGCGAACAATTATATGGACGCTATCATAATCTGGTTATATACGGAATGTTATCAAGAGATTGGCTGCATTAATTTGCGGCCGGCTCTTTTTTTAGTTTCCAATATAAATTCAGCCATATTAGCTGGACAATTGGGTAGAAAGTAAAAGAATAAAAAATAGAAAACCCGTCTCTGTAATGGTAAATCCCCACTTTATGAGCCACTGCTTCCGTTAATAATCCAATTAAAGACCAGCAAAGTATATATGCAACAGCGTGGCGTGTTTGCAGTTGAAGCTTTTCCCATAAATAAATAAAAAAGTATGAAAAAGGTCCATACATTACATACGAAATAAAATCAAAAAGCTCAAATTTCGAGACCTCATTTACATCATAGTAGTTCATGGGATACAAGCTGATAGTATGGTCAAAAAAGAAGCCTGTGTATATCCCGAATAGCAGGCATAATAACAGCATTTTGAAGGAGAATTGTTTTCTGGCTAAATAGACAGCTAAATAGCCAATAACAGTTACCATAAGAACAAAAATTTCATTTGCATCAAATGACTGGTCATACCGAACCAACTCCCTTCACCCTTTCTTGCTTGTTTACTATTTTCCATACATAAAACGATATAATTAAATTTGCACAGAACAGCATGACTGAAAAGATTGCATTCCATTTATTGTAAATTAACATTCCTAAGAGCCTCTGAAGAATTTCAATTCCCATCGAAACCATAAGAACCATAATAAATATAATGACTCTCCTTTGAAAGGTCTTAGCGATTTCATTTAAATTAAGCCATAGCAAAACCAATAATGGTAAAACAATGTTTCTGCATATAATAAAAGCAATATATTTCTCGATGGATACTGAAACCTTTATAAAATTTAGATTCAGCCAGAGAATCGTGCTTCCGTTCATCAAAAGCATAGATACAATGAAAAAAACAATTAAATTCTCTATAAGAGGAATGTTCTTTTTTTGATAATTGTACACAGCACCTAGTATTAAGGCTAATAAAGTAAAAATAAACACAGTCATTAAGTCTGCATCCTTTTATTTTTTGATTATTATGTCCTAGTGCTAATATTTTACCCGGTAAATGCAGACAAGTATGAGATATAAAAAGAAAAAATTGCGCTAAAAATGTTTCAAAGCTCCAAAAAAGTAGAAAATGTAACTTAGGGGTATAATAGTGAAAATGTAGGTTTTGGGAATGGAGGTGCGTCCTTACAGGAATTGTAAGGTATTAGATGATATTAACAAATATTATGATTATCGCAATTTTAATAGCATTGACTGCTTTTTTTGTATCCTCAGAATTTGCAATGATCAGAGTCCGGACTACAAGAATTGAACAATTAATTTCGGAAGGAAACAGAAAAGCTACAAAAGTAAAAAAAATACTAATGAATCTCGACGGATATTTATCTGCTACTCAAGTAGGCATAACCATTACATCACTAATTTTAGGCTGGCTTGGTGAACCTACCATTCAGAAAATGCTAAATCCTTTGTTTAATAAAATTGAACTTCAGGGATCATTAAAACATATCATATCTTTTATTTTAGCTTTTGCGATCATTACTTTTTTTAATGTGGTCATTGGTGAGCTTTCTCCGAAAACTTTTGCGATTCAAAAAGCCGAACAGGTTATCCTTTCTTTCGCTTCTCCACTTATCTGGTTTTACAGAATCATGTATCCATTTATCTGGATACTTAACCATTCATCCAGAGCGGTAACGGGAATGTTTGGCTTAAAGCCCTCCTCAGAACTTGATGTGTCCCATACTGAAGAGGAATTAAGGATGATCTTATCTGAGAGCTATAAAAGCGGAGAAATCAACCAGTCCGAATTCAGCTATGTGAATAACATCTTCGAATTCGATAACCGGATTGCCAAGGAAATCATGGTTCCACGCACAGAGATTATCGCTCTGACAAAAGACATGGTCATGGAGGAAATTTTCGACATCATCAAAGAAGAGAGATATACAAGATATCCGGTTACTGAAGGAGACAAGGATAATATTCTCGGTATCGTGAATGTAAAAGAGGTACTAACAGACTGTATGCAGCATAAGTGTGAGGGTGATCAGCCTCTTGTACCTTATATTAAACCTGTCATCCACGTTATTGAGAATATTCCCATCCAGGAATTGCTTGTACGTTTACAAAAAAGCAGGTCCCATATGGCTATCCTATCTGATGAATACGGCGGTACGGCAGGACTTGTTACAGTTGAGGACATCCTGGAAGAAATAGTAGGCGAAATTCGTGATGAGTTTGATCTTGATGAGCTCCCTTTAATTCAAAAAAAGGGTGAAGGGCACTACATTCTTGAGGGAAAAGTATTGATAACCGAAGTGAATGATTTATTAGGAATAGCCCTCGAAGAAGAAGAAGTGGATACAATTGCCGGCTGGTTTTTGACACAGAAATTTGATGTTCAAGAAGGAGAATCACTTGAGCGGGAAGGGTTTATTTTTCAAATAAAAGAAATTGAAGGCCATCATATTCTATATGTTGAGGTAAAGAAAGTCCCAGCTGTGCATGAGCAAATTAAAGATCAATAATTACCCCGATAAGCTGATCCTAAAAACCATTAATTTGCGGTTTTTGAGATCGGCTTTTTTTAACCCGTTTACTCTCCCTCTTATTGCTTAGCCATGTAAAAGCTTTGCATTTTGCAGGAATAGCGGTCAAAGGACCCCAAGTGCAAAGCGCCTGGGAGGTTCCTTAGTGCTCCAGCAGAAGCCCGCTCGTCGCAAAGCCGCATGCAGCTGTCCAAAGAGCTTATCGCGATGTTATTTCCAAGAGGCATCTTGTCCGCCCTTAGAACAGTGAGCGCCAATCAACAGACAAGTTTACAGTCACTATGTCTAAAAAACATCTATTTCCTTTGGGGAAATTTAACAGATTTTTTTTTGCATATCCATAAAAATATTTTTTATTCAGCCTACATAAGTTTTTATGCATTTCCATAAAATGTTTTAAATAACACAGTTTCTAACTGCAACGTTTGACTGTATACTTTTATTTCTTTATAATTATTCTTAATTTTAATATAGAGGTGATATGATGGGGTATTCTATCGTATCGGCGAATTAGCGTGTATTGCAAGTGTTTCTAAGCGCACAGTTGATTATTATACATCAATTGGTTTGCTGAATGCAGAGCGGTCCAAGTCCAATTACCGTATATATTCTGAAGAGGCATTAGCCGATTTAAAGTTTATTGAGGACTGCAAGGTATTGCATTATCCATTGGGCGAGATTAAGAGAAAGCTAGATATGAAGAGAGCAAAAAAAATCCGTGAATCCGAAATGGAAAAACATATCAGTGCTGTCAGCCAGCAGATGAAGCAGCTACACGAAGATTTATCTGTATTATTACCATTGATCGAAAAGATGGATCAACAGCAAAAGGAAGATTTTGAACAAACCATAAACCTGCAGGGAACTGCCCTGATAAAATCTCTTTTGAATCTAACGGTTAACTTTTGATTACACTGGGAGGTGACTCCTTACCCGAATTTTAGCGGGATAAGGAAACTTATTGGACATATTAAACTTGGTTTTAATAGCCATTTTAATTGCTTTAACAGCTTTTTTTGTCGCATCTGAATTTGCGATTGTTAAGGTGAGAAGTTCTAGAATTGATCAGCTGATTGAGGAAGGCAGGACATCTGCAATTTCTGCGAAAAAAGTAGTAACCAATCTGGATGGATATCTCTCTGCGTGCCAATTAGGTATTACCCTTACTGCACTCGGCCTCGGCTGGCTTGGAGAACCAACCATCGAGGATATGCTTCACCCTCTGTTTAGTAGCGGGCTGAACATTCCGGAAGGTGTGGCTAAGGTGCTATCATTTACAATTGCTTTTGCTGCAATTACCTTTCTCCATGTAGTTGTCGGGGAATTGGCTCCTAAAACCTTTGCCATCCAGAAAGCAGAATCAATTACTCTTTACATGTCAAAGCCTCTTATTCTTTTTTATAAAGTGATGTACCCATTTATTTGGGCACTGAATGGTTCAGCCCGCCTTACAGCAGGTATTTTCGGGTTAAAGCCGGTATCAGAGAATGAATTGGCCCACAGTGAAGAAGAACTTCGAATCATTTTGTCTGAAAGCTATAAAAGTGGTGAAATTAACCAATCAGAGTTTAAGTATGTTAATAAAATTTTTGAATTCGATAACAGAATAGCTAAAGAAATAATGGTTCCGAGAACTGAAATGGTTTCTTTATCAAAGGATGATACGCTCGAAACCTTCCTCGAAGTGCTGAGAGAAGAGAAATTCACACGTTATCCAATTATTGATGGAGATAAGGACCATATTATAGGCCTTGTAAATATTAAGGAAATGATGACTGATCTAATTGGTAATGAGAACCTGTCATCCCAGACACTTGAAGCCTATACACGGCCGATAATAAGGGTAATTGAAACCATTCCTATTCATGACCTTCTTGTTAAAATGCAGAAGGATAGGGTCCATATGGCTATTTTAATGGATGAATATGGCGGAACCTCCGGTCTTGTGACAGTAGAGGATATCCTTGAAGAGATTGTTGGAGAAATTCGCGATGAATTTGATATGGATGAGATTCCAATGGTTAGAAAAATTAAAGACAACCATTACATTATCGATTCAAAAGTTTTAGTAACCGAAGTCAATGACTTACTTGGGATTGAAATTAATGATGAAGATATTGATACAATAGGCGGGTGGATTCTGACAGAGAATTATGAGGCTAAGGAAGGTGACAACATTCTGCATGAATCCTACACCTTTAAAATTCTAGAAATGGAAGAACACCATATAAAATATTTGGAAGTATCAAAAATGGCAGAAGGCGGCGAGCCTTCCGCCCAAAAGATTCCCCTGACAGAATCAGAGGTTCTCTTCTAGCTAAAACCCAGACCAAAGAACTCGGTCTGGGTTTTTATCTTTTTATAAATGAATTTTTTATGAATAGTCAAAAGACCACTCATTTTCCACTCCAAACGAATAGTTTATTCATAAGGAGGGGATAAAAATGAATCAACTGGCATATTTATACTTGGCTTGTATCCTTGCAGGTCTTGCACTGCTAAAAGTTGCCGGCGGCATTGGTTTGGTTTCCGGTTTAGGCCATCTTATTTCCATTATAGCTATTGTTGCTGTCGTAATTTTTGGATTTGCCATACTTTATCTAGGTATTCGAGCTCTGCTCAAAAAGTAAATTAGCATGCTGTCTTCCCCTTTAAATAAGGGGAAGCTTTTTTATCTAATCAGACGACAGACGGGAAAAGGAAATCTTCGTCATCTTTAACTTTGCACGAAGAAAAGGCATATCTTTTCGAGGATGTGCCTTTTTTAGCCTGATAAGTGCAACTACACGCACTCGTGTCACCTAAAGGCTCGGCAATTGCCGAGTTTTTTTATTTTGATTTTAATATAAGAATCTCTTCTTCAAGTTTTGCTATCTTAACAAGATGAGAGTCAAGACGACGGTGTGCATATCGAACGTCATCAGGACCACCTGCCCCAACTTCCTCATCGGAAGCAATTACTCTTTTTTGAACATGCTCCTGAAATTCTTCAATCCTATGAAGAGAATCTTTAATATCTGATAAATCGATCTGGTTTACTGCAACCCGGTGTTCGATACTGTCAACCTTCTCAAGCCTTGCCAGCCTGTTTTCAATACTTTCTAAAGTAGCATGAAAAGATTCTATTAAGCTTTTTATATCGTGAACGCTGTCCCACAGCTGATTAACTTTTTGATCCATGATGGCATTCTCCTTATAACATAGTGTTTTCTTTAATCTAATTTTAACACCTTAAACACTATGAGGATGTTACAAAATCAGCACAACTTGTGTAGGAACTTTGTTTTATATTTGAACACTTTATTACTTATTCGGATTTAACCAGAAAGTGTGAAAAAAATCATAGTGAAAAAGTTTGTTTCCTTATACCATTTGATTATAGGATGAATTGTTTTTTTGAAATCAAAATTTATAAAGGTTGGTGCTCACTATGTTGATTTCCATTGATGAAAAGGCCCTGATTTGGTTTACTGATGAGTTTGGAATAAACAGACCATTTTATATTCGTATGTTTCCGCAATACGCAGGCTTTGGAGAAAAGCATAAAGGATACAGTCTTGCCTTTTCTGCTGAAGTACCTGCCAATGCAGGCTTTATTCAAGAACAGAAAGGCATTACTTTTTATGTAGAGGGCAATGATACCTGGTTTTTTGAAGATACCAATACATTCTTATCCTATGATGAGAGAATAAAAGAGCTTCTTGTAAAATATGAGGGAGTTCATTAAATAAAAGGAGGTCCTTTCTTCAAGGACCTCCTCCTTTTTCAATTCTTCTGTGTATAGCGGGGAAACTTAATCTTGAATTTTGTTCCCTGCCCAATTCCGCTAGAAACTTCAATTGTGCCTTTATGGAATTCCACCAGTTTTTTCACAATCGAAAGGCCAAGTCCAAATTCCCCGTAAGGATTGCTTGTTCGAGAAATATCTGCCTTATAAAACCGCACCCAGATAGACTCGATTTCCTCCGGTTTTATCCCAATACCCGTATCTTCTATTTCAATAATATTATTTGGACCATCTTCAAACGCCCTTAAAAAGATTTCTCCATTGTTGGTAAACTGAATACTATTCTTGGTGATATTAATTAGAATTTGAAAGAGTCTGTCGTAATCCGCATAAATAACCAAGTCTTCAGCCGCTTCTGTTTTAAGGCGGTTGCCTTTCTCATCAGCCTGCATTTCTAGCTGCTCCTTGATAATCTCAAAAACCTCAGATATCTGGATGGGTTCAATATTTAAAACAATCTGATTTGAACGGATTTTTTCATAATCCAGATTTTCATTTACCAGCCTTGAAAGCCGTTTTGTTTCCTTTTCGATAAGCCCGAGGCATCTTTCCTTTTCCCCAGACGGGATCAAATCATTTTTCAGGCCTGTTACAAGCCCTCCTATTGTGGTAAGGGGCGTTTTAAGCTCATGGGAGACATCTGCAATAAACTGCCTTCTTCTATTTTCAAGCATTTCAATTTCTTCCTGAGAGGAAAGCAATCTGCCCGCCATTCCATTGAAATCCTTTGCAAGGTCCCCTATTTCGTCCAATTCACTCGCTGGAATATTAATATCGTAATTCCCACTGGCTATAAGGGATGTAGCGTGACGAATCCTGTCAATTCGTTTTACATGGAACTTTGATAAAAACCAGCTAAGCAGTATAGTAACAGCCAAAGCTGCTAAAACAGCATAGAAGAAAAACTGAATAATTTCATCAATTGTTTCCTTTGTTCCGCTTATGGGAGATACAAGCAATACCCCGCCTAAAAAAATATCACCCTGCATATAAGGAATTGCTACAAGAGTGACCTCCTGTCCAAACCTCTTCAAATCACGCTTGACCATAATCCTTTGGCCTTTTTCAATTTGTGCCCATTCTTTATCCGTTAATTTCACAAGCAGAGTTGATTGATTTTTATAATTCACTACCCGGCTATTCGCATCAAATAAATAAAACCTAATATTCCTTGCTTGAAGCAAATTACTATAATGCTTTAAAAATTGCGGACTTGCCTGGGCAGGATCGGAAAGATCATGGAGTATTTGTACCCCAAATGAATTTAGCTCGTCCACTTTACTTTCATAAATAAAATGCTCGACAAAGCTGGAAAACAAAAGCCACAATAGTAAAATAGCAATAAGCAATACGCTGATATGGCTTAGGAGTAATTGATACAGGTATTTAAACCTCATTTTCAATCACCGATTCATCAAATTTATAGCCTATTCCCCAAATGGTATGAATGAATGGCTGATTCGGGCTCCCAATTTTCTTTCTCAATCGTTTCACATGAACATCTACTGTTCTTTCATCTCCATAAAATTGATAACCCCATACTTTATCGAGAAGCTGTTCCCTCGAAAAAACCTGGCGAGGATTCTGGATAAAGAAATAAAGCAGATCAAATTCCTTCGGAGTTAGATTTGGCATTTTCTCTCCATTGAAATAAACTTCCCTTGTTTCCTTGCTGATTTTAAAATACTCAGTCTCTATAAAATGGTTCTCCTGATTCCTTACATCCTGCTGAAACCTGCGGGAAACTGCTTTTATTCTTGCCAGCAAAGTCAGGGGGCTGAAAGGTTTCGTTACATAATCATCTGCCCCCATCTCTAAACCAAGGACCTGATCTGATTCACTATCTTTAGCAGTCAATAGAATAATGGGCACATTGCTGGTCTCTCTTATCTTTTTAATGAGATTTACCCCATCCATCCCCGGAAGCATCCAGTCAACAATTAGCAAATCCCAATTTCCCGCTCGAAATCGATCATAGCCCATGAGCCCATTATGGACAAACTCCCCTTTATATCCCTCTTTCATAAAAAACATTTCCAGCATGGAACAAACACTTTCATTATCCTCTATGACTAAAATATTCATATACGCTACCTGCCTTTTTTTCCTCGGGATTATACCTAACAACGATCTCAATTATAGCTATCATATATTAAATTGCATCCATGTTTACCTACCATTTTATCATGTTCCATTCGTTATGCAGAAACAATAATAATCAGGAAAGAGTATGCCCAAAGGTCAAATAGGAATTTCCCAACGAAAAAAGCCAACCTTCCAAAACAAATTCCAGTGAAAATCCCAGTCTTTTTTCCTCTTTTGAATGTTTATATCGTGCTAATCTATCTTTTTCAGAAAATAGTAAATAATTGTGAAATTAGTTACAATATAATTGAAGAGACATATTATATTACGAAAATAGGTTTCAAATAATACTTTTGAACCAAATTACAGCTTAATCACTTTATTAATTGTTTCCCATCTTTTAATAGAAGGGGGAAGGATATGATGGATTACTCAAGACCCTTATTCACCTGGTTCAACCTTACCTTTGACATTTCAATCATCCTCACAAGCACACTTGCTTCTCTCGCCGTTTTCCTCTTAGCATTACTTTCGGTAAGAAATCTTTCCCTAAAAACTCCTGCAAAATGGCAAAATTTTATGGAGTGGATTGTAGAGTTTGTGCAGGATATTATGCAAAGCTCCATGGGCAAGGCAGATAACCTATTTATTTTATCCACTGGTATTGCGCTTCTAATGTTTATCTTCATTTCCAACCTGCTAGGACTTCCGTTTAACTTTATAACTGGGATTGAGCATCCTATTTCATGGTGGAAGTCCCCCACTGCTGATGCTCATGTCACTATGACTCTTGCGATCATGATCATGGCTTACACTCATTTTATCGATATTCGCCTTCATGGATTTAAGCATTATATCCTTGGTTACTTTAGGCCTTTTAAATTTTTATTCGTGATTAATATCATGGAGCAGTTTTGTACCACTTTAACTTTAGGACTAAGGCTGTTTGGAAATATATATGCAGGTGAAATGATGATGGGCCTTTTAGCAGGAGCCATTACTAATGGGTTATTGGCTGCCGTTCTCATCTCGGTTCCAATGCTTCTTTGGCAGGGATTTTGCCTCTTTATCGGTGCCATTCAGGCATATATATTTGTTACCTTAACGATGGTTTACATTGGTCACAGAGTTACCTAATTTAGTAGGAAGGAGCTGTTTTCCATGGGTGATTTTTATATATTCGGTTTGCCTGTCTCCCTTGGAACAATGATTTACCAGGCCATTATCTTTACAGTTCTGGTGTTCTTATTGAAAAAGTTTGTTATTAAAAAGCTAGTAAAAGTAATTGAACTCAGAAAAGATTATATCGAAAATCAACTGGCCTTAACAGAAAGGTATAAGGTTGAGGCCAGGCAGGACGCAGAAGCTTATATTCAGTCAATATTACAAACCAAAAAAGAAGCGCAGGAAATATTGGAGCATAGCCGAAAAGAAGCCAATCTAATAATTAAGGATGCTGAGAAGGAAGCTTATGAAGTTTTACGGAATGTAAAGATGAATTCTATTAATGCCCGTTCTTTGTCTCCCAACTCCAAAGGAAAAAACAAGGGGGCGTAAAAGATGAAAAAAACCTTCACTAAAACCTTTGGAAAGGTAACCGAGGCTTTTGATATCATCCTGGAGGACAAATGGATTTATGTTCATTATTCTAAAGGAACTAAAGAACAAACAGCATGTATTCTAAAAAATGATTCTAAACCAATCTGGGAATACATTTCAGGCTTTTTAGAAGAAAACCGCGTTTCGGAAGAAATAAAAAAAGAAATCAAAACCTTTTTGATGGGAGTTAGCCAGAATAAGGATTCCAAATGGAAGGATTTTACCGACTTCTTAATAAAAGCACTCTCCCTTCACCTAGTAATAGGTGTAATTCTTGGATTATCTATTTTTACCGGATTTAAAATTGGATCTCTATTGGATACCAGGTACGCTATATTTCCAACCTTTACTTTAGTAGGAGTTTTTAGTGGTATTAGTGTTGGCGGACTAGGTGCATATGGAATTATTTATAAATATATGAGACCTGCACAAGTTGAGGTACACAAGAAAAAGAAACCAAGAGTTCATAAAAAGATGGAAGCTAAAAATTACCCTATTATTGACGTAACCATTGAGGATGTACAAAGAGCTGTACGTTCTTTTTCAGAAGATCTTCCAGGAGGCGTTTACCGGACAATTCTTATTCAAGATGATCACAGCATTGATTTTAAACAGCTTGCCCATTTGCTAGACGGAATTCCTTCTAAAAATTTTTATATGTCAAGGGAAACATATGATATTTTCGATGAAGAGGAAAAACATATTCCAGGTGAAATGGATATTATCCAGCAAGCGGTCGACCAGTATATGAAAGAGCACAAACAATATCCGATGTTAAAATTTGATCCTTCCCGCCGTGTGAATTATTTTCAGCTCATACAGGCACACCTTCTTCAGACAGAACCTCAAATCCAATTTTATATAACGGATGTTGATGGTCTTGTCTCACATAAAAAACAAAAAAAGTCCAAGAGCTTTTAAATATAAATTGGAAGTGGGTGACATAATTGTGACGCCCTCTTTTTATTGCGGCATTTCTAATAAACAACTTATAAAAACTATAACTATGTCACAAACTATTACAGCCATTATTGACCGAGATTATTATTAAGAAGGAGAAACAGATAATATCCAAGGTTCTTTTTGATCGTAAACCTCTTTTAGGTTTAAAAACGGGTAATAAAGATGGACCTTATTGTCCAGTATCTTCCTTCTGATTGAAAAACGGTAGATATAGCAAAGCTGGGAACAAAACAGTAAAGCCTTTCATTGGAAAGCCGGACCTACTTCATTGAGCCGGGTGTGTTTTGTTCTTAATAGCCCCCCGCTCATAGACGATGGCACCTTCAAATCTGAAAGCTATAAAGAAAGCTATACAGAGAAAACGCCTCAAAATGTTCATTTTTAAGAACGATCCATACGTTTGAGTGCGAATAAAAGCGGGGAAATAAAGTGTAAAGGAGGGGTTTTTATGACCAAGCAAGTCGAACTTTCCGACTACCACCTTTGGATGTGCCAGCAAATCAGAGAAAAACTGGCTCACGGTAGTCATGCACTCGGTATTTCTCCTCTTGATGCAGAAACATACACGGAAAAAGATCTTGTCACAATTGCTCTAAGTGAAATGGTTGTTCGTTTAAGTTCAGACCAGCCATTTATAAATGGCACTATATAAGAAAAGAGGAAGTGCCCGTTGAGCGTCCAATGGGAATTAAAAAAAGGCTAAAAATGCTATATTCTTTTGGGAACACTTTCTAACCTGCATCGTTCGAAGCTTTCCTTGTCCTTCAGCCCCCCGCTATGACTGAGGAAATGCAAATCGATTCGTTGTTGATTAGAGGGGTGCACGAGTCACTGCGCGCTGGAATTAGAAATTAGAAAAGCGCAAGCGTCCAGATAGGACGCCTGCGCTTTTTGTTTTCTATTCTATTTTGTACGATACCACTGGGCAGCAGCTTCAATTTCCTCAACAGTTAATTGGTGCCCTCTATTCTCCCAATGTATATGGACATCTGCTTTTGCTCCTCTTAGCAGCTCATCAAGAAGGGATGACTCTAGCGGAGAACAAATAGGATCATTTGTCCCAGCTCCAATAAAGACTGGAACTCCTGTTAAATCCGGAAGCTCTATTCCTCGTCTTGGCACCATTGGATGATGCAGGATTGCACCCTTTAGAGCATTCTGATAGTGAAACAATAAGCTTGCAGCTATATTAGCACCATTTGAATAACCGATAGCTATAATATTATTTCTGTCAAAATGATACTTTTCTGCTGCCTCATCAAGGAATTCATTTAATTCTTTTGTCCGAAAAATTAAATCCTCTTCATCAAAAACCCCTTCAGCAAGCCGCCTAAAAAAACGCGGCATGCCATTTTCAAGAACATTTCCTCTAACACTTAGGACTGAAGCTTGTTTGTCAATCATTCCTGCGATTGGGAGCAGATCATGTTCATTTCCTCCAGTCCCATGCAGTAAAAGCAATGTTGGACTTGTTTCATCGGTCCCTTTTTGAAATAAATGTTTCATTATAATTATCCTTTCGTAAAATATTTTAATCCCTGAAGCTATAGGAAATCTTACCTTTGCAGGCTAGTGAAAAAAATATTGTCAGTAAGCTTCTTTATTATTCCCTGCTCTCCTGAACAACTATAAATAAAGGTTCCTTAATTTTTTCTAAAATGTCTCGAATTCAAGATAATAGTAACTCGTATATAAAATTGTGTCAATTTTAAAGCTTTTATCATTCACTGTTCACACAAAACCTAAAAAAAGCTGACTAGCTAAAATGTCATAATAACCTCAAGTCAGCTTTTCAAAAATTTTTATATTAACCTTTTTTTCTTCTTTTTATACTCATACATTTGTTCGTCTGCCTTTTTTATTGTTACAGCCAAATCCACTGGGCTACCTTGAAAGAATACTGATCCAAAACTGATTGTAACTGGGAGCCCCTCCCTTTCCCATAACTCCTCTAATTCCAGAATGCACTTTTTAATCCACATTTTTACGTAATCCTTCCTATCTTCACCATGTGGAAAATAGAGAATAAACTCATCTCCCCCGTACCTGAATACTCGGTGATAAAAATAGGAATCCTCCTGCAGCTTTTTCACCGTATCCTTTAAGACCAAGTCCCCTCTATCGTGACCAAAGTTATCATTAACTTTTTTAAAATCATTCAAATCAAGCAATGCAAATGTTCCGTTAAGTTCTGTCTTGATTGAGGTAAATCTTTCCCAGGAAGCTCGGTTTTCCGCACCTGTAAGTGCATCAGTATGTGCCTTTTTTTCGAGTTTATAGGCTCTATTAAAATAATTTACTGATTGATATATCCCGATTAAAAGGAGAATCTCCGGGATAATTCCGACAACACCCATAAAGTAATACTGAAGATACATTATATAGCTGATAAGATAAATATTTAAAAAACCCCAGTTTATGTCCTTCTTGCTTTCATTGATTTGCTGAATAATCGTTGTTTTTTTCTTATTGGCCAAAATACAGGCAGATAGAAAACGATTAATGATAAAGTGAATGAAAAAGGCTACCAGAAGAACCGCAAAAGTATAATAGATACTATGAGAATATTGGGAGAAGTGATAAAAAACCAAGTTTGTTCCCAATATTCCCGCGTTAATATGACCAATCATTAAAAAAGTCTGCCGTAATGGATTTTTATTTTTAACTGTAATTCTTAAAAGTCCCGGTAATGAAACAAAAATCGCAAGCGGAGCAGGAAACACCAAAGCATTGAACATAATGACGGATATTCCAGGCCGCCAGGATGCCCCGCTTGGCAAGACTACTGACCAATTTGATATTAAAAGAAAAATAACTCCTAAGACACACATATCAACTAGATAAGGTAAGCTTTTATCAGATATAGTTAAAACCATTCCATAAATCGATGAAATGGCACCAAAAGCAGCAATTGCTCCAACTATTACTTTATTTGTTTTCATATTTCCTCATTCCCACTCACTAAAATAAACAGGCTATCATTTTAATTTCCATAATGATTAATAGGACTATTTTATCATGTTTTTGGTTTAAAATGGTTAATTTTTTCCGTGATATTATTCTCACCTTAATAAATTACAAGGATATATAATAATTTTTCCCCTCTTGAAAAATACTAAAAGCATATATGTTAATTAGGGTGTGATGTTTTTGGATAATAAAACAAAAATTCGTTTAACGGCTGCAGAAATATCTGCATTATGGATGCAATATGTAAATGACACAGCTTCCATTTGTATAAATAGCCATTTCCTTTCAAAGGCGGAAGATGATCAAGTCCGCCCTGTTATTGAATTTGCTCTAGAATCCTCAAAACGAAATATCTCTTTTTTAAAGAACCTTTTTCTGGCGGAGGGATTCCCGCCCCCTTTAGGTTTTACCAAAGAGGATGTCAAACCGAATGCCCCTAAATTATTTTCTGATTCTTATGCTCTTATGTACTTAAGAAATATGTCGGTCCTAGGAATGGCATCTAGCAGCGGTGCCATTGGACTTTCCACAAGGGAAGATGTCATTTCTTTTTTTTAATCTGTATTAAAGTCTGCAGTCGGTTTGCAGGACTTAACAAGAGAACTAATGCTCAGTCAGGGGATATATATTAGGCCCCCAATGCTTTCAATGCCAGACAAGGTTGATTTTGTGAAAAGACAGCATTTCCTTGCTGGATTTATCGGTGAGAAGCGGCCTTTAACTGCCCAGGAAGTCACAATTCTTTTTAATAACGTCCAAACCAACTCCATCGGAAAAACTTTAATTATTGGTTTTGCCCAAATAGCCAAACATAAAGATGTGAAGGAGTACTTTTTACGAGGAAAAAAACTCTCAGAAAAGCATATTGAGATTTTCACTGATATTTTAATGAAAGAGGACCTTCCAGCTCCAATGGCATGGGATACCTCTTTATCTGACTCAACAGAGCCTATTTTTTCTGATAAGCTCATGATGTTCCATGTATCCGGCATGACTGCGGCAGGGGTAACAAATTACGGAGCAGCCATTTCAGGAAGCCCCAGACGCGATCTGGCGCTAAGATTTGCTTCACTCATTCCCGAAGTGGTCCTTTACGCTGAAGATGGGGTGAATATTATGATTAATCATGGCTGGATGGAGGAACCTCCTCAGACAATTGACCGGGAACATCTAATTAGAGGTGAATAGAGTCAAACTTCTTATCCAATCAAGAGCTTAAAAGCTTTCACATACAACTATAGAGCTTCCTGTTCTCATTCGAACACCTGATTTACCAGATGCATAATTTCAAAAATGCAGCATACCCGGCAAGTTGGAATGACTAACCAGATTATGGGGAAAATATAGAAAACATAAGCAGAAGGGATTGTAGAAAATGCATCTTGCACTAACTGTTTTTACAATTATCGCTTCTTTTAAATGGGGAGATTGGAAAAACTGGAGAGAATACCATGCAAGTATGTTATTCATTGCTGCCGGTGGACTGTTATATGAATACATAGTTAGAGAATATACCCTCTGGAAATTTCATCCCGATTTTTTATATGGCCATGGATTGACTGTTGTCGTCTATGCTCTTATAACCATGCCTATAAGTGTTTTTTTGTTCCTTTCACACTTTCCCAAAACCTGGCGCGTAAGGTTTTTCTACATCCTAATGTGGTCGCTGATCTACATTACAGCTGAGTGGATTTTACTGATAAGCGGCAGAATTTCCTATCAAAACGGGTGGCACTTCTGGTACTCCTTTTTATTTGATATTGTCATGTTTTCAGTTATAGCCCTTCACCAATACCATCCTTTTCGTGCCTATTTCATATCAATCCTTGTTATTTTATTTTTAATATGGCATTTCGAAGTACCTTTTAAATTCGCAAAATAATTAAGCTAAAGATCCCCTTATTATTAATGGCTTCTTTAGCTTAATTAAAGAGAGAGCACCCTTTGAGGCGCCCTCACCGACCCTATAAGTATTTCCGATGTACTCCTTTTCCATCATACGAAAAAAGCATTTGCCTATCCTCAATAATAGACTCCATATGCACAGGCCTTCCCCAAAGCTGATGCACATAAGGAAGTACCTTCTCCAGGTATTTAATATCTAATTCGATTCCTTCAAACCAGTGCTTTAAATATAATTCGCCATTCCGTAAATAGTCTCCATCGTTAACAGTAATATATGGAAATCCGCCGTTAACCCTCATATTAACAAGACGGTCACGGACCTCTTCCCATTGTTTATCAATAATTTTGTATTCACGGCCCTGTTTTTGGAAGAGATACATATCCTCGCGCATAACCAGGTCTTTGGTTAGATAATTCCTTAAAAAAGAGATATCTGATTCGATTTCCCTTACTTCAAACATTTTCTCTCTTCCGGAACCCGGCTTGACTCCCCTGCGTTTCATTTCTTCCGTCGGATTATCATATCTTTCCTCAATATCCTCAAACATTTTAATGCCAAGGTAATATGGATTAATTCCTGTTTTGGATGGCTGAACTACTCCCGCGTTGAGCTTGGCGAACTCAATAGACTCACCACTAGTTAAATCCAGCTCGCGAAGTATGCGCTGATGCCAATAGGAAGCCCAGCCTTCGTTCATGATTTTAGTTTCAAGCTGCGGCCAGAAATAAAGCATTTCCTCTCTCATCATGGTCAGGATATCTCTTTGCCATTCAGTCAATTCCTTGCTGTAGGTTTCAATAAATAAGAGCAAATCTTTTTCGGGTTTAGGCGGGAATACTTTTCTATTGTTTACTTCCTTTTTTGGGACTTCCTTTTGACCTAACTTCCATAGATCATCATACGGAGTTACTCTTGGCTGATCCTCTTCTTCCTCGTCCTCCATTGACCAGGAAAGCTTTGGCCGCATTAAAGAAGGATCAATATGTTCATCAATGGCAAGAACAGCATTAAGGAAGGTTTCTACTTCCTTTTTTCCATAACGGATTTCATATTGGCTTATTCTATCGGCAGTAGCCGCCATACTTTCGACCATGTCTCTTTTCGTGTTTTGGAAACGAACATTGTTTTTAAAAAAATCACAGTGAGCGAGAACATGCGCAACAATCAATTTATTCTGGATCAAGCTGTTGGAATCAAGCAGGAATGCATAGCATGGATTAGAGTTTATGACCAATTCATATATTTTGCTCAATCCAAGGTCATATTGGAGCTTCATCTTGTAAAATTGTTTTCCAAAACTCCAATGTGAAAATCGGGTTGGCATTCCATAAGCACCAAAGGTATATATGATGTCAGCAGGACAAATCTCATATCTCATCGGAAAAAAATCCAAACCAAAGCCAGTCGCTACTTCAGTAATCTCTTCTATGGAATATTCCAAGGCCTTTCGTTCTTCTGCATTCACGAGCTGTTCCCCCTTTCACTTCTTACCACAATGTATGAAGAAAAAGGGGGAATGATGAAACGAGATATAAAATTAAGTCCATTTTAGCAGTGGAAAAACCTGGGCTCTCTATTAGCCAGCAGCAGGTTCCACCTTTAGATTTAACAGCTTCTTATTAGTTAAATTGTGCTCAATCCTAATAATGACATATCCCATTTTTCCTTTTTCTTTTATTTGAAAACGGAAGGAATCTGTAACATTTGTTTCTGCACCCTTTACCCTGCCTAAATATTCATATTCTCTAACCTCTGCTTCCGGATAATCCGCTCTGACTACCGCAATAGCAATTCGTCCGTACTTCTCATAATCAGGGTTTTGCGCTGCTGTACCCTGAGGATTAAGATTCATAACTAAAAAAACAGCTGCAAAAAACATCCATATATTTTTTCTTATCATTGTAATACCTCCAAATTTATTTTTTCCAAGTCAATTTATAAGCCTCATTTGCTAGAAGCATTCCAACCAATCGATTTCTTTTCCATTCTTCGGGAAATACGGATAATGGCGGGTGGCTTTCCCCTACTAAGTAGCTGATTTCAATCGTAAAAGCTGGCCTGCGATACTCTGTTATAAACCAATCCGTAAAGCCCCCTCCAACCGCCTCTCTAACTGGCTTGCTTAACTTATATCCAGTCATCTTCGTAATTTTTTTTGCTATTGCCCTGTCCCGTTTTATATTAGGGCCGTTGTGATAATTCCAGAAAATTTCTCTTCCAGCAGTATGGTACGCTCCTGCAATTTTCGGATTAATTTCTTTTACAAATTTAACAAGATAAATTACTTCATGCGCTTCCAACGGGGCTTTACCTTTATAAAATTGGTATGACGGTGTTGGAGTAGTTCTATCAAGCTTATTCCACCCAGCGGGATATTGTCTGTTTAAATCGACCCCTATGCCGTTTGCTTTCCATCTTGTAAAGTCAGTCGATCCATTATTCATTTTTATTATCTTATCCTTATCCCAGAAAGGAAATTCGCGATACCCTTTCTGCTGGATGGTGACTCCATCGGGGTTCAGCATCGGAACAAACCATATAGAAACTTCATTAAGTAAGTCGGATGGAAAGGAGCCAATGGGTTTTCCTTTGGCATAGGCCTCAGTATAGGTCTTAAGCATTTTTGTCAGTAGCATGCTTGTCATCCACTCCCTCCCATGATGGGATCCGACAAGCAGAATATTTTTTTCCCCTTTTCCAAGCTTGACTGCCCAAATCTTTCTTCCCGAATGAGCTGTCCCGATCACTCGAAAGGTTAATTCTTTTTTATATTTAAAACGCAGTTCCATTAAATCACGAACCTGCGACTGATATGAATAGGGACGATACAATTCGGCAGCCCCCGCATCTTCCGGATTGTAAGGTAAAAACAGACATAGTAAACACAATAAAATTTTAGGCATCTGTTTTTATCATCCCTCTCAAATTTGAAGAACATCCACAAAATTTATACAGGTTAAATTTGCTAAACCCTTTGAACAGGGATGTCCAAGATTTTCTGTGAAAGTTCTCAGGAAAAACTCACAAAATAATATCAACTCCTTATAAGGAGGAAAGTCTAAATGAATAAGATGGATTATGATCGGGCGCTATACTATACGCACCGTTCCCAATGGGATAACTTATTAATTCTGATGGTAAGAACATCAGACCAATTTTTATCTAAAAAAATTGAGCAATTTCTACACGCTTATAATTTTGAACATGACTATTCAGTAATAGAAAAAACATTATTTTCCCTGTTACGTTACATTGACCATGCCAACGAATCATTGGAAAATGATCCGCAGGATGAACCGATGTATAGTCTTTCCTGAAGCGAAAAGTAAATGCATGAAGTTAAAAAATTTTTTAAAAACCGGGCTGAAGAATTCCACCAAAAAAACACGGTGTCCCTAGTGGGATGCCGTGTTTTTAAGAATGCACCATTTCGTATTAGCGTTTCGATTTAAGTGTGCCCCCTTCGTCCTTTGAAATTAGAAGGAACGACGGTTATTGTAATTTTGAGCCAAACGAAAGAATATCAGCAGCCAATATGGAGTGGAAACAGCGATCTTAATATAAAATCACCATTATTTCCCCTCCTTCATCATACTGTGGAGTTTTACAAAAAGCTTCAATTCCTCCATCATCAAACTCGCCAGTCCATCTGCCTCGGGAAGAAGTTCTTCCCTTTCATAATCAAAGCAATCAGGGTCAACAATAAGCTGTCTTGGAATGACATTTGCATAAAGCCCTCTGGCAACAATCCTCATATTATTAAGAGCATTAATGCCGCCTTTACCGCCGCCGGCTGCCGCTAACAAGGCAACTGGCTTTTGAAAGAATTGCTGGCTCCCGAGAAAATCGAGTGCATTTTTGAGCGCCCCACTCATTCCATTGTGGTATTCAGGTGTGGCAAGTATAATTCCATCCGCCTTGCTTACCTTTTCCTCAAGCCACTTATATTCAGCAAGTTCAAATTGTTCTTTTTCCCCATTAAAAATGGGCAGCTGCAGCAGGCTAAGATCAATTAGGTCAACCCCAAATTTCTTTTGAATATGCCGGCAGGCAATTCCAGTCCGTCCGTTTTTGCGCGCACTTCCATTTATAATAACTAAATTCATGATAAGCTCTCCTTTGTCCCAGGCTTTTTGCAGCCAGTTACTATTGTTACTTTCAGTATAGAGAGAATCATGAACTTGCAACTCGTCGGTCAGATTGATTTTTGCCTCCGAAATTAGTCGTAAATAAAAAGAAATATCTACAACTTTAGTCTGATGTTCTAGCTATTCTGCATTTTTCATTCCTAAACGACCCTATTTCGTACAGCGTAAAGTGCTGCCTGAGTACGATCGGCCAGATCAAGCTTTGCCAAAATATTAGATACATGCGTCTTTACTGTCTTTTCAGTTATAAACAAAGATAAGGCAATCTCTTTATTGCTTTTTCCTTTGGCAATTTCCTTCAGCACATCCATTTCTCTCTTAGTCAGTTCATCCAGAGGGGTTTTTTCCGGTTTATTTCTATTGTTAAAGTGTGTAAGGAGGTGAGTAGTTGCTTTTGGATGGAGTTGGTTTTCTCCATCCATCAGCTGTTTAATTGCCCGGACTAGTTCATCCGGTTCAATATCCTTAAGCTGGTAGCCTGAAGCTCCTGCTTCGATGGCTGGAATAACATGATCTTGATCAGAAAAGCTTGTCAGCATCATAATCTTAATTAAAGGGTTATGAGCTTTGATTTGCCGTGTCGCCTCTATACCATTCATAACTGGCATATCCAAATCCATTAATATGATATCTGGTGTCATTTGAGCAGCTAGCTCCACTGCTTCCTGCCCATTTTTGGCTTCACCAATTATTTCAATCCCCTGCTGAGTTTTAAGAAAAAAAACCAGGCCTCTTCTAACCACATGATGATCATCAGCAATTAAAATCCGAATTCCCATATAAAAATATCCCCTTTAAACCGGAATGACAATCTTGATTTCTGTTCCTTTATCCAGTTCACTCTTTAATATAAAACGCCCATTAAGTGCTTCTGCCCTGTTTTTCATATTTTTCAGTCCCAACGATGGAAGTTCTTTTATTCCATCATATAAAAATCCACAGCCTTCGTCCCGGATTTCAAGAAATGCTTCTTTTTCTTTTATCGTAAATTTCAGCCTTGCCTCATTCTGCCCGGAATGCTTTTTACAGTTAGCTAATGCCTCTTGGCCAATTCTCCAGAGCACTTCCTCTACCTGGCCTGGAAGAGAGATAACGCCTTTTACTTTGATGTCCATTTTGAGCCCAAGCATTTCTCCGTAGCTTTTTAGTGCACTGACCAATCCGCATTCCAATCCTCTTGGACGCAATTGCCAAATTAATGCCCTCATTTCATTAAGAGCTTCCTGTGCAAGATCCTGGATGTAAGCAAAGGTTTCTTTTACTTCTTGATCTTCAGACCTTTCTATTCCTCCTCTTGCTGTCAGAGTAAGTGAAAATAGCAGCTGATTAACTGAATCATGAAGATCCCTTGCGAGCCTGTTTCTTTCCGCGGTCAGGGCGAGCTCCTGTTCTTTCTGTGTTAAGTTTATTCGTTTAATGGCCGTTCCTATTTGAAAGGCAACGGATTCAAGCATGGTTAGCTCGTCTATCTCAAAATGTCTTTTTTGCGGGGAACCAACATTAAGGATTCCGAATTTTTCATCCCCCGCTTTTAAAGGGACAGTTGCGTGATGTGTTAGTCCGTTTGTCTCTCCCCAGTTTAAATCAATCGCATCTTCGAGTCGTTTGCATTCAATTATATTGGTAGCCTTATCCAATCTTCCATTGAGATACCGATTAATACACCAGCATTCACCTGAACACATCGGCTCGCACCTATTAAATGATAAGGCATTAGGCAAGTTTTCATTTGCCGCCATTTCATAATGCCCGTCACTGTTAATTAAAAATATCCAGCCTGTCTTTAATCCAGTTACATTTAACAGTTTTTTTAAAACCTGCGTAAGTACCTGCTTTAGGTCTGTGCCATTATTTAATAGCTCGGCTATCTCTTTTAATATCTTTAATTCCGAATACCGATTGTCCTCCCCCACTTCATTTTCCTCCCCGTTTCTTCACTCTTTTTCATCATTATACCTTTTTCAGGAAGCAGAATCTTTAGAATAAAGACTGAGAATGACTCCGTCAAAGGTCGGAAATTTGTAAAAACAATTGACACATTCCTTAAATTGTAGTAAATTTTATAAATAATTTAAATATTTGTTTCTTATCAAGAGAGGTTGAGGGAACGGCCCTATGACACCTCAGCAACCATCAATGGCTTTGCCATTGAAAAGGTGCTAATTCCAGCAAGTTAGGATTGTAACTTGGGAGATAAGAAGAATGGCTGCTTAATCTGCACTTAAAAGTCTTCTTCTTATAGAAGGCTTTTTTATTTTTCTTCTCCTCCCCTCAATGAAATCCCGCTTTCATGCAATATAGCTTTCCAACATTAAAGGAGTGAAAAAAATGTATAAAATTGAAACAAAACTTGCACAAATCGGTAATAGAAGTGAATCTTCCACAGGAACTGTTAACCCTCCTGTCTATTTTTCGACAGCCTACCGCCATGATGGAATTGGGCAATCCTCCGGGTTTGATTATGTCCGCACCGGAAATCCAACAAGACAGCTGCTAGAAAAAACAATTGCAGACCTTGAGTGCGGAGATCAGGGATTTGCCTGCAGTTCTGGGATGGCAGCTATTTTTACAGTTTTATCACTATTCCAGTCTGGTGATGAATGGCTTGTAAGTGAAGATCTATATGGCGGTACATATCGTCTGCTTGAACAGGGCTATAAAAAATGGGGATTAAAATCCCAGTATGTAAATACCTGTTGTCCTGAGGAGATTGAGAAAAAGATTACCCCGCAAACAAAAGCAATCTTTCTTGAAACTCCAACTAATCCTCTCATGCAGCAATCAGACATTTCTGCTGTTTCAAAAATTGCTAAGGAGCACGGCATCCTGCTAATTGTTGATAATACTTTTTATACTCCAATTTTACAGCAGCCGATAAATCTTGGTGCTGATATTGTTATACATAGTGCAACCAAATACCTTGGCGGACACAATGATGTGCTTGCCGGTTTGATTGTAGGTAAGGGCCAGGAACTATGTGAAGCTCTGGCTCTCTACCATAATGGAGCAGGAGCGGTACTAAGTCCATTTGACTCCTGGCTGTTAATGAGGGGAATGAAAACCCTGTCGCTGAGAATGAAACAACATGAGAAAAATGCTAAGGAAGTAGTTGAATTTCTAAGCAATCATGATGGTATTACAGATGTGCTTTATCCCGGGAGAGGAGGCATGGTTTCCTTTAGGGTAAAGGACGAGTCATGGGTTAATCCTTTCCTTCAAGGGCTTTCCCTCATTACCTTTGCTGAAAGTCTGGGAGGAACTGAAAGTTTAATAACCTATCCGGCAACACAGACACATGCTGACATACCAGAGGAAATTAGAATACAGTCGGGTGTTTGCAATAGGCTATTGCGTTTTTCTGTTGGTATTGAAGACCATGAAGATTTAATTAATGATCTTGAGCAGGCATTTGCCAGAGTGGAAAAGGAAGTGGCCGTGCGATGACAGGTGAAAATTATTCATTTGAAACAAAGCTTCTTCATAACCGGCAAAAAATAGATTCATCAACAGGTGCGGTCAGCACTCCGATTCATCATGCTTCAACCTTCCACCAATTTGAAATTGACCGTTTTGGAAAATATGATTACAGCCGGAGCGGCAACCCGACACGCGAAGCGCTCGAGGAAATTATTGCTGAGCTTGAAGGCGGTACAAAAGGCTTTGCCTTCGCATCTGGAATGGCGGCGATCTCTACTGCTTTTCTACTATTGTCATCCGATGACCATATTGTCATTACCGAAGATGTATACGGCGGAACTTTCAGAATGGTAACAGAAGTACTTTCAAGGTTCGGCATTGATCACACCTTTGTTGATATGACAGATTTAGAGCAAGTGAAAGCTGCCATCAAACCAAATACTAAAGCCTTTTATGTCGAAACCCCCTCCAACCCTTTGCTAAAGGTAACGGATATAAGGGCTATCAGTGAGCTGGCAAAGAAACAGGGCGCCCTTACTTTTGTAGATAACACCTTTTTAACCCCTGCCCTGCAAAGGCCGCTGGAGCTTGGTGCAGATATTGTCCTGCATAGCGCTACAAAGTTCCTGTCTGGGCACAGTGATGTAGTTGCTGGTCTGGCAGTTGTGAAGGATGAGGAATTGGCAAAGAAACTAGGATTTCTTCAAAATGCTTTTGGGGCCATTCTCGGTGTGCAGGATGCGTGGCTGGTAATGCGAGGTATTAAAACCTTGCAGGTACGTCTGGAACAGTCCCAGAAATCGGCTTTAAAAATAGCTGAGTTTTTGAATAATCATCCTGCCATCAAAAATGTATATTATCCAGCACTTTCTTCACATCCACAAAATGAATTACAAAAATCTCAGGCTCAAGGCCCTGGAGCAGTGTTATCTTTTGAACTTTCTAATGAAGAAGCTCTCCGGAACTTTGTAACGGCTGTCAAACTCCCTGTATTTGCAGTTAGTCTTGGAGCCGTTGAGTCGATTTTATCCTACCCAGCAAAAATGTCCCATGCGGCAATGCCACAGGCTGAAAGAGAAAAGCGCGGCATTACTAACAGCCTGCTTCGCTTATCAGTCGGATTGGAGCATCCGGATGATCTCATAAAGGACTTTACTCAAGCACTGGAGAATGTGAATAAGAAAGAATTAATCCTTCAACAAGGAGAACTATCATGAGCTTTTTAGAAAAGCTGGAAAAACAAATATTAATCGGTGATGGCGCTATGGGTACTCTTTTATACTCATTCGGCACTGATTGTTGTTTTGAAGAACTGAATCTGTCTCATCCCGGGCAGATTCAAAGTATTCATAAGGCCTATATTGACGCTGGAGCTGATTTGATTCAGACCAATACTTATGCGGCTAATTATCTTAAACTGTTAAGATACGGCCTGGAGGATTCCGTAAAGGAAATTAACAGTGCTGCTGTCAGAAATGCAAAAATAGCGGCAAAAAATAAGGCTTATGTGCTTGGCACCATCGGTGGAAATCGGGGAATTAAGCCTAATTCTGTCTCAATCGAAGAAATTAAGAGAAGCTTTCGCGAACAGCTTTACTGCCTTCTCCTAGAAGGTGTGGATGGACTTCTTTTGGAAACCTTTTATGATCTGGAAGAACTGGAAACAGTCCTCGCCATTGCCCGGAAGGAAACTAAACTTCCGATTGTTGCGCAGGTTTCTCTTCAGGAGCCTGGTATATTGCAAAATCAAATCCCGGTAAACGAGGCATTGAAACGGCTTGAGGGAATCGGTGCAGACATTGTGGGATTAAATTGCCGTCTCGGTCCTCACCATATGCTGCTGACTCTTGAGCAAATAGAACTTCCCTCGAAGGCATTTTTATCAGCATATCCTAACGCCAGTCTACCAACATATACAGACGGCAAATTCCATTACGAAGGAGATGCTGATTATTTTAGAAACTCAGCAATGGCTTTTAGGAATGAAGGTGTCCGTTTGCTTGGCGGCTGCTGTGGAACAACACCTGAGCATATTCGGGCTTTTGCTTCGGAATTAAAAAATATCGCTCCCGTTTCGGAGAAAAAAGTTAAACTTCAGCCAGAAAAAATTACGGTTGTACCTCTGCCAACACAACGGGATTACTCCCCTCTACAGGAAATTGTGAAAGAGCGCCCTTCCGTTATTGTTGAATTGGATCCGCCGCGTAAGCTGGATACAAGCAAATTTTTTGAAGGCGCAAGGGTATTAAAGCAGGCTGGAATAGATGCTATTACATTAGCAGACAATTCCCTTGCATCTGTTAGAATTTCAAATGAGTCCCTTGGCTATCTCGTAAAGCAGGAACTCGACATGCGCCCTCTCATCCATATCGCCTGCCGCGACAGGAATATTATTGGCCTTCAGTCTCACCTTATGGGACTGCATACTCTAGGTCTCCACGATGTTTTGGCCATTACTGGTGACCCTGCCAGAGTTGGGGACTTTCCAGGAGCATCTTCTGTATATGATGTTTCTTCCTTTGAATTGATCCAAATGATCAAGCAATTAAATGAAGGTTTGTCTTTTTCGGGCAAAGACTTGGGACAAAAAGCCGCATTCAGTATTGCCGCTGCTTTTAATCCTAATGTACGTTCACTTGAAAAAGCTGTAAAGCGGCTGGAGAAGAAAATCCATTATGGCGCAGACTATTTTATCTCTCAGCCCGTTTTTTCGGAGGAAAGGTTATTGGAAATCTATGAAAATACCAAACATCTTGATGCACCAATTTATATTGGATTAATGCCTTTATTGAGCAGTAAAAACACAGAATTTTTGCACAACGAAGTACCTGGTATTAAAATATCGGACCCTATCAGGGATCGAATGTCAAAGCTGGATGGCAATCCAGAACAATCCGCCCTCGAAGGAATTAGCATTGCTAAATCTCTTATTGATGCAGCCTTAGACTTATTTAATGGAATTTATTTAATCACACCGTTTTTAAGATATGAATTGACCGCTGAATTATCAAAGTATGCCCGCGAGCGTGCGAACAAAATTAGGGGGAACATCTATGCAGATACCACCGTTCACTGACCAGCTAAAAAAGAGAATTCTAATTATGGACGGCGCCATGGGAACCATGCTTCAGCAAGCCAATCTATCGGCTGCGGACTTTGGCGGAGAAGAGCTCGATGGATGTAACGAAAATTTGAATTTAACTGCACCCGAGGTAATCGCAAAAATCCATAAAGAATACCTTGAAGCAGGTGCAGATATTATCGAAACAAATACCTTCGGTGCTACCAGCCTTGTCCTTGATGAATATGGGCTTGGCTACAAAGCCTATGAAATTAATAAAGCTGGAGCCCAAATAGCAAAAAAGGAAGCTTTAAAATTATCAACCCAGGATAATCCCAGGTATGTTGCGGGTTCCATGGGACCCACTACCAAAACATTGAGCGTAACCGGCGGGACTACCTTTAGCAAACTATCAGAGGCGTATGAAGAACAGGCAATTGGCTTAATTGATGGAGGAGCAGATCTTCTTCTTTTGGAAACAAGCCAGGATATGCTAAATGTTAAGGCTGGTTTTATTGGTATTCAAAATGCATTTCAAAAAACGGGCAAAACTCTTCCGCTGATGATCTCAGGAACCATTGAACCAATGGGTACCACACTTGCCGGTCAATCAATAGAGGCTTTTTATATTTCCGTTCAGCATATGAATCCCGTTGCGGTTGGTTTAAATTGCGCGACCGGCCCTGAGTTCATGCAGGAACACATCCGTTCTCTTGCCAGCATTGCCTCAACTTCAGTCAGTTGTTACCCCAATGCCGGCCTGCCCGATGAAGAAGGCAACTATCATGAAACACCAGTAACCCTGGCTAAGAAGCTCGCTGACTTTGCTGCTAATGGCTGGCTGAATATTGTGGGAGGCTGCTGCGGCACCACACCTGAACATATTAAAGCCATTGCGAAGGCTATGAAGGACATCCATCCTCGAGAAGTAAGCACTGACTTAACACATATGGTTGCGGGAATCGAACCACTGATCTACGATGATCCAAGCATTCGCCCGATCATGGTCGGAGAACGCGCTAACGTAATTGGATCCCGTAAGTTTAAAAGATTAATTTCAGAAGGTAAATTTGAGGAAGCTTCCGAGATTGCAAGAGCCCAGGTAAAAGGCGGAGCTCATGTTATTGATATTTGCCTTGCAGATCCTGATAGAGAAGAAATTATCGACATGGAGAAATTTATTAAGGAGGTTGTCAAAAAAGTTAAGGCTCCTCTTGTTATAGATTCCACTGATGAAAAAGTTATTGAAAAGGCACTTGAATATTCCCAAGGCAAGGCAATCATCAACTCAATAAATCTTGAAGATGGTGAAGAACGATTTGAAGCAATTGTTCCTCTTATCCACCGATATGGTGCGGCGGTTGTAGTCGGTACCATTGATGAAGAAGGTATGGGTGTAACAGCAGAAAAGAAATTGGCTATTGCCCGCAGGTCCTATGAACTGCTTGTTCATAAATTCCATTTACAGCCACAGGATATTATTTTCGATCCTCTTGTTTTTCCGGTTGGCACGGGCGATGAGCAGTATATTGGCTCAGCAAAAGCAACAGTCGAGGGCATCAGGCTGATTAAAGAACATCTCCCGGAAACGCAAACCATCCTGGGGGTAAGCAATATCTCCTTCGGCCTGCCTCCAGTCGGCCGTGAGATTCTCAACTCGGTTTTTCTCTATCACTGCACTCAGGCTGGCCTGGATTATGCCATAGTAAACACTGAAAAGCTTGAACGTTTTGCTTCTATTTCTAAAGAAGAGGTGAAGCAGGCGGAGGATTTATTATTCAGGACGACCGATAAAGCACTAGCAGCATTTACTGACTTTTACAGAGATAAAAAGAAGGAAAGCAAACAAACTTTGCCCGATATGAGTCTTGAAGAAAGGCTCGCTTACTATGTGGTTGAAGGTACAAAAGAAGGCCTGATTCCTGACCTGGCACTTGCTCTTGATGCCTATCCTTCCCCTCTTGGTATTATTAACGGACCTCTAATGGAAGGAATGAAGGAAGTAGGGAGACTGTTTAACGATAATCAGCTGATTGTTGCAGAGGTTCTTCAAAGTGCTGAGGTTATGAAAGCATCTGTATCTTACTTGGAACCTTTCATGGAAAAAGGAGACGTCTCTTCCTCCAAAGGAAAAGTTATCCTGGCGACTGTTAAAGGAGATGTCCACGACATCGGAAAAAACTTAGTGGATATCATTTTAAGCAATAACGGCTATGAGGTTCTAGATTTAGGAATAAAGGTCTCTCCCACTGAGCTTATAAAGGCTATTCGTAAGGAAAAGCCGGATATATTGGGTCTCTCTGGATTACTTGTGAAATCAGCTCAGCAAATGGTACTAACAGCCCAGGATTTAAGAGAAGCAGGTATTTCATTACCTATATTGGTAGGAGGCGCGGCCCTCTCAAGGAAATTTACTGATACTAAAATTTCCCGTGAGTATGATGGACTCGTCCTTTATGCTAAAGACGCAATGAACGGTTTGTCTCTTGCCAATCAGTTGAATTCACAGGAAGAAGTTGAAAAATTAATTAGCGAGAAGAAAGAAAAACTTTCTTCTCTAAATACATCCAGCGTGTTCCAAAGTAATGCATCAGTTTCGGTTGCTGTAAAACCCAAAAATACGATTACTATGGAAGCACCCGTTTTCATTCCACAGGATACAAAGAGGCATGTTTTAAAAACATATTCTCTTTCACATATTGAACCTTACATCAATATGCAAATGCTCCTTGGCCATCATCTTGGGGTTAAAGGAAAAATCGCCAAACTCTTGGAGGCGAAGGATGAAAAAGCTCATAAAGTAAAAGAAGTCGTCGATAATCTGCTAGAAGAGGCTAATAAGTCAGGCTGGATATCCCCGGCTGCGGTTTATCAATTCTTCCCAGCACAATCAGATGGCAATAAAATTAATATTTTTCATCCGGAACAAACAAATAGGGTTATAGAGACCTTTGAATTCCCCCGCCAGGAATCGGAGCCTTTCCTGTGCCTTGCTGATTTTATTAAGTCTGCTGACAGCGGTCAAATGGATTATGTTGGTTTCTTTACCGTTACAGCAGGAAAAGGTATTCGCCAAAAAGCAGATGAGTTAAAATTATCAGGCCGTTTCCTGGAAAGCCATACTCTTCAGTCACTGGCACTGGAAACAGCTGAGGCTTTTGCTGAATTAATCCACCGGCAGATGCGCGACCGCTGGGGATTTCCTGATCCGGCTGATTTCAGTATGCAGGACCGCTTTGCAGCCAGGTACCAGGGACAGCGCTATTCCTTCGGTTATCCTGCATGTCCTGACCTGGAGGACCAGCAGAAATTGTTTAATTTGCTCCGCCCAGAAGAAATCGGCATTCAATTAACTGATGGGTTTATGATGGAACCTGAAGCATCCGTATCAGCGATGGTTTTTGCCCATCCTCAGGCAAGATATTTCAATGTTTTGAAATAATTATGCCATAATATAATTGTTGATTTACTAAAAAATGGGAGGTTTTTAGATGTTTGATGTAGTCATTATCGGTGCTGGCCCTGCGGGTGCAAGTGCTGCCCTATTTACAGCAAAGGCTGGAAAGAAAACTCTATTGGTTGATAATGAAAAAAGTATGACCAAAAGAGCTTGGGTAGAAAACCATTATGGTGTTGAGGAGATCACAGGTGCTGACCTAGTGGAACTTGGAAAGAAGCAAGCAGCAAAATTTGGCGCTGAGATTGTTCAGGCAACCGTTACAGATATTAGAAAATCCGGAGAAAGCTTTGTCGTTGAAACAGATCAACAGCAATACGAAGCTGGAAATGTTATTCTTGCAACCGGTGTTTTAGTTGACCTTGCTGAAAAAGTTGGGCTGAATGTAAAACCTGGAACTGAACCTAGAATTAAAACCGTTTTAGACGTAGATGCAGATGGAAAAACAAATATTGATGGTATCTGGGCTGCTGGTACTGTTGCCGGTGTAAGTGTACATACTATTGTTACTGCCGGTGATGGTGCAAAGGTAGCTATTAACCTTTTAAGCGTTTTAAAAGGCGAACGCTATGTTGACCATGACTTATTGAAGTCCTAATAGGTAGATATTGAGATTGGGAGGCAGTCCATTGGCAGGAAGAAAAGTAGATCATGTTGGAATCATGGTAAAAGATATTGATTCATCCATTAAGTTTTACATGGATGTAGTCGGTTTTAAATTAATTGATAAAATAACACATTCGGATGGATACATGAAGCTTGCCTTTCTTGGCTTTGGTGAAGCTGGCGAAACCGAACTTGAACTTATCCAAGGATATAACAACGGCCTTCCTGAAGAAGGAAAGGTCCACCACCTTGCAGTTACAGTTGATGATATAGAAAAAGAATTTGAACGTATCAAAACTTTGGATGTTAAATTAATTGATGAAGAGATTACCATACTTCCAAATGGATTCAGATACTTCTTCTTTCACGGACCCGAAGGCGAGTGGATTGAATTCTTTCAGAGGTAAGAGTAAAAGAGGTTACCCTGCGCCGGGTAATCTCTTTTTATTTTGGATTTTTGGTACCCGTATGGGTATTTTGCGTAATCCTATAAAGTTTGAGTTCCGTTTTATAAAAAATAAGCTCTATTTTTATATCTTTTTAATAAAAGAGCAGTCTTTTAGGCCGAAATAGCGACTTGATATCCTTCATTTCAGTTATTTCTCTTATAGATACCCTCCCTACATTTGCTTAATGCTCAACTTGGATATGAAAATGCACGACTTCATGAATTTAATGGGTACTGTCAAGAAGTCTGTGTAAGGCTATTTAAAATAAACAAAATACCCTCAGCTATCCAATATTTATAGGTTTTTGGAAGGGGGAGGAGGAAGGAAGCTTCCTTCCTCCTCCCCCTTTTTTGGCTCTATTTCAGTGGTGTTTTTTTGTTTTTATCTTGTTTCCACGCCATACCTT
>NZ_JBYTCJ010000014.1:0-964 GCF_058790155.1 Neobacillus sp. FW104-15D2
GTTCTGGACAAACCGAGAGTACTTTGTCTTATTTTTTTTGTCTACTTTTTTGCTTACACATACTTTTATACATCATCCGTGAATTCGTGCATTCTTTGGGCAAAATCGTGCATTTCTTGTACGGAATCGTGCATTCTTTGTGCAGAAGCGTGCATTCTTTGTGTGGACTCATGCATTCTTTGTGTGAAATCGTGCATTCTTTGTACAGAATCGTGCATAAAAGGATTCAGAAGTTAGAAGAAGGTATGTAGTTATAAACTAGCCCTCTTTTTATAAAAAAAGTTAATTTTAGGGTAAAACCAGGTGTCTGTTTTACTATTTCTAGAATAAAGGGCATATTTCATCTTAAAACTTAAAAAATTAGTAAATAAACTGGTTGTATACCCCGAGAGTATATTGCCGTCGTAATCTATTTTTTCTCTGAATACCCTTTTTTAAAAAAACTTTTAAAAAAAGGGTTGCATCCTTTTAAGTTTATATGATATTATAAAAAACGTCGCTGAGAGAGTTAAAAACTTGGCAGACAAACCTAATATTACTAGTAGATTAGGTAATGAATATCTCTTAATAAGAGCCATTAGCTCAGTTGGTAGAGCAACGAGCACAACATCATGAATTATCTGCGAGTTGTGGAGCTTACGTCTTTGAGGTAAGCGGAACATCTGAATGGTTTAAAAGTTTAGGAAGACAAAAATTTTATTAAGAGCCATTAGCTCAGTTGGTAGAGCATCTGACTTTTAATCAGAGGGTCGAAGGTTCGAGTCCTTCATGGCTCACCATGTTTTTTGCATGGCCCCTTGGTCAAGCGGTTAAGACACCGCCCTTTCACGGCGGTAACACGGGTTCGAATCCCGTAGGGGTCATATCTATTTTAAAATAGCAAAAAACTTCAGTATTGGTCCCGTGGTGTAGCGACGAGCGAAGCTTCGGTGAACAGCAGCGAGTTGTCTCGACGCATCCACTT
>NZ_JBYTCJ010000014.1:1063-119512 GCF_058790155.1 Neobacillus sp. FW104-15D2
TCTATGAATTGACTGGAAGAGGAAGAGACAGTAGGGCTCTATAAATGAGCATCTCATAATATTTTTTTATTAAAATGGTCCCGTGGTGTAGCGACGAGCGAAGCTTCGGTGAACAACAGCGAGTTGTCTCGACGCATCCGCTTCTATGAATTGACTGGAAGAGGAAGAGACAGTAGGGCTCTATAAATGAGCATCTCATAATATTTTTTTATTAAAATGGCCCCGTGGTGTAGCGGTTAACATGCCTGCCTGTCACGCAGGAGATCGCCGGTTCGATCCCGGTCGGGACCGCCATAAATAATTGGCTCGGTAGCTCAGTCGGTAGAGCAAAGGACTGAAAATCCTTGTGTCGGCGGTTCGATTCCGTCCCGAGCCATTACAAAAAGAAACTGTCTCAGTTAATTGAGGCAGTTTTTTTGTATATTTAAACCCAAGAATTCACAAGATCTTCAAATATTACCTAATTTAATAGATTTGAAAACGGGCCATTTTATTTATTTTTAGAATTTGTAATCATTTTGCAAAAAATAATCCAGTTTAATTCCAAATATAAGGTAATTTGTCTAATTTAGGTTTACGCTGACAAAAACCTCTTCAAGCCTTGGTATTGTAAGGGTTTTCTTTTATATGGAAAAGCTAACCGGCACTTTTAACTCCCATTTCCCTCCCACGAAATGTATAAAAATGTAAGTTTATATACATTTTTGTTACATTCATTGAACATATAATTTATTCAGGAACTTTTATGATAAAGTTTTTAATAGATAAAAAGAACTATAGAATAGAGAGTTTGTTTCATGGTATTAGGGAGGAAAGATATGAAAAGTCTTAGTAAAATGTTGCCAAAAATTAAAAAAGCAGCTTTTATCAAAAAAACTGCAGTAACGATCCTTGCAGCCGCCGCTTTAACTTTTAGTGTGGATTATGCCGTACTTGCTGATAATAATACAACACAGACAAATACATATTTAAATGATTCTTATATCGGATCTATTACCCACAAAGATATTATTAAAAAAATGAAAGCGGGTAAAAAGGCAGAAACGGTTCAGGAAACTAATTACATAGAAGAACATACAGCAAAAAAACAGGAAAAACAGGAGCTTCAGGTTGACGCGGTTGCGATCGCAGTAGATGACCAGCCTGTTGTATACGTAGCAAACAGTCAGACTGCTGAAAACGTGGTTAAAAAGCTAAAGCTTACATATGTAACAGAGGAACAGTTAGATGAGCTAGAAGCTCGCAAGGCAGCTTCTAATCCGGTTTTGCCAGAGTTGAAAGAAAATGAATCTCGTATATTAGACGTTCACTTTACCAAAAGTGTTTCTGTAAAAGAGGATAAAACTGTTGCTAGTAAAATTTTAAGTGCAGAAGATGCTGTTACTTACCTTGAACGCGGTACTTTAGAGGACAGAAAATATAAGGTTCAAGAAGGCGATGTTCTTGGAGACATTGCTAACCGCAATAGTCTTAAGCTAAGTGACTTACTAGTTTTAAATCCTGGCATACAGGAAGATTCTGTACTTAAAATCGGTCAGGAATTAAATATTACCGTAACAGTTCCGTTTGTAGAGGTAGCTGTAGATAAACAAGTAAGCGAGAAACAAACGATTGCCTATCAAACAGAGGTAAAAGAAGAAAATTCTCTTCCTAAAGGGGAAACGAAGGTTCAGCAGGAAGGGCAGACTGGCAGCAAGCTGGTAACATATACGATTTCACAGCAAAATGGCCGTACTTTGAAAAAGGAAACTCAAAAGGAAGTCATTCAGGCTCAGCCAGTCAATAAGATTATCATTAAAGGGACAAAGGTAATCCCCTCCCGTGGACAAGGACATTTTACCTGGCCTGCAGTTGGCGGTTATATTTCCAGCAAATTAGGTTATCGTGACGGCAAGATGCATAAAGGGATTGATATAGCACGCCCAAGCAACCGTACAATAAAAGCAGCAGACAATGGAGTTGTTGTGTCAGCTGGCTGGGATAATGGCGGATATGGAAATAAAGTAGTAATTGATCATCAAAATGGTTTACGTACAGTCTATGGACATATGGCATCCCTCAGTGTCCATGCTGGGCAGAATGTTGAGCAAGGAACAGCAATTGGAGTAATGGGAGCAACCGGTGACGCTACTGGAATCCATCTTCACTTTGAAGTTTATAAAAATGGAGCTCTCCAAAATCCGTTAAATTACATTGGAAAATAAAATTACTAGATTAAAAGCCTCCGGTTTACCTGGAGGCTTTTTCATATAATCCGCTGTACATGCTCTATCATACTGACAACTTTTGTTAAAAGGTGAATTCATTCGTATAAAATGGTAAAGTAGACTAGAGGACATATGACTTTTTACTTTCATATGAAATGAAATAGATTTATTTTATGTAAAGGAGACAGGGGCCATGGAAAAAAAGATTCTTGTCGTTGATGATGAAAAACCAATTGCAGATATTTTGCAGTTTAACTTAAAAAAAGAAGGCTACGATGTTTATTGCGCATATGATGGAAATTCTGCTATCAGCATGGTGGAGGAGGTTCAGCCGGACTTAATCCTGCTGGATATTATGCTTCCGCAAAGAGATGGCATGGAGGTTTGCCGGGAGGTCCGGAAAAAACATGAAATGCCAATCATTATGCTGACAGCTAAGGATTCAGAAATTGATAAAGTTCTTGGACTTGAGCTTGGAGCAGATGACTATGTAACAAAGCCATTTAGCACCAGGGAACTAATCGCACGGGTAAAAGCCAATCTGCGCCGCCATCAGGCTGCATCTCAGGCTGGTATTGAAGAAGAATCAAATGAGATTGAAATTGGTTCACTTACAATCCATCCAGATGCTTATGTAGTTTCAAAACGTGGTGTAACAATTGAACTTACCCATCGTGAGTTTGAATTATTGCATTATCTTGCAAAACATATTGGACAGGTTATGACAAGAGAACATTTATTGCAAACTGTCTGGGGCTATGATTACTACGGAGACGTAAGGACAGTTGACGTTACCGTAAGAAGATTGCGTGAAAAAATAGAAGACAGCCCTAGTCATCCGGCATGGATTGTAACCCGAAGAGGAGTCGGGTATTATTTGCGCAATCCAGAACAGGAGTAATGGGCTGGAATGAGAAAAGTAGGTTTTTTCAAATCCATCCATCTTAAATTCGTTATTATATACGTTTTGCTCATTCTGATTGCCATGCAGATTATTGGCGTTTATTTTGTGCGGCAGCTGGAGGAGACCCTTCGGACGAATTTCCAGACATCCATAAAAGAACGGGTTAACCTGCTCGCCTATAATGTTGTACAGGCAATGGATAAGGACCGTACTAAGGAAGATCCGCCTCTTGAAGATGATGTAAAAAAGATGCTGAGAGACTTTGCAGCAGGTGATATTACAGAGGTTAGGGTCATAGACGCACAATCTCTAAAAGTACTGGGTACCTCAGAAGCCAATAATCAGGGTATCGTTGGACAAAGAACAACGGAACTTAGGGTAAAGCGTTCCATTGTCATGGAAGAAGAGCAAAGCAGCATTATGATCGATCGGCAGACGGGAAACAGGATTTGGGTGTTGTCCTCCCCAATTAAATCCGGTCACAAAGTCATTGGTGCCATTTATCTTGTTGCAAAAATTGAAAGTGTTTTTGAACAGATGAAAACGATCAACAGTATATTTATCAACGGCACGGCTATTGCATTAGTAATAACCGCAGTTCTTGGTATTTTGCTTGCCCAGACGATCACCAAGCCAATTTCTGATATGAAAAAGCAAGCTTTGGCTATGGCCAAAGGAAATTTTTCAAGGAAAGTAAAAGTCTATGGCAATGATGAAATAGGAACGCTTGCCATGACCTTTAATAACCTGACTAAAAAATTGCAGGAAGCACAGGCGACGACAGAAGGCGAGAGAAGGAAGCTATCATCCGTCCTTTCATATATGACGGATGGGGTTATTGCAACGGACAGAAAAGGCCGTGTTATTTTGATAAATGACCCCGCAGCCGAAATGCTGGGTGTTTCACGTGAAACAGTCCTATCACAGCCAATCGTGTCCTTGCTTGATGTCGAAGAGGATTACACCTTTGAAGATTTACTAGAGGTAAACGATTCGTTAATCCTGAATTATAGTACAAAAAATAAACCTTACGTTCTAAGGGCCAATTTATCAGTCATACAAAAAGAAACAGGTTTTGTAAATGGTTTGATTACTGTTCTCCATGATATTACCGATCAGGAAAAAATTGATGCCGAGAGAAGAGAATTCGTAGCGAACGTGTCTCATGAGTTAAGAACACCTTTGACAACCATGAGAAGCTATTTGGAGGCGTTGGCTGAGGGAGCATGGAAGGATGAAGAAATTGCGCCTAACTTCCTCGAGGTTACACAAAATGAGACAGAGCGGATGATTCGTCTTGTTAATGATCTTCTCCAGCTTTCTAAAATGGACAGCAGAGATTATCGACTAACAAAGGAATGGGTGGATTTTGTCGATTTCTTTGATAGGATAATTGACCGGTTTGAATTAACCAAAGATGAAACTATTTCTTTTAAGAGAAATTTACCTGATGCACGAATGTTTGTAGAAATTGATGAGGATAAACTCACCCAGGTTCTTTATAATATCATTTCGAATGCATTAAAGTATTCTCCTGAGGGAGGCCAGCTAACCTTCTCTGTTGAGGAACGGGAGGAGCATATCCTGGTGAGTGTTAAAGATCAGGGTATGGGTATTCCAAAGGAGAATATCGGAAAAATATTTGAACGTTTTTACAGGGTTGATAAGGCCCGGACAAGAAAACTGGGCGGAACAGGACTTGGGCTTGCAATCGCCAAAGAGATGGTTCAGGCCCATGGGGGAAGAATCTGGGCAAACAGTGAGGAAGGAAAAGGAACTGAGATTGCCTTTACCCTTCCATATGAACGGTCTGATGAGGATGAATGGGAATGAGATATGAAAATATAAAATCTGCCATTTTGATTTTTTTGGTATTGTTCAGCATCGTTTTAACGTGGAATCTTTGGACATATCAGCCCGATTTTAAAACGATAGATAATAAAAACTACGTTGAACAGGTTTCTATTAGCGAACAAAAAGAGTTAAAGAAAATTGTTAAGCCGGACAGGATATATTTCCATGTAAATGGAAAGCATTTTGGCACCGAAAACAGCTTAGAAATTGACAGGCTTGTGAGGGAAATTGGCCGATGGGTAGTTTCCGATGTGAAAAACAATTCAGAGAAGGCTGGAAGTATAAAGGATTTACCTGAAAAGGGCCGGGCAGTTGAAATTGCTTTTCCTGCAAAGGTTCCGGTTGAAATTTACCGGAATATCCTCAATATTGACCAGAAGAAAATTCCACCTTTTAACTTTGATAGAATAGTGGTTAATATGGACAGTACCAACAAGGAAAACGGAAGTGTATACTTTGTTTCTTCTGAAACCCAGCAGGTTTATTCCGCCCAGATCCCACTTTCCTTTTTAAATGATTTTAATAAAAATTTCTTTAAAAATGCGACCAATTATCCGGCGTACTTTGCATTTAAACCTACGGACAGGCGGACCATCTACCTGCCAGAGAAAGAAACCAATATGTTAGTTTACAAATATCTTCCCGCTAAGCTTGATTCAGAATTATTCAAGGAAGCCCTATTCCGTGATCCGAGCTTTGTACGAAAAAGCGTGATCGATGGAGGGGAAGAGTATACAAATGACTCCAGTAAAATGAATATCGATGATTCAACTAATATACTCACTTATGTTAATCCGACAGAAAATAATACGTATGTTGGAAATTCCTATGATCTTTTGAATAAAAGCATTGACTTTGTTAATGGGCATGGTGGATGGACTGATTCCTATAGGTACGTTTCAATGGATGAGCTTAATCAAAAGGTGACATTCAGGCTATATAGTACTGAAGGATATCCTGTTTTTAATGAAAGAGGAATGTCTGAAGTTACTGAAGTATGGGGAAGAGATGAAATAAACAAATATATCAGGCCAAGCATAGCTCTTGATTTTGCCATTCAGTCTGAAATGGCAACTGTTTCTCTTCCTTCCGGCCATCAGGTATTGGAATATCTGCAGACAAAAAAGAACTTTAAAATCAGTCATTTAGAGGATATTGTCCTTGGATACCAGATGCAAAAGGATTTGAAATCAGAACAACTTATTACACTTGAGCCAACCTGGTTTTATCAATATAATGGCTCCTGGGGACAAGTTACTTCTGAGGATTTGGGAGGTTTGAAGCATGGATTGGAGTAAGATAAAAACCATCTTTATTCTAACCTTCCTCATTTTGGATGTTTATCTGTTATACCAATTCTTATCGATTACGGATACAAATAAATACGAATTTATTACAGAAGCCTCTACTGAAGATAAATTAAAAGCTGATGAAATTAAGTATGTTGACATGCCAAAGGTACCTCTGAAGGACCAATATATTAGTGCGAAAACGAAAACCTTTAAGCAGGCAGATACAGAAAAACTTGAGGGTCAGACGGTTACACTTCTTGAAGAAGATAAGGAAATTTATTCGAAATTTAAGAATCCTCTTCAGCTACCTGACAAAATACAGCCGTCTGATGTCGATGCTTTTTTAAAGGATAATATACTTTATCCGGAACACTATCAATTTGGAAAACTAGATAGGGATAAAAGGGAAATCATATACTATCAGGTATACGAAGGCAGACCTTTTTATGAAAATGATAGTGCTATGGTAAAATTAACTTTTAATGATAAAAATCAGATTATCTCATATGAGCAAACTTATCTGGAAAGTATCGAGAAAATGAAGCACAAAGAAGAAATCCAGCAGGCTCTAGAGGCAATGGAGACACTTCATAAGCAAGGGCTTCTAAAGGCCAAAAGCAAGGTTACGAAGGTAGAATTGGGTTACTCCACTCTTATACCACTGGCGGCTTCACAAGTAATGGCACCAACCTGGCACTTTGTTGTGGACGACAAGAAGAGTTTATATGTCAATGGATTTGAAGGGCAAGTTATAGATTTAACAGCCAAGAAAAAAATGTAGTGGAGTGAATGAATATGTCTTTGCATTTTAGTGTTCTTGCAAGCGGGAGTACAGGAAATGCGATTTATATAGAGTCGGATCAGCATTCTTTTTTAGTAGACGCGGGGTTAAGCGGAAAGCAAATGGAAGGTCTTTTTCAAAAAATAGACCGTGATATGAGCAAGCTTTCCGGTATCTTTGTTACTCATGAGCATAGTGATCATATAAAGGGATTGGGCGTTGTTGCAAGAAAGTACAAGCTTCCGGTTTACGCCAATGAAAAGACTTGGCAGGCAATGGACGGATTAATTGGTGAAGTGCCTGTTGGGCAAAAATTTGTTTTCAATATGGAAACAGTTAAAAGCTTTGGGTCAACAGACATTGAATCATTCGGGGTTTCACACGATGCGGCTGAGCCAATGTTTTACGTCTTCCATAATGGCGATAAAAAGCTGGTGCTTATTACTGATACAGGATATGTAAGTGACCGGATGAAGGGGATCATCTCCAATGCTGACACATATGTCTTTGAAAGCAATCATGATGTCCAAATGCTAAGAATGGGCCGTTATCCATGGAATATTAAGAGAAGGATTCTAAGTGATGTTGGCCATGTATCCAACGAGGATGCTGCCATTGCCATGAGTGACGTAGCAGGGGATCATACGAAAAAAATCTACCTGGCCCACTTAAGTCTAGATAATAATATGAAAGAACTGGCACGAATGTCTGTAGCACAGACGCTAGAAAGCCAAGGAATAAAGATTGGTGAACAGTTTGATATTTATGATACGGATGCAAAAACACCAACAATTTTAACTGCGGTATAAAATAAAGAAGGAATGAGAGCAAAGGCTCTCATTCCTTCTTTATTTTGACATTGTTTTATAAAAATCTCTGTTAACTTGCCTGTTGATTTCCCGCAGGACATTGAACTAGCATCCTTGTATAATCACCGCACGAATGAATTTTCTAGTCAGAGATCACTTTGTCAACAGCATCTTTTATATGAGCTTTATTTAAAAATATATGGCCATGAGGTCTTCATCGTAGTATCGGTTATTTATTTTTAACGCTTTAATATCTTTGCCATAGGTTGTAAAGCCTAATGACAGGTAAAGCTTTATAGCAGCTACATTGGTGGAAGTAACAGATAAATATATCTGTTCAATCCCTTCAAGCTCCTTGGCCTTCTTGATTGCTTCCTCCAGCAATTTTTTTCCTGTTCCGGATCGTCGGTATTCAGGATCAACATACATCGCTGCAATAGTTGCTCTATGTTTCAGTTTGTTTCTTCGTTCTGTTACCAGTGTGACTATCCCGATTAATTGATCCTCCATTATGGCGCCAAAGGTGAAAGAAAAGTCTTCATTTAATCTGCTTGAGAACCGTTCCAGGGTGTATGCTGATTCTTCTTCAAAACTCGAACTAAATGCTTCCGGGTGGACCTTTAATGCTTGCAAACGGATATCTCTATATAATCCTGAATTTTCCGGACCTAAAATGATGATTTTCACCGACTCTTCCCCCTTTTTCATTTAATTTATCATATCAGTCAGTCTTTAATTTTGTAAATATACGAAGGTTCATGAAAAGTAAGACTAAACTATGAACAAACGTTTAAAAAAATCATAAAGATCGCCTTTTTTTTAGAAAATTGGATACGAAAGAGTATAATGATGGGTATAGAGCCAGAATAAAACTTAGCTATTCTTTTAAGAGAGAGGGATGGTATAGAATGGGTTATTATGACCAGGATGATCAAAGTCGTTATAAGGAGACTAAACAAAGGAGAGGCGGAGTTTTTCTCCCAAGTCTGTCAGGAGCAATTATTGGTGCTTTACTCGTAGTTCTTGCAGTGCCTGCTTTATCCGATTATGGTGTCCTTCCATATAAAATTCAGTCATCAGAGCAGCAGGTCGCCGATCAATCAGCTATTCCAGATACAAGTAATCCTGTAACTCAAAAGGTTTCATTGGATGTCGAAAATGACACGACTAAAGCTGTTAATAAAGCAGGCGATGCGGTTGTGGGTATTACTAATATTCAATCATCAGGCGGCGGGGGCAACGGCTTCTGGTCTGATGGCAATGGTCAGCAGGATCAGCAGGGTCAGCAGGAACAAGCCGCAGGTACTGGATCTGGGGTTATTTATAAAAAAGCAGGTAATAAAGCATATGTAGTAACAAACCATCATGTTGTTGAGGATGCAACAAGGCTCGAAGTAACTTTTACGGATGGATCAAAGGTTCCAGCAAAGTTGCTTGGCAGCGACGTATTAACAGACTTAGCAGTTCTGGAGTTTGACGCCGCCAAAGTAAAAAAGGTTGCTGAGTTCGGTAATTCAGATAAATTAAAGCCAGGTGAACCTGTTATCGCAATTGGAAATCCACTAGGAACAACATTTTCAGGTTCTGTAACAAAAGGGATTGTATCAGGTCTGCAAAGGACTATTCCCGTCGATATTAACCAGGATGGAGTGGTAGACTGGCAGTCAGAGGTTATTCAGACTGATGCTGCGATAAATCCTGGAAACAGCGGTGGTGCGCTTGTTAATGCTGCCGGCCAAGTTATTGGGATTAATTCGATGAAAATTTCTCAGGAATCTGTTGAAGGAATCGGGCTTTCCATTCCAATCAATTCAGCTATACCAATTATTAATGACCTAGAAAAGTATGGTAATGTAAAACGTCCATATATGGGACTTGATTTAAAATCAGTAAATGAAATTCCTGCTTATTATCAGCAGGAAGCACTCAAGCTGCCAAAGGATGTGGATTATGGTATTGCCATTCGCCAGGTAGTACCAGGCTCACCGGCAGACAAAGCTGGACTAAAGGAAATGGACGTTATTGTTGAGCTTGACGGACAAAAGGTAAAAGACGTTCTTGAGCTTCGGAAGCATTTGTATACTGATAAAAAAGTAGGCGATAAAATGACATTGAAATTTTATCGTGAAGGTAAATTACAGGAAGTTACACTTAAGTTATCAGGTGAAAGCTTATAAGTGAAAGGAGGGGGCATGTATAATGCCTCCTTTTTTGTTGATAACTTTTTTTCTGAAATTATTTTGTCGTTTACAGGTTATATTGTGGATAAGTTGAAAAGCATGTCCTGTAGAAGAATAGTGTACAATAAGAAAAAGAAAACGAGACTTAGGAGATGAATAAAAGTTGATTTATTGCTGTGAAGAACATATAGACCTAGCCCTTGATACGATCGTTGATGAGTATGAAACCTTTCCAGTTATGACAAAAATGGATGTGGATAATTTATCAACAGCCTGTGAATATTGTCGAAATATGGCTGTATATATTGTAGCAAACAAATGATCCCATACAAGATGTGGATAAAAAATGTGGATATGTGGATAAACCCTGTGGATATCTTGTTTGTAAACTGTTTGTAATCTTTTTGTAAAGGGCTGTGGATTGTGAATATCTCTATTGTTACTGTCGGGAAATTAAAAGAAAAATACTTAAAACAAGGAATAGATGAATATCTAAAGAGACTGACTTCCTATGCAAAGGTGGAAGTGATAGAAGTTTCCGATGAAAAAGCGCCTGAGGAATTAAGTGAAACGGAAATGGAGCAGGTCAAACAAAAGGAAGGGGAAAGAATACTAGCTAAAATTGGCGATGACGTACATGTCATTGCCTTAGCTATAAATGGGAAGATACGCTCTTCTGAAGAGTTAGCGGACACACTCGATAAACTTGCAACCTATGGAAAAAGCAAAATTGCTTTTGTGATAGGCGGATCACTGGGTCTCAGTGATCAAGTCCTGACTCGTGCAAATGAAAAGCTTTCTTTTTCGAAAATGACCTTCCCCCATCAGCTTATGAGGCTGATATTAGTCGAACAGATATACAGGACATTTCGGATTAACCGGGGAGAACCTTATCATAAGTAGAGGGAGTTTTTTTGTTTATTTTTATTTTGCTATTAAAAATTCTGCAGTACCTGAGGAAACCAATATCATAAATGAAGTGGAAGAAATGGAAGGTGAATAAGATGCTGAATGAAATTAAAGGACGATTAGTTGTTTCTTGCCAGGCATTGGACGAAGAACCCCTTCACAGTTCATATATCATGGGGAAAATGGCCCTGGCGGCAAAAGAAGGCGGTGCCTCTGGAATTCGAGCAAATACAACAGAGGATATTATCGCCATTAAAGGGGAAGTTTCACTTCCTGTCATCGGTATTGTGAAAAGAAATTACGAAGACAGTGAAATCTATATAACGGCTACAAAAAGGGAAATTGATGAATTAATTGAAAGTTGCTGTGAAATGATTGCCTTGGATGCTACCATGAGAATACGTCCGGGAAATCTTTCACTTGCGGAGCTTGTTTCCTATGCTCGGGAAAAAAGCCCGACCGTGGAGCTTATGGCGGATATTGCATCCATTGAAGATGCCATAAATGCTGAAAAACTAGGGTTTGATTGTGTAGGAACGACCCTTTTGGGATATACAAAAGAAACTAATGGCCGTAAACCATATGATAATGACTTTGCCTTTTTAAAAGATGTTTTAAAAGCAGTGTCGATTCCAGTCATTGCTGAGGGGAATATCAACACACCTAAAATGCTAAAAAGAGTCCTTGAAATAGGGGCACATGCTGCGGTTGTTGGAGGAGCGATTACACGTCCGCAGCAAATTACGGCACAGTTTGTGGCAGAAATTTCAGAATAAAAGGGATTTTGGTCATTCTTCGTGCCTAATGAGGTTCAGAGTAAATTCTACAAAGTTCCGGCAGGACTGAAGAACGCAGCGGCAAGTTCCACTGAATCTCACCAATCGGACTTTTACGGGCTGTTTATTTCAAAACTTGATGAATACACAAAGGATAAAGATTTTGATGAGATTCAAGCTAATGTAATGATTTTGGTTTATCTAAATAAAAATGAATATATAACTCGTAAAGAAATAGAGAGACTTTGCGGATTTTCACCAGCAACAAGCACACGAATATTAAAAGATTTAAGAGAGCAAGAGAAAATAGTTTTAGAAGGTCAATCTAAATCCAGTAAATATAAATTAAAGAAATGGGCCGCAAATGAGCCCGTAAGGCCTTAAAATGTATTAGTATAATTTGGCGAAAATTTAACTGTAAGCCCTATCCTATGAATACTCGGATAGGGCTTTAATGCACTTTTTTACAGGACTGATCCGCAAAAATAAAATTGAGCAGGATCTATCCAACTAACAAAGGTATTTACCACTAAGAATTTAACAATGTTGTGTTTCTACGTGAATGAGAAAACACTTAAACATATGATGAGGAGGGCTTTCTATAGTGGAAGGCGTCCCCAGTATTTTTTGCTTAAAGTGAAAAAGTGCGTATAATAATTATTATTAAAAGAAAGAAATGGAGTACATCAAATGGTCCAATCAATCAATACAAAAGTAGATTTAGTTATTGATGCAACCGCACATATGGGAATTTCGGAATATGGTAAAATCATGATTGGAGACAAAGGATTTGAATTCTTCAATGATCGTGATGCTCGTAAGTTTATTCAAATTCCTTGGGAAGAAGTTGACAATGTGATCGCTTCAATCATGTTCAAAGGGAAATGGATCCCGCGTTATGCTTTCAAAACTAAAAGAAATGGGACGTATACATTTTCTTCTAAAGAGCCGAAAAAAGTTTTGCGAGCCATTCGTGAATATGTTGATCCGAATCATATGGTTCAATCATTAAGTTTCTTTGATATTATTAAACGCGGCTTGAAGAGAAATTTTAAAAAGTAAAGGTTTACATATAAGGCAGGTCGGCACTTGTCTAAAAAAATAGCTTCCCTCTTGAAAGAGGAATATCGGTGTGCTATAATCTCACGTGTAAGCTCAATAAAGTGATGCAGCAAACATAGTATTTGATAAAGATGCTGTTTATTTAACACTCTATTTACAGCATTGCAAAATAAATTTAAATAGCCATTATTTTTTACGTGTTACTGATTCGATCAGGCATGAGTGAAAAGTAGGATTGAAATGAAGTAAAAGGGGTAATCTATACCCTAACTCTCATTCAATTAACTTTTTGCTCATGTCTTTTTTGTTGTTTATTTTGTTGAAACTGTAACCGCTTTAGATGAGCTGAAAAAGCTGTATCAATAATAATAGGAGGTAAAAAGATGGTAGGGATTATCATTGCTAGTCACGGCGAATTTGCCAATGGTATCTTGCAATCTGGAGCGATGATCTTTGGAGAACAAGAAAATGTAAAAGCTGTTACATTGATGCCGAGCGAAGGACCTAATGATGTAAAGGCAAAAATGGAAGAAGCAATCGCCTCTTTCGACAACCAAGACGAAGTATTATTCTTAGTCGACCTTTGGGGTGGAACTCCTTTCAACCAAGCTAACAGCTTGTTAGAAGAACACAAAGACAAATGGGCAATCGTAGCTGGTTTGAACTTGCCAATGGTGATTGAAGCTTATGCATCGCGCTTCTCAATGACCACAGCTCATGAAATTGCCGCGCATATCTTGGGCACGGCTAAAGAAGGGGTTAAAGTAAGACCTGAAGAATTAGAACCAGCAGTCGTCACTGCAACAGATGCTGCTAAGCCAGCAAATGCAGGCGCCCCTGGTAAATTTGAATACGTGTTAGCACGGATTGACTCTCGTTTACTTCACGGACAAGTAGCGACTGCTTGGACAAAAACTACACAGCCTACAAGGATCATCGTTGTATCAGACGTAGTAGCTAAGGATGAGCTTCGTAGGAAATTGATTCAACAGGCTGCACCTCCAGGTGTAAAGGCACACGTTGTTCCTATCGATCAAATGATCAAACTTGCAAAAGATGATCAACACTTTGGCGGCCAGCGTGCATTACTTCTTTTCGAAAACCCACAAGATGCGCTTCGAGCAGTTGAAGGCGGCGTTCCATTGAAGACTATCAACGTTGGCTCCATGGCACACTCACCTGGTAAAGTTCAGCCGAATAAGGTGCTGGCCTTTAGCCAAGCGGATATTGATACTTTCGCTAAGTTAAAGTCGGCCGGTTTGAACTTCGATGTACGTAAAGTTCCGAACGATTCAAAAGGCAACATGGACGAAATTGTCAAGAAGGCCCAAGAGGAATTAAACAAACAAAAGTAATCCTAATTATTAAAGAAAACGGAGGATTAATATCATGGATTTGAATATTATTCAAATAATATTAGTCATTATCGTAGCATTTTTAGCTGGTATAGAAGGAATTTTAGATGAATTCCAATTCCACCAGCCAATCATTGCTTGTACGTTAATTGGCTTAGTTACAGGAAACTTAGTACCATGTCTTATCTTAGGTGGTACTCTTCAACTGATTGCTTTAGGTTGGGCAAACATCGGAGCTGCCGTAGCTCCAGATGCTGCGTTAGCATCCGTTGCATCTGCCATTATTTTAGTTTTAAGTGGACAAGGTAAAGCTGGTGTGGCTTCCGCAATTGCGATTGCTGTTCCGCTCGCAGTTGCTGGCCTTTTATTAACAATCATCGTCCGTACTCTTGCTACAGCATTGGTGCATTTTATGGATGCAGCGGCTAGTGAAGGGAACATCAGAAAAGTTGAATTCTGGCAAATCATCGCTATCTGCCTGCAAGGGTTACGTATTGCAATCCCAGCTTTATTAATTGTAGCGATTGGCGCAGCTCCAGTTAGAGACTTACTTACATCTATGCCAGCTTGGTTGACAGGCGGTTTAGCAATCGGTGGGGGAATGGTCGTAGCGGTTGGTTATGCAATGGTTATTAACATGATGGCTACAAAAGAAGTATGGCCATTCTTCGCGATTGGTTTCGTATTAGCGACTGTTTCACAAATCACACTTATCGGTCTAGGTGCTATCGGTGTGGCTCTTGCACTTATCTATTTAGCGCTTTCTAAACAAGGCGGTTCAGGTAATGGCGGAAACACAAACTCTGGTGACCCGCTAGGCGATATTATTGATAGTTACTAAGAAGGAGGGAGCATAAAAATGGCTAATGAATTGAGATTATCAAAAAAAGATCGTGTTTCTGTTTGGTGGCGTTCAACCTTCATTCAAGGTTCTTGGAACTATGAACGTATGCAGAACGGTGGTTGGGTATATGCGATGATTCCTGCAATCAAAAAATTATATAAAACAAAAGAAGATCGTGCTGCTGCACTAAAACGTCACTTAGAATTCTTTAATACACACCCATATGTAGCTTCACCTATTATTGGTGTAACTTTAGCGCTTGAAGAAGAACGTGCAAATGGTGCACCGGTTGATGACACAGCCATTCAAGGGGTTAAAGTCGGTATGATGGGGCCTTTAGCAGGTATTGGGGATCCAGTTTTTTGGTTCACGGTTAGACCAATCCTTGGTGCGTTAGCGGCTTCTCTTGCTTTGACCGGTAACATCCTTGGGCCGATTATTTTCTTTGTTTTATGGAACATCATTCGTATGGGATTCACGTGGTATACGCAAGAATTTGGTTATAAAGCGGGTTCTAAAATTACGGAAGACTTATCTGGCGGACTACTTCAAGATATTACTAAAGGTGCATCAATCCTAGGTATGTTCATCCTGGGTGCATTAGTTAACCGTTGGGTATCTGTAAAGTTCACGCCAATTGTATCTACAGTAAAACTTGCCAAAGGTGCTTTTATTGATTGGAGTAATTTACCGTCTGGCCCACTCGCGATTAAATCTGCGTTGGAACAGCAAGCTGCTGGTCTTTCATTAGAACCAGTTAAAGTAACTACTTTACAAGGCAACTTAGATAGCTTAATTCCTGGTTTAGCTGGATTGGTGATAACACTTCTTTGCATGTGGCTGCTTAAGAAGAAAGTTTCTCCAATCGTTATGATTCTTGGGTTGTTTGTGGTTGGTATTATATTCCACCTAATTCACTTAATGTAATAAACAAAGAATCATGTCTAGGTTTATCAAAGATCAAATGTAAGCCTGTATTCGAACAACTCATACAAATAGTACAGCACCTCCTAGTATGATAAACTTATCATTTTAAGAGGTGCTTTTCATATTTAAGATAGTTATGAAGTCTAAACAGTTGCAACAGAAGATAATAAATATAAATAAATTTCAGGAGGTTGCTATGCTTACTATTGGGTATATTGGAAATGGGAAAAGTACGAACAGATATCATCTGCCGTTCGTACTGCAAAGAGAGAATATAAAGGTAAAAACAATTTATCAAAGAAATCCTAAGCATGAAAGCTGGGTTAGGATTGCAGGAGTAAATTATACTTCTGATTTAGATGAATTATTAAATGACAAAGACATTCAACTCATTGTGATTTGCACAAGAACTGACAGTCATTATGAATACGCAAAACTAGTGTTAGAACATAATAAGAACTGTTTAGTTGAAAAGCCTTTTATGGAAACCTCAGAACAGGCAAAAGAAATTTTTGCATTGGCAAAAGAGAAAGAATTAATTGTTCAGACGTATCAAAACAGACGTTTTGATAGTGACTTCTTAACAGTTCAAAAGGTCATTGAAGAAGGAAAAATAGGAGACTTGCTGGAACTGGAAATGCATTATGACTATTATCGACCCGAAGTACCTGAGTCTGTTCATTCCTTTAATCCTGTTGAGTCATTCTTATATGGACATGGCTGTCATACACTGGATCAGGTTATTAGCTATTTTGGTAAGCCGGATCATATAGATTATGATGTAAGGCAATTACTAGGACAAGGAAGAATGAATGATTATTTTGATTTAGATTTATATTATGGCAAGTTAAAAGTATCTGTAAAATCCAGTTATTTTAGACTTAAAGAAAGACCCAGCTTCGTCGTTCATGGCAAAAAGGGATGTTTTGTGAAAGAAACCAAGGATCGTCAGGAAGAACATTTAAAGGTATTTTACATGCCTGATAACAAAGATTTTGGTATAGATACATTAAAACATTATGGTGTACTTACATATGTTGATGAAGAAGGTACAATTCACGAAGAAAAAGTGAAATCCGTAAATGGTGATTATGGAAGAGTATATGATGATTTATATGAGACAATCATAAATGGTAAAGATAAAACCATTACAGACGAACAGACACTACTGCAAATGGAAATATTAGAAACTGGAGTTAAAAACTTAAAGTAATATTAAAGGTGATTCTGTTGTAGATGTTCTTGATTCATGAAAAACTGCCGGTATCGTAGGTGCGGTGAACCGTATCATAAGTAAATGAGGGTTTTTTATTATAGTTTTGAGAAACCTCATAAAGAAGTAACTAGCATCCTTTAAAAACAAAAGAGAGTGGGCCGAAACTGTTTTATTCCGGCCGACTCTCTATTTATTTCACCATTCTTTTGGCTCGTAATTTAGATCGTTAAATAATTGAGTGCGTTCTTTCTTTGATAAATCCCTCCATTGTCCAACTGGAAGGTTACCTAAAGGAATATTCATAATACGAGTTCGTTGCAGGCGACAAACCTCATATCCAAGTGCTGAACACATACGGCGAATCTGCCGGTTTAAGCCTTGTGTTAAAATGATTTGAAAAACATACTTAGATAGCTGTTCAACTTTACAAGGCAGCGTTTTTGTATCTAGTATTTCTACTCCTCCTGCCATTCTTTTTAAAAACTCTGGAGTAATTGGCTTGTCTACTGTAACGATATATTCCTTTTCATGCTTATTTTCAGCACGTAAGATTTCGTTAACTATGTCTCCGTCATTAGTTAGGAGGATAAGACCTTCTGAATCTTTATCAAGCCGCCCAATATGAAATATTCTTAATGGATGGTTGACTAAATCAATAATATTTCCTTTTATATGTCTTTCTGTCGTGCTAGTAATACCAACGGGTTTATTTAGGGCAATATAAACGTAATTTTTTGCCACTTTGATCGGATTTCCACCGAGACGAACATCATCCCCTGGCTCAACTTGGCTTCCTAATGTGGCCACTTTTCCGTTAATAGTGACTTTTCCTTCACTAATCAATTTATCTGCTCCGCGCCTGGATGTTTTTCCAGACTCTGAAATAAATTTATTTAATCGCAGATTAAACACATCCTTAAAGGAGATATTGATATAAGAATATCCAACTAATCCTGTATTTTCAAGAGGTTATTAAAACTTCATTTAGAAGGATAGCGGTGAACCCTATCATAAGTAATTGCGAAAAAGCTTGTCATAATTAGAGAGAAACCTTATATAAGTGTAGCCTATATTAAAATAAATGAAACCAACTCTAAAAGTAGAGTTGGTTGTTACATTATATATATAATGGTTTATGCAAAACAATACTCTCACCTGAAAAACTATACAGCAGGATTCAAAAAAAGATGCTCCCTATCTAGTGCAGGGACCATCTTTTCGTATGGTGTAACGCTTTTCTAATTAATTTTTCTTAGCTGCAGTTGCGGTGTAGGTTCTTGTATTTGAATTATAATTTACTGTTATAGTGTAAGTTAATCCATCAATTGTATAATCTTTGGTGCTAGAATTCTGTTCAGAGAGGTTGGGTTTGCAATATTCTCATCTAATATTGTATGTGTCACCGTCCTTAGGTGTTAGAGCTGGTTTCATACTTTATCGGTTCTTACCCAATGTTTTGTCCATCAAGTCTTTTCATTGCTCTAATTAAATTCCTAAACCGAAAAAGAAAAACACAGAAGCTATCGATAATTAACACAATATCAAATTAAACTTTATGTGCAGGAAAGGAGAAAGGAGGGATATTTCGCTAAATTCTCTTTCGATGTTAGAAGGGTTCCAGTGAACCTTACAATAAATAAATGTGCTTTTTAACATTGACTAAGTAACAAATACAAGGTAAATACTACTTATTATGGTAACATAACAGTAAATAAGGAAAGAGGAAGTGAATGTAGTTGATAAATATAACGATTCCAGACCCAAGTGTTACAATTACAAAACAGAATAATCCTGAGCTCAGCGATATTTATGGGTTTACTGATTTTCATCTTATCCCTCGGGATAAGGGAGGGATTTTTATGTTTTATAACAATAATAAGGAGCTATTGTTTGTTGGGAAGGCTAGGAAGTTAAGACAAAGAATCAAAAAACATTTTGAGGATAACGTATCTCCAATGAAAATGCACAGAGATGAGGTTGCTAAAATTTCTGTTTGTATAATTGAAGATCCTGTACATAGAGAAATTTACGAAACGTATATTATTAATGAACTCGAAGCAAAGTACAATATAGATAAAGTGTTTTTCAAATAAACAAGATTAAATAAAAGCAATAAGTGCAGTCAGTCCAGACTTCACTTATTGCTTTTTTCTTTTTAGCGGTATTCTGCTTAAAGTTTATAGTTTTTTAAAACCCATAATAACTTTGAAGTAAATAGGCAGTCCATTTACAATGTGGATGATTTCGTATATTTTCTATTAATCCTTTCACAATAGCAGGACTAAGGGTCGGTTCTAGCAGCTGCTGCTTTAGTAGTTGTAAGGATTCTTTTTCAATTGACTCTTCCATTTCTTCTATCTTTGTTTGAATGTTTTCGAGAATCTGTTCCTTAGAGTCTTCTTCAGTCATCGGCTGCTTTATCACTTGCATCAGTTCCTCTGAAATAAACGGCAGTTTTGTATGGCGCGCTAATAGATTTGTTTTTTCCACAAGTGATTCTGACAATAGATTGAGATTTAACGGAACATTATAGAATAGAAACAAGTGGGAATATGTATTTATAAAGCCTTTAATACAATACATCAAATCATATTTAGTCTGTCTGACCTCTTCCCCATAAAACCGTTCAATCATCAATAAGATGATTTTTTCTGTCTGCCGGTCGTAGTAATGCATTTTTTTAATTAGTTCTTCATTAAAAGTTTGCGTTTGCTCTTTCATAAGAATTTTTGCAAAATCAGAATGCTGGTGAAAGGAATAAAAGGCTGCAAAATAAAATTCATATAAAAGATTTTCATTGTTCGTTTTTCTGACTGTGTAGTCAATGTCAGAAGTGAATTGCATCATAAAGTGATCAATCAATCCTAAAATCAATTCATCTTTGGACTTGAAGGATAAGTAAAAAGCACCTTTGGATATACCGCAGTATTCTGTTATTTGTTGAACAGTTGTAGCCTCAAACCCTTGTTTAGCGAAAAGTTCTAAAGCTTTTTCCATAATTAATTGTTTTTTTATCATTTTATTTTTTCGCTCCTAAGGTAATTCGTTGACAATTGACTGGATGGTCATTATTATAAGTAAATGAGCTCGATAAGTCAATTTAGGGTAGGTGTAGTAGTGAAAGGTGTAGTCAATTTTGTCCTAAGGAATAAATTAGCCGTATGGCTGCTGACCATTATCATTACAGTGTCTGGAATTTACTCTGGTACACGTATGAACATGGAGACAATTCCAAATATATCTATACCATACTTAATGGTCATGGATGTATATCCTGGTGCCACTCCAGAAAAAGTAATGGAAGATGTGTCCATGCCGATTGAGAAAGCGGTAGAAGGACTTGAAGATGTAAAAGCTGTTTACTCAAATTCATATTCTAACATGTCCAGTCTTCAAGTTGAATATGAATACGGTATTGATATGGCTGAGGCCAAGAGAGCCTTAGAATCTGCGTTAGATTCAGTAAAATTACCCGATGGAACACAAGAGCCGAAGGTGACGGCAATTAACATGAATATGATGCCTGTTGTGGCTCTCAGTGTAAGTAGTTCAAAGGAAGATATTGTTGGATTAACCTCGACAGTTGAGGATAACCTTCTTCCAAAAATTGAAAAAATCGACGGTGTGGCGTCTGCCACGACTACTGGCCAGCATATTGAAGAAGTAGACCTTACGTATAACAAAGCAAAGTTAACTGAGTTTGGATTAACCGAAGATAAAGTGAAGCAAATGATTCAGGCAAGTAATATGGCCGTTTCACTAGGACTTTATCAGTTTAAACAGGGTGAACAAGCTGTCGCTATTGACGGCAAGTTCATGACAGCTGAGGAATTAAAGAATATGCTGATTCCTGTTACTCCATCAGCAGCCCATCCATCCCCATTTGTAAAGCTCAGCGATATTGCCGCGATTGATGTAGTGGGTAAAGTTAAATCGTTATCACGCACAAATGGTAAAGAGGCTATTGCTATTCAAATTGTTAAAGAGCAGCAAGCCAACACAGTGGATGTGGTCAACAATGTGAAAAAGGTAATCAAGGAACAAAAAACAAAAATTGATGGACTGACCATTGATGTAACACTTGACCAGGGTAAACCGATTGAAGAATCCGTTAGAACCATGGTGGAAAAGGCTTTATTTGGTGGTTTGATTGCGGTGTTAATCATTCTGCTATTTCTTCGTGATTTTAAATCTACGATTATTTCGATCGTGTCTATTCCAGTCTCCATTTTCATGGCCTTACTGATATTAAACTGGATGAATATTACGCTTAATATTATGACCCTTGGTGCAATTACGGTGGCCATTGGCCGTGTTATCGATGACTCAATAGTCGTTGTTGAGAATATCTACCGTCGCCTTCATTTAAGGGAAGAAAACCTAAATGGACGCGCCCTTGTTCGCGAAGCGACAATTGAAATGTTCAAACCAATTCTTTCATCGACGTTAGTAACGGTTGCGGTATTTGCACCACTTATTTTCGTTGGCGGCATGGTCGGGGAGCTGTTTACCCCATTTGCCTTAACAATGACCTTTGCGCTCGGCGCTTCATTACTAGTGGCGATTACGGTTGTTCCGGCACTTTCTCACTTCTTATTTAAGAAAAAGTTATATGGTGAAAAAACAGAAAAAAGTCATAAAGAGGCAGGAAAGCTAGCTAACTGGTACAAAGGGGTTCTGAATAAGGCATTAAACCATAAAGTGATCACTTCAATCATTGCTATCGTCCTATTAGCAGGAAGTTTGGCGTTAACACCATTAATTGGTTTTAGCTTTATGGGCAGCGAAGAAGATAAAGTGATGTATTTAACGTACACCCCGCAAGCAGGCGAGCTGCCTGATGAAACCATGGCAAACGTTAAAGTGGTAGAAGAGAAAATGCTCAAACGGGATGATATTAACATCGTTCAAATGTCACTCACCGAAAAGGGCGATGAAATGGCTGCGATGATGGGTGGCGGAGGAGGCGGTGCCTTAATGTACCTCATCTTTGATCCTGACATGGAAGATTTCCCTAAAGTTCGTGATAGAATTGAAGACTATGTTAAAAATCTCGGCCAGTCAGGAGAGTGGAAGTCACAGAACTTCTCTCCAACTTCGATGAATTCAAATGAGGTCAGCTATACCTTCTACAGTGATAATCTAGATAAACTAAACAAGTCGGTTAAGATGGTAGAAAACGTACTGGATAAGAGAAAAGATTTAAAAGACGTTACTTCTAGTGCTGAGGATGCTTACGTTGAGTATACCTTTAATGTGGCACAGAACGATTTAATCAAGTATGGGTTAACGACAGGGCAGATTGTCATGATGTTAAACCCTAATAAAACACAGGATGTTCTAACCACAATTGAAAAGGATGGAGACACTTTAGATGTCATTGTCCAGCAGGAACAATCTAAAAGACCAGAATCCATTAATGATATTCTGTCAACGCCAGTTCCAACAGCGCTTGGTACAACCATGCCTCTTTCTGATCTTGTAACCGTGAAGAAAGGTACAACACTCAATACGCTGGCCCGTAGTAAGGGTGAATACTACGCCAATGTATCAGGAACGATTCTTGGTAAGGATGTTTCAAAAGTAACTTCTAAAGTCGATAAAGAAGTTCATAAGCTGGATTTACCGAAAGGTGTTACAGTTGGAACGGCCGGTGTACAGGCGGATATGACAGAAACCTTTACACAGCTTGGGGTAGCGATGCTTGCGGCAATCGCAATTGTGTACTTCATCCTTGTTGTAACCTTCCGTGAAGGTGTTGCACCATTTGCGATTCTATTCTCGTTGCCATTTGCGGTAATTGGTTCATTTGTTGGTTTATTAATAGGCAAGGAAACAATTTCGGTATCTGTCATGATGGGTCTATTAATGTTAATCGGTATAGTGGTAACGAATGCCATCGTGCTGGTAGACCGTATAATTCATATGGAACGTGATGGTATGGCTATGCGAGAGGCGGTTCTAGAAGCCGGTGCAACGCGTCTGCGCCCCATACTAATGACAGCAATTGCCACAATCGGTGCATTAGTTCCATTAGCACTTGGCTCAGGCGGAGGCGGATTAATCTCAAAAGGTCTTGGTATTACTGTCATCGGTGGTTTAACAAGCTCAACGTTATTAACGTTAATTGTTGTACCAATCGTTTTTGAAGTACTATCTAAGCTATTCAAGAAAAATCGCCGAGAAGAAGAAGAAAATTAATTCATTGGCCCTGCAAGTTGATTCGTCATCTTGTAGGGCTTTTTTTGGCTAATAAGAATTTATATACATAACTTCTGAACGCACGACGGACAGGTTAAGGAAAGCTTCGGCATTTTAAAGAAAAGGAATAGGGGTTAATTGAATAATGGAAAAGCAGATAATAAGGACAATACGATAACCTGGTGGGGAAAGAATACAGCAAATAAACAAAGGGGTAGTAGGCCCCTTTGTTTTTTTAATTAAAGTTTTATGTTAGCTGTTTCCTTTTTTCTTAAACGTGGTAAAAAGGGTTTCCTCGGTGGTCCCATAGAAATTAATCCTCTTTGTTTTCTTAAATGGTAGTCTAATATACCCTCGCCCAAACAAACGAAAGAAAACATGGATAAGGTAATAAATAAAGAGCTAAATAAAGGTATCCATGGAAATGCATCAAAGTCTATTAAAACATCGAATAAAAACATTGGCCAAACAAGAGCTGTATTATCGATTGAATACGAAGGATGTTCCCCTTGAGCCAAAGACTGAGAAATAAAAATTCCGAAAATCCCTAACTGTCCCAGTAAAAATAGCATACTGCCCAAATGCTGAACAAAATAGGCAACCCACTGCGGATAGCAGCCCGGCCAATAATATCTTTTCCACAGTCCATATGGCTTAGAGCCAGATATAATTCCAGCCTCATAATAAGTTGTTTTTTGAATAAGACTGACACCTTTGTAAACAACGTCACCAACTTTTCCAAGTTCAAATATTATTAAAAAACTAACCATCCAAATTGCCCGGTGAGGGGAAAATATAAAAAAGGGAATGGTAGAAACGATAATGATGTAAAAAAATACAGGTATTCTTGAAAATAAATAATTCCATGCCTGTAATAATAGCCGGAAAAAGGTCAAATGTGCTGCCGCGATGCCAAAAGGAAGTGCCAATAAAAAGGTAGAAAGGGAAATGGCAAAAACGGTTGTTAACGTCCCGCGTGTGCCCATAATTAAGGCACTGTATATATCTCTTCCATGTTTGTCTGAACCTAATAAAAAGTCTTTATTTGGTGTATAGGGAGGGAGAATAAAATCAAGATTGCTCTCTGGACCTACAACATAACTATGAGGAGGAACGTTTTTATCAACATGTGGCAAATAAGGACCAAAAACAAAAAAGATGGCGAGCATACTGCACCCTATTATACCAATCCATAAAGAAGGTATTTTCTTCATTAAAAATCCCCTCCTCTTTTTGGATCCAGGACATAATTTAGGATTTGGTTTATCCATTGTGCAAGAAGCAATAGAACCATTAATAATAGGCTAAAACCTATAACAGCAGGTGCATCAATCGGCAAAGGTTCGCCTGCCATGATTGAATATCTAATGTGTATAGCAGTGATTAAACGCCATCCAATGCCGTGATATAAGGTTAAAAATTCCACAACAAACATACCGGAAAATAACATTAATATAATAGGCATAAAGTGCTGAAGTAATTTAGGATAGCAGTTTCCAAGAATATGTTTCCAAAGTACTACTCGGTCAGGAACACCTTTTGCTTTTGCTGTTTTAATATAATCCATTTCATCTTCCTCTTCCAATGCCTGGAAGGTGTATCTTGCGATAACAAATGCAGGATACATGGATAAAAAAATGATTGGAAAAAAGAAACTATACCAAACATCATTACCGAACATATGTATTTTTGGAAAGCCATGGTTCATTGCCACAGATAAAAAAGTCTGGAATAGGAAAATCAGAAAAAAGTCAGGTACTGCCTGGCCCATCCAGGTAGAGCCTCTTCCAAAAAACTGTCCTAATTTATGGGCTTGAAACCGGTAATCAAAAACACCTTTGCATATCCCGAAAAATATACTCAGAACCATTGCAGGAAGCAAAACAATAATACTCCTCTTAAAGTAAAATAACAGCTCAGATTCCACAGGCTGATCAAATTTAGTGGTCCCGAGGCTTTTTTTCGTTTTTACTTCCTCAAAATAATCATCAATATTTTTTTCATAGTTTTTCCAGGTGAAATGATAGGACATAATATCCTTCACACCAACCCGGTGTGATACCGTATCCCGTGGCAGTAAAACGATTAATATAACAATTGTTGCCATACAAACCCAAAGTAACAGACTGCTTAATAAGCGTAAAAAAAGATTCAATTCATTTTCCTCCCCTAGGAAAGCAAGGTGGAGTTCCCTATATTAATAGTATTACAAATTATTGAATTATTTCAATATATTTTCCAAAAAGCTAAAGTCTTACTAAAAAAGGTTATCTAAGTTCTTGATAGTCATATTTCTCCCGAAGCTCTGAAATTCCCTCTTTACAAACTCCATAGGGAAGCCAGGAGCAGCCTTTACATATAAGATCCAAATCATTTGGCTTCACTTTTTCTGCTGTTAATTGAACTAAAAAGGATTTTTTATAAACAGTACCTTCGCTTAAACCAAGGTGCTGAATAACATTGTGGTCCATTGATAATACATGTTCATTAGAGTCTTCGTTTGCCTCACAGGTGGTTTTTCCTTTATGAGGGCAAGCTCCGCAAGTATCGTCTAATGCTGCCACCACTTTTATTTGAAAGTCGTTACTATCATCTCTTATTTCTTCTACAACACTGCTCATTTTTTTTACAAACTCCGGGCTATATCCCATACCACGAAAACCATGAACGCATAATAAATGGTGACCTCTTAACATCAAATCCAACCCTATCACTCCTTATATAAAATTATATCAGTTTTTTCTGACACCTTTATATAATTTATGAAGAGATTATTTTAGACTGGATTTTCTTTTTGCGGGGAAAGCCGATAAAAGGAGACCCCGCTGCACATAGCGCAGAGGAGTCTCCTTTTCCAGGAATCAATATGCAAATCTAAGTGCCTAACTACTTATATAAAAAAACCTTCAAGTTATCTTTTCCATCAAGAGTTGCAAGCAGAACGTTTTTTACTTCAGTATGATATAAACTTTCTAACCTGGATGTAACCCAGACTTCGTCTTTCTTAATTTGTTTTAATTCCATGGAGTTAATTTTACCTTCCTTAATAACTATACACGGCAGGTTGAAGGGTTCTGTCTCCATATTGAAGGATGCAGGTGTAAGTGGCTGGTATTTTGGATTTAAAAAAAACGAAATTTTTCCATCCGCTTCCCAAATTGCAAGGGATACTTTCTTTACATCATCTACTTTTTCTTCACGAAGCTCTTCTAAAAGAACATCAATTGATATTCTTGCTTTTTTTAATCCTTGATAAATAATTTCTCCGTCTTTCACAATGGTGACTGGCGCATGGTTAATTAGTTTTCTAAACCATGGACATTTAAGAGTCATAAAAATGCCCCCGAGATACAGCACCACCAATACAATGGTTGATATAACAGAACCTTTAAGTCCAATATGTTCATCTGATAATGGATGAGCAATAATATTTCCTATTACCAGGGCAATAACAAAATCAAGAAGTCTTAATTGGGAGATAGCCCGCTGGCCCAAAATTTTTGCAACTAATATTAAAAATAGAAAAGCTACTAAAGCCCGAAGAACCCACTCAAATGCGGTAAGCGTATCCTGGCTTTGAAAAAAATCCATTTAGGACACATCCTTTAACCCAATAAGCTATCAATTAGTTTAACACTAATGTTATTTTTATAACCCTCAATCGCCGGTAAACAGTCCTTTGAGCCAATAAAAAAACGAGTCACTATTGTGCCTCGTTTAAAAAACTATATTTACGGAAGGATATTGCCTGCAGCGCGATAAATACTATACCATTCTTCTCTTGTAAGACGTACTTCGCTTGCTTTTACGCAGTCCTTTAGCCTGTCAACATTCATAGTGCCGATAACGGGCTGCATTTGAGCAGGGTGGCGTAAAAGCCAGGCAATGGCGATAGTCGTGTTGCTTACCCCGTATTTTGCGGCAACTTCATCAATCTGTTGGTTTAATTCGGGAAATTTATCATTACCAAGGAATACACCTTCAAAGAATCCATATTGGAAAGGGGACCATGGCTGAATAGTGATATCGTTCAGCCTGCAAAAATCAAGGATACTGCCATCCCGGTTTATGGCTGAATCATTTTCCATATTTACATTGATTCCATTAGAAATCATATTGGCATTAGTAATACTTAATTGCAGCTGGTTTGCAATAATAGGCTGCTTTACAAATTTCTTTAGCAGCTGAATTTGCATTGGATTTTGATTAGAAACTCCAAAATGACGTACTTTACCTGAAGTTTCAAGGATATCAAAGGCTTCAGCCACTTCTTCGGGTTCCACAAGAGTATCCGGACGGTGCAAAAGCAAAACATCAAGATAGTCAGTTTTCAAACGCTGAAGAATTCTATCTACAGATTCTAAGATATGTTCTTTTGAAAAATCAAACATTCCCTTGCGAATTCCACACTTTGATTGGAGAATAATTTTCTCTCGAATATCTGCGTTCATATGGATGGCATCTGCGAAAATTTCCTCACATTCTCCTCCACCATAAATATCCGCATGGTCGAAGAAGTTAGCACCTTCTTCTAAAGCTGTTTGGACGAAGCGCTCAGCCTGTGGTTTTTCTAGCGAGTTAATTCGCATACAGCCAACGGCTACTACAGGAACCTCTAAAGAACTACTTCCCAGTTTCATTTTTCTCATGGACCATTTCCTCCAATGTTTAGAGTTGGTTGACTTAGTGGAATGGTAAAAAGATTTATTGATCCTTTTACATCCAGCCTAAATACCTGAATGATTGAAACACTTAGATATCGTACCTATTTTGACACACTAGTATGATAACTATCAATATTTATGCTGGGAGGAAAATCTTTTCGTGAGAACATGATGAAAAAACGTTAATATCTAACCAGTTTTATCCTCACGGAGCAACTTATAAACTGTGATAAAATAGGCATAGAGTTTGAAAAAATCTTTACTATTATTTTAGATAAATAAAAACTTATATTTAGGAGTGAGAAAGTGTTTTCCTTTTTAAAACAAAAAGCTGTAAATCTTTCTCCAGGATACTTTGCACTCGTGATGGCAACGGGGGCATTATCAATAGGAACCTTTCAGCTTGGAATGGAATTACTTCCAAAGATATTATTGTATATTAATATAATTGCTTATCTTTTATTATGGATACTTACTCTTATCCGTCTTTTTGGCTACTTTCCCAGGGTATTAGAGGATCTAACAAGCCATACAAAGGGACCAGGTTTTTTTACGTTAGTTGCAGGGACCTGTGTTCTTGGCAGTCAGCTAATTATTGTTGATAGAAACTATTCTGCAGCGATTTATTTATTGGTCCTTGCTGTACTTTTATGGCAAATTATTATGTATACTTTTTTTGCGGCCGTTACAGTAAGAAAGGATAAGCCGGCCATTGCAGATGGAATGAATGGGACATGGCTGATTGCAGTGGTGGCAACACAGTCCATTTCAATACTTGGCACGCTCGTATCATCCCATGTGGATGCTGGACGGGGAATAATCCTGTTTGTTACTTTATGCATGTACTTTCTTGGATGTATGTTATATATCAACATGATTACTCTTATTTTTTATCGTTTTACTTTTTTAAGACTTGAATACTCTGAACTTACGCCACCTTACTGGATTAATATGGGGGCAGTGGCCATTACCACACTGGCTGGTTCAACACTGATCTTAAATTCGCGGCTTTGGCCCTTACTTGTTGAAATTACGCCATTTTTAAAAGGGTTTACTTTATTCTTCTGGATCATGGGTACATGGTGGATCCCATTGTTATTTATACTTATGATTTGGCGTTATCTTTATCATCGTTATCCGCTTTCTTATGATTCGCAGCTTTGGGGAATGGTTTTCCCACTTTCGATGTACACAGCAGGCACCTTTCAGCTATCAAAGGCCTTAAACATTCCTTTTTTAATAGTAATTCCCCATATTATGGTCTATATCGCAATGGCAGCATGGATATGGGTATTCCTTGGATTCACCAAACATTTATTTGATAGTTTAAGAAACTCTTCAAAATCAATGGCTAAAAAAGAGAAATCATAAAAAGGAGACCATTAAAAAGGTCTCCTTCGTTTTTGCTATGCCTTTACCTCACTTAATAAGGCATTGTAGATATTAGCTAAAAAAGGCTTGCAGAGTTAACTTTCTGCAAGCCAAAATCCTAATTATTATTTCATTAACAGAATGTGTCTTTAGAAGATGGAACTTTCAATCCAAATAATGGGCGAATAAATAACGCTGCAAATGTTCCAAGCATCGCCATAATGGCCCAAACCCATCCGTGAAGACTAAAGGAAGAGATTCCGCTGAAATAGGCTCCTATGTTACAGCCGAATGCAAGGCGGGATCCATATCCCATCAATAATCCTCCAAGAATGGCCGCTCCAGCTACACCCAGCTTAATTTTTTTAGGTTTAAAAGTACCCTGGAAAGAAGCTGAAATAAAGGCTCCCAAGATGATTCCAAAGTTCATGACACTTGTAGAATCAGCTAAGACTGTGTTTTTAAGTGCCTGTCCATTAGGTCCAGCAAAATATCCCCAGCTGGAAACATCGACACCTGCTGCATTAAGGAATTTTCCACCCCATAGAGCAAAGGCTGAGGTTATTCCCCAAGGATTTCCGCGAACAGTAAGAACTAAAGCATTGAGTACTGCCAATACAATCGCAGCAGTGAATAATGGCCATGAACCACGTAAAACCTTTTTCCATCCTGTTGTTGTCGGAAGTGGTTTCATCATTGGCGGATTTTTCTTTTTAGCAATTTTTACAGTAACCCAGTAAATGGCGATGAACACTACCATTTGAAGGAGCCAGGCACCAAAATACCCCAGACCTGTTGTTTCAGCTAAAGAAATAGCTGGGAGAGTCGGAGTGTTATTCCAAAACGGAAGGTGATAAGCTCCAAGAGTTGAACCCGCAATAAAGGAGATAAGAGTAAAAATCATGGAAGATGAACCTCCACCTAAGCTATACAAGGTTCCTGAGGCGCAGCCATTTCCAAGCTGCATGCCTATTCCAAAAAGAAAGGCACCGAATATTACGCTGACACCAACAGGGGAAACGTAGCCCTTTGGTGCAATTCTGGTAAAGCTAAAACCGGTACTTAATATAATTGCAAATAATGTAGTTGAGACAGCAAACATAAGCATATGCGCTTGAAGCCCTTGGACATTTCCTACTGAAACAAGTCTGCGGAAAGCTGATGTGAAACCAAAGCGGGCATAAAGCAATGTTGCACCCAAAAGTAAACCTATAATGAATAAGCTGCCTTGTGTCCAATTGGATGAATGGACAATAGTAAATAATAGTATAAGAGATATCATAATCCCGACAGCTACCAATCCCTTTTGCATTGGGCTTAAGTTAGTTACAAAAGTGGTTGATTGGGATTTTTGATTTAATGGTTTAGTAGTACTTGCTACTGTTTGTGACAATTTATTTACCCCCATAACCGATAGATTTAGTATGAATTTATGACTTAACTATACTAATACAATTTTAATTAAAAGTAAAGGAGTAAGAACGTTCCAAATTTTAGGTTGCAAAAACAGGGTAAAAAGTTCGAATGCTTTTTCCATCAGGGCTTTTAATTAGTTCAAGCGTGTAAGTGGCACCGTTAATTATTGAGTCAACAGGAGCATTAGGCATAGCCCGAACAGTTCCTATTGCTAAAAGTCCCTCAGGGCTCAGGCCAACAAAGAATGCACATTTTTTCTTTAATACCTTTATAAAACGTCTTTTGGCAAAATCGTAAGCCTTTAAATGGCAGCCAATTGTAACTACAATGGGTGCTGCGGGATTTTGTTCCTGTTGATTGACAGCAGTATCTAGTTGTTTCTTATTATTTATAACATTACTATCTTCAAGCCAGTATTTATACCAAAAATGATGGCCTACCAGCTTTCTTCCTTTTTGTTCCCCAATAAAGACATGCTCAAAGCCAGATAAATCCTTGCCACTATCCCAATCAAATTGCCGAAACCATAGTTCGTAAAGAAGTGAATACCACTCGGAGGAAGTTAATTCAATTTGGTTATTGTCCTCAATAAGCTTTTTAGCTATTACCATTGGAGGAGAGCTTATGGCCATTAATAAAAAGTCTTCCACCTCCTTAGCTTCATTCTTTGTATTTTTTTCTTTACTTGTTTGATTTAGTGAAAAGTTATCCAGAAGCTTTTCGAACATAAGGTAGCTGCTTCTTTTTTTATCCGGTATATGTATATCTCTTAAAATAAAATGTTGAGAATGGCCGTCTTCCCTATCTATAACAACGAATCCTTTTGAAATATCACCTTTTTCATTAGGCAAGATTGACGGGATACCATTGCCTCTCATATCTGCGTCCCAAATAGCCTGGTAGATATTCATATCAGATCCTCCTTAATCACGCGCTGAACTTAATTAAAAATTAAGCCGATTTACTTTATATAGTAGTTAAAAACAATTAGTCTAAAGGTAATCCTTTTTATTTTGGCTGATATTAACCCTTTCATTCAGACGAGTAATAATGGTAAAGATTGTCCTGTATTTAATTAAAAGGTAAATTGAATGGTGATATCCTTCCTTGAACAGTATTATGAGCCCCTAATTCGGGTAGTATATCTTGGAGTTCAATGCTTAAGGGACTAATCGACGTTATTAATATAAATGAACTGGGGTCAAGGCTGAGATAAATTTGAAGTTGGAAGGGAGTTTGGTAAGTAATGAAATATGTACAAACACAAATGCAAAAGCTTGTTAAGGATAATAAAGAATTACAAAAGAGACTAAAAGAGATGATGAAAGAACATGAGCTGGAGAAAAGCTTTGCTCTAAAAGCGCTGTATCACGCAGAAGTGGCTGCAGGCGGAAAATTTCAGTCAGCATATCAAGCACTTGACTTGCCTAAAGGGTAAGTCGTTTTTTTTAGTACTCTTGTGTTAGCTAACTATAGTTGTACGTAACTTTCAATAAACGTAACATCTCTAATTTCTGGATCTGTGGTAGAGCCATTAGATTCTGGTGTATTTGCAACTAAATTCCTTCAAAAGGTATAATTAAGAGGAGTTATTGCAATAGATATTGCCCAGATCTATAAGGTTTTATAATAAATAGATTAGTTTTTCCGTTATGATCGGTGTCTTCAGAAGGGATGACAAGATGAATAGAGAAATTACGTTAAAGTTAAAAGGTAAGTTTGTAAATAAATATAAAAATGGTTATCCGCTCATTATGAAGGAAGCAATAATAAACCTAAACGATGCTTCTGAAGAGGGGGACATTGTCCAGCTTGTCGATGAAAAGAATCATTTTATAGCAAAAGGCTATTATGGCAAACAAAATAAAGGTTATGGATGGGTTCTCAGCAGAAAAGAAAAGGAACAAATCGACCAAGTTTTTTTTACTAATAAAATCAGAGATGCGATTGAGTTGAGGGAGCCGTTTTTTCAAAGCGAGGATACTAATGCCTTCCGGATTGTGAATGGCGAAGGTGATGGTTTGGGTGGGTTAACCATTGAATATTTTGATGGATACTATTTAATCAATTGGTACAGCAAAGGTATTTACGAGTTCCGAGACTATATTATAAATGCTTTGAAAGAGCTAACTGAATTTAAAGCCATATATCAAAAGAAAAGATTTGATGTCAGTGGAAAATATATCGAAGATGATGATTTTGTAACAGGAGAAAGAGGAGCTTTCCCGATTATTGTAAAAGAAAATGGTGTGAATTTTGCTGTTTATTTAAATGAAAGTGCCATGGTCGGTGTATTTTTAGATCAAAGGGATGTCAGAAAAAGAATCCGGGATGCTTATGCGAACGGTAAGAATGTTCTAAATACCTTTTCCTATACGGGTGCTTTTTCGGTGTTTGCTGCCTTGGGGGGCGCTGCAAAAACAACAAGCGTTGACTTAGCAAACCGAAGCCTAAGCAAAACCATAGAGCAGTTTAGCTTGAATGGAATCGATTATGAATCACAGGATATAAAAGTCCAGGATGTCTTCCATTACTTTAAATACGCAGTAAAACATCAGCTGAAATTTGATATGGTCATACTTGATCCGCCAAGCTTTGCCAGATCTAAAAAGATGGTATTTAGCGCGGAAAAGGACTATAAGAATCTTTTAATGGAAGCTATTGCTATTACTGAAGATCAAGGAATTATAGTAGCTTCCACCAATTCAAGTGCTTTTAATATGAGTAAATTTAGAGGCTTTATTGACCAGGCATTTAAGGAAACAAATAAAAGTTATAAGATAGTAGAAGAATTTTCTCTGCCGAAAGATTTTAAAACTATTAAAGAATTTCCGGAAGGCAGCTATCTGAAGGTTGCGTTTATAAGGAAAATGTCATAAGGAAAAAGTTACCCACATTTGAATAGTATTCCTCCTTTGGAAATACAGCCAAAAAGAAAGTCTTACTTATGGTAAGGCTTTTTCTATTTCCCAAAATCCCTAAAAATAGGAATGGCCTAAAAAATCCCGATGTCTCCGGTATGAAAATTTTATATTTGAAGATTGTATAAAACAAGTCAATAGGAGGATAACGATCTTTTAGTTTCCAACCTTTTTCCTATAGATATATTGAATACCTATTATAGAAATAATTCATTTTACTTATTTATTTAGTAGGAGTAAAATCGCCTTTGTTCCTTTTAAATGCGAGGGAACAACAAGGGATGGTAGGAAAAAAGCGGAATAGATTAGGGGGAAAGTGAATGCTAAGTATCGTGATAGGCTTAGTGCTGCTAATGGTTTTAGCCTATCTAGGTTGGTCGATTATATGGGTCGCTCCAATTGTAGCTGGAGTTGTAGCCTTACTAAGCGGCTTAGATTTAATGCATACCTATACAGACACCTATATGGGAGGATTCGTGGATTTCACGAAAAAGTGGTTCCCAATATTTTTACTAGGCGCTGTTTTTGGAAAATTAATGGAAGAAACAGGTGCAGCCAAGTCTGTTGCCTATCAAATCACCAAATTTATAGGAAAGAAACGTGCTATATTAGGGGTTTTGGTTTCCTCAGCCATTTTAACATATGGCGGAGTAAGTCTTTTCGTGGTGGTTTTCGCGATTTATCCTATTGCGATTGCTTTATTTAAAGAAGCAAATATTTCACGTACATTGATAGCACCGACCATTGTTTTAGGAGCCTTTACCTTTACGATGACGTCTATGCCAGGTACCCCACAAATACAAAATTTAATCCCAATGGCTTATTTCCATACAACACCAATGGCAGGTTCAATTATGGGAATAGCAGCGACGATTGTTATGGCTGTTGGAGGATATTTATGGCTTACCTTCCGAGAGAAAAGGATGACTAAAGCCGGGGTTACTTTTAAAGATATTGAAGGAATAGCAGAAAGCGATTCAGAAACTGAATCTATGCCAAACTGGATTTTATCTTTAATTCCACTGCTTCTAGTCGTTGTTTTACTTGATATTGTAAAGCTGGAACCAATTCCTTCTTTATTGGCAGGTATCATTGCCATTTTTATTATCAATGTTAAACAGTATAAAAAGTTTATTCCTTCCATTAATGAAGGCGGCAAGGGATCAGTTATGGCGATTATCAATACAAGCGCCGCAGTTGGTTTTGGTGCTGTTGTCACTGCTGTACCAGAGTTTAAACATATTACTGAAATGCTGTTAGGGATTTCCAGCAACCCACTTGTTTCAGAGTCATTAATAGTTCAGATTCTGGCAATGATTACCGGTTCTGCTTCAGGCGGAATGGGGATTGCTCTGCAGGCCTTGGGACATACTTATGCTGGTTTGGCGCATTCTACTGGAATTAATCCTGAAGCCTTCCACAGAATGGCTTCAATTGCTTCAGGGGCGTCTATTCTGCCTCATAATGGTGCATTGTTAACATTGCTTGCTGTTACAAAGGTAACACATAAGGATTGCTATAAAGATGTTTTTATGGTTGGTCTTGTTATTCCTACTATCTCAATGATTGTTGCAATAATCTTAGCAAGTATTGGCCTTATTTAATTTGAATTAAAGGAGAGATTTACATGTTGGTTGAAAATAAAGTTGTAGTTATTACAGGTTCTGCAAGCGGAATTGGTTACGAAATTGGAAAAACATTTGCTGAAAATGGAAGTAAAGTGGTTTTAACAGACTTAAATGCAGAAGGTGTAGAAACAGCTGCTGAAAATCTTCGCAGCCTTGGATACGAAGCAATTGGTCTAAAAGCAGATGTAACAAGTGAAGAAGATATTAAGAACATGATCGAGACTGCCCATAAAAAATATGGCCGTGTAGATGTATTGATTAATAATGCAGGCTTACAGCATGTATCTCCAATTGAAGAGTTTCCAACTGGTAAGTTCGAATTAATGATCAAAATCATGCTTACAGCACCATTCATTGCAACAAAATATGCTTTCCCTATCATGAAAGAACAAGGCTTCGGACGTATTATCAATGTTGCATCCATTAATGGACTAGTAGGATTTGCAGGAAAAGCTGCTTACAATAGTGCGAAACACGGCGTTATTGGCCTGACAAAAGTAGCTGCATTGGAAGCTGCACCGTTTGGCGTTACTGTTAATGCTATCTGCCCAGGATATGTTGATACACCACTTGTTCGTGGTCAGCTTCAGGATATTGCTAATACAAGAAACGTTGCTTTGGACAAAGTTCTTGAAGAAGTTATTTATCCATTGGTTCCACAAAAACGTTTATTAGATGTTAGTGAAATTGCTGATTATGCAATGTTCATTGCAAGTGATAAATCTAAGAGTGTAACAGGACAGGCTATTGTAATCGATGGCGGTTACACAGCACAATAAGTTTAAACTCAATCTATATTCTGTGGTAAATCGCCACAATTAAAAACCTCGGCATAGTTTTATGCCGAGGTTTTTGTTTATAAAGTATTAATTGCGAAGGGTAGTTTAGCGTCCTGCACGCAAATTTGGGTTAGTTACATAAGCAGCAAGGGTTTCTGCGCTTTCTTGAAGTCGTTCTTCAGTTAATGTCATCATTCCTTGTAAAAGGAATGAGGGCAGGAAATGCATACCGCATAGGTTTGCTGTTGCTTGGAATGGCCGGGTTAACTCACTCATGGAATATTGGTTGTAACCACCTGCCTGGTAAGCCTCAGCTGGACCGCCAGAGGAAATCACTAACATTAACTCTTTCCCTTGCAGTCTGGTTCCTTTTGAGCCGTAAGCAAAACCGTATGTTAAAACGACATCCTCCCACTGCTTTAATAAAGCAGGGGAGCTGTACCAATAGAATGGGAATTGCAGAACAATACGATCATGTTCCAATAATAGCTGCTGCTCTTTTTCTACATCGATTTCAAATGTTGGGTAATGTGCATATAGATTATGGACTGTTACATTTTCTTCTTGTTGAAGACGGTTCATCCACGTTTTATTTACTTTTGAGCGCTCCAGGTTTGGATGAGCAACGATGACTAAGGTTTTCATAAAAAAACACCTTTCTGGTTGAGTTGAGTTGAGTTATAACTTGTTTGTACATGCAATTAAATATTGATTTTAAATGAAAATATTTTTTTATTAAATGTATTTTTGAGAAAGAAATATCGCTCTTTCGTACTTTAAAATTAAGCTTCCATCAAGGAAGGCTGAAGAACGTAATCAACATATGCTTTGGCGTTATCTGTAAGCTCTGTATCTGAAACATGCATAACACCATTCAGCACGAATAATGGCATAAATCGAGTACCAATAAGATTGCTAGTTTGTTGTAAAGGAGTGGTTAAGGTCTCCATGGTAAAATGATTATACCCAGTCTGCTGATAAGAATTTGTTGGACCAAAGGTTGAAATCGCAAGGCCTAGTTCTTTCCCGTGAAGCTTGTCACCGCCTTCTCCATATGCCCATCCGTAGGAAAGAACTTCATCCTGCCATTGTTTCAGCAAAGGCGGTGTGCTGTACCAGTAGAAAGGGAATTGAAGAATAATACGGTCATGTGATGCTAACAGGCTTTGTTCGTGTTCTACGTTTATTTTTCCATCTGGATATGCTTGATAAAGAGTATGAAGTGTAATCTCTTCATGCTTTTGCAATTCCTCCATCCAGGCACGATTAATTCTCGATTGATCAAGATTAGGGTGAGTGATGATGACGAGTGTTTTCATAATTTAGTCTCCTTTTGAACTTCTTGAATAGTTTTCGATTCGTTTTTTCTTCCATACATCTAATTTCTGGCCGAAGTTATTAGTTATCCAATTTTACTTTTCTTCAAAGATAATTTCTGGTTCTGTTTGATTTTCAAACATGCTAAAAAACGAATTCGCAATATTTTCAGGGGAGAAATAGGTACCTGGTTTAACAAATCCTTTAATTGTTAATGTGCCAACATAAATACCTTGCTGATTCAACTCCTGATGCAAGCTGTATGCTAGACTGCGTAAACCTGCTTTTCCAATAGATAATGAAGAAAAATCAGCATATGGATAAAGTGCCAGCCCGCCGCCTGTTAAAAGGATAGTTCCTTTTTCCATATGAGGGACAACTTCTTTAACACTTGTTAGTGCTCCAGCAACGTTAATGTTAAAATCATTAATTAAATCATCTGCACTTAATTCTGTTGGTTTGCCTGCCTTTCCTGAAAACGCATTGTATAAGAGAACATCAACTTTTCCGTAAGTTTCAAAAACAGCTTCCATCGCTGCCTTTAAGGACTCTGCTGAGGATACATCTCCAGCAAATCCTTTTGCCTCAATTCCATCACTCTGCAGTTCTTTTTCATATTGCTGCAATGCTGTTAAACGACGTGCAATGAGAGCTACTTTAAAACCTTCCTTGCCAAATTTCCTGGCAGTACTTAGGCTAATGCCTGATCCTGCACCCACAATGAGTATTACTTTTTCTGACATGAATGGACCTCCTGCTTTCAATATTTGTATATACAAATGAAAAAACAAAAAAAATCAAATTAATTTTATAAAGATCATTGCCCTCCTAATCTCCTTGTTTGTACAAGCAACTATAAAGGAAAATCCTTTTAATGAATACATTTTTAATATTCATTAAAGGATAATGTACTACTATTTTTCAAGTTTAGAGCCTGCCTCATTGACTAATTTATTTAATGCTTTTCCTTCTTCTTCACCTAAAACATCCGAGTAAGCCCGATATAGAATTTTCCAGCCATCCTTTATATCTTTGAGAATAGCTTCTCCATTTTCAGTTGGAAAATTTAAAGATCTCTTACCCTCTGTTTTTCGCTCAATCAAACCTTTTTCGACGAGCTTATCAACAAATCGAGTAATAGTAGAAGGCTTCAAATGCAGAGCGTCTGCTAACTCTGACTGTGAGATGCCTGGCTTATCAATAACTAGCATCATTAAAAATGCATGAGTGGGAGATAAACCTGTTTTTTTAAAGGAATCTTCAGCCATTTTTGTAATGGCACGAGAAAGCTTATTGACTGTGAAATACAGGCAATTGTCAAAAAAGTCATCTATCATAATTAAAACCCCTTACGTTTTGCTTGTACATACAAATTACATCAATCCATACTTTTTGTCAAACAGGCATTAACAGCACTTTACAAAACAATCTTTTCTTAAAGACAAAAAAAGAAGGGGCAGGTTCTGAATCACTTGTTGAGGAACTGAATGACAGCAACGCAACTGTTACAACCCTATGCCCGGGTAATGTGTGCTTGAAAAAGGAGGATTAAATAAGGCAGGTTCTCTTTAGAGCAAAGCTTATGCCAAGAAGCCTGGCCGCCAAGCTTGCTAAGTATGGTGCAGGGGAAAACTAATATTTTGAACAAAAGTTGATAAATGAATTATAGAGCAAATGGCAATTGATGTATTCAGAGCGTGGATTCTTTAATTCTCTATTTTTGAATACTTCCCTTTTGATCTGAACCTTCTTCTTAGAGACTTACATTTTGGTGAGGTCTTTTTTTATTAATGGGATTGGGTATATGGTTAAAACTTCGATAGTAAATATCAAAACTAACTTTTTTATTTTATGAGAAAAAGAAAAGTAGGGAGCAACCCTCCTAATTCATACAATGCTCGATTGGTAGAAAAAAGAAAACAAACACTTGTTTACGAAATTGTATACACGTTTACGAAATGTAAACATCGTGTATACAATTAGGTTTACGTGTATACAAACATGTATACATCCCGTAAATACGCTATGTATACGGTTATGTAGACAATGTTTACAAAATTGTATACCATAACACTTTTTAGTTTACAAGGTGTTTACAGGTTTACATTTTTATTTCTTTTCACATAAGTTTATTGAAGTAACTAGTAAACTCCTATAACATTAAAATAGAAACAAATATACATAACCGCCAATAAACATAAATCTATTAATTGAAAAGGAAGGATGTATTTTTATGTCAAATACTAGAATTGCCGCTGTAGATGTTGGAAACGACTCAATTAAAGCTTTATTTGGAGAATTAGAGTACGAATTAAACATTCCTAACATTGTTGCGAGAGATACAGAAGATCGACCGGTTATTGGAATAGAAGAATTAGATAGTAAGAATCCACTGGATGGAATTCATATCAAGGTTCACTCCCCTGCCTTGAAAGAGAATAATGCTATTTATCGTGTGGGTAATTTGGCAACCAAGAGCAGCAATGCTACAGAATTAGATCCAGGCAGTGCGAAATCAGAAGAGGATCAGACATTGGTAATGCTTTTTGCTACTTTGGCATTAGACGCCGTCAAAGATGAAACATCAGAAATTTTTCCGCGTGCCAAAAATGTAATCGATGCAAACTACACCCTTGGAACAGGTCTTCCACTTCGAGAAGTAAAGGAAGGCAAGGATGCTGGATACCGCTCTAAATTGGTTGGTTCTGTCCATCAGGTAGAATTCCTTGTAACACCAAAGTATCAGGGATTAAAAGTAAATATTAAATTCAATGAAGTAAAGATTTATCCTGAAGGATTTGCTGCGTATATTAATCTTGTCATGGATAATCAATTGAAGATCATAAATAAGGATTTAATTGATAAAAGAATTTTAATTCAGGATATTGGCGGATTATCAACTGATATCGCCGTCATTAAAAACAGAAATGTGGATGATGATAAGGCACAAGGATTTAATCTAGGGGTTTCTGAATCGTTAGAGGCTATTAGAGAAGAAATCAGAACAAAACATGGGGTTGAATTAGACAGCCGCCGTGATGTGGTTGAAATTATAACACGTAAAAATGACCGCAATCATATTATGGTTAAAGGCAGCAGGACAAGCGTTCATGATATTACAGACCGCATTTTGCTAGAACTTGCTAAAAAAGAATATCGTTTATTACGCAATGTTTGGCAGAAAAACTCTCAAACCGAAATCTGCTACTTTGTTGGCGGCGGGGCGAATGTTCTAAAGGAATATCTTAAAACATTAAATAATAATTTAGATGGTTATAATATCGAATTCTTTGAAGATGAAAAAGAGAGTATTTGGATGATGGCTAACGCTTATTATAAGCTTATCACTGACTTTGTCAGGAAAACAGAAAAGCCAAAGGCAGTCAAAGAACCAGTAAAGAACTAATATAAGGTGATTATATGAAAAAGTCTGCCTCAATTGAGAGGGGCCAAGCCATTTCGTTTAGGGTTCCTTCTGATACACCGGATCATTTATTAAAGCATTTGCAAAAGCTAAAGGAAGTAGAAAGAAGGAACTTTTCCAGTAAGATTGCTGAGTTTGTGATGCAGGGAGTTGGCCATTCTTCTAAAAGGGAACGGGAAACCATTGCGATTCCCCTTCCCCATAAATTAAGTAAATCGCAACGAGACTGGTTAAAGCATGAACATTCAGAGGCGCTGCTTGGCAGCATTATTTACCAGCTCTTAACAGATCCCGTACGTGCTACTTCTTTACTAGCTTCTTTAAATAGCAGCTCATTGGATATAGATGAGGCCTTGTACCTCCAAGAAGATGTACCGATAGAAGAAGATTCTGTTATACCATCGGCTATTTCAGATAATGTGAATTCCTTAGAAGAAACAGCTTCTTCACAAGAATTAGATGACTTTGATGATGATTTGGATTCATTCGATTGGGAAAAAGCAAAACAAAACGAACCAGATATGGTGGAAGATGAAAATGAAGAGGAGGAAAATGACCTGGATAGTCTTTTAGGGGATTTTCTTTCTAAGATGAATAAGTAAAAAAACAAACAAAATTAAAGGACTACTTAGAGGTATTGTTAATAAACAACCTTTGAGTCAGTCCTTTTTTGTTTATTTTTTAATCAATCTTTATGACTGCTTATGATCGGGGTTACTGGATCTAGAAAGGAGAAAGGAGTAATACCAGTCATCCCAATCTAAATGGTTATCAAGAATCGTTGTTTTTGAAGGAGGTTCCTTGATATCTTTATGGCCTTTGCCGCCAAGTATAAAGGCTAAATCTAAATTTTCATGCTGGCACTTTTGTATCCACTTCATTAACGGCTTAACATGTTTTGAATGAGTAAGTGAAGCAGCAACAGCAGAGATATTCTTTAGTTTAATAAGATCTATTAAACCTTCATATGGTGTATTTGCCCCTAAATACATAACATCTAAGCCCCTTTTTTTCAAAAATAAGCTAAAGAGGAGGAGACCCATTTGGTGAGACTCACCTTCCGGGCAAAAAGCCACCACTTTTGGAAGCTGGGGATTAGTGGGCAAAATTCTAAAAAAATGTGTGACTCTTTGCATGATTAACTCGGTAGAGAAGTGTTCCTGTGCTACGGTAATTTTTCCGGATTCCCATTCAGTTCCAATCAGGTGAAGCACCGGCGTCAGTACTTTATGAAAAACATCTTCATAGGAGTAAAGGGAAAATGCCATATCAATGATTTGGTTGGCTTGGTTGGCATTTAAATTAACCAAGGCATGATAAAGCCTTTCTTTATCCTCCTTATAATTTGGGACAGATATATGTTCAAAAGGAGTAAGCGCAGGAAGTGATTTTGCATTATCATTTAATAACCGCGCAGCCTCACCTATTTTTAGTCCTCTTGTTTCTAATTGCTCCTTAAGCCATTTAAGCTTATCGATGTCTGTCTGACTATATAAACGATGGCCTCCATCGCTTCTTTGTGGAGTTATGATATGGTATCTGTTTTCCCAGGCCCGTATCGTAACGGTGGGAATACCCACCAATTCAGAAACCTTTTTAATGGTGTACATATCCTCTTCTCCTTTCAAAAATAATTATACACAAATTATACAAAAACATTAATTTTAAAAAAATATATTTAAATATTGCATTTTTTGTATAAGTTTTGTATATATAGTATATATAAAGTTATACAAAAACTATACAAAGGAGTGTTTAGAATGAAGACGTTAAATATTGTTTCCTTGGTATTATTAATTATTGGAGGATTGAATTGGCTATTGGTAGGGCTTTTTGAATGGGATTTAGTGGGGGGACTCTTTGGCGGGATGGACAGTGTCCTGTCGAAAATCATCTATATTCTTGTAGGGTTAGCAGCTATCTACAGCTTGCGCCTAATTCCTAAAATGAATAAAGAATAGATTAGTAGCAAAGATGAATTTTAGAAGAGCCCATTAGGTTTTAACTGTAAAGGTTATTGCCTAATGGGTCTTCATTATACTTTGTCGGAGAGTTTAATAAAGAATGAATGTTTATTGGGCTCGTTTTACGAAGAAAGGTTAAGAAAATGGATATTAGTAAAAATCGATTAATGATTATATTATCTCTCGGAGCTGTAATTTTTACCGGAGTAGTATTTACACTCCATAGATTTAACATAATGAATTTAATGAGCACAGAGTCCGTCAGCAGCCATTCCATATCGATCGTAAGTTTGTTGGTCCTTATTGCATTGGCAATTTTAACAATAATTTTTTATAAAGTAGACAAAGACCATCCTATGGTTCCCTTACTTGTTACACTCACACTCACCTTTTCGAGTATAGGTACAGTTATTAGTGGAGAAGGAATGGTGGAGTACCATTTCTCTATTTTTATGGTAGTGGCAATTCTATCCTATTATGAAAATGTTAAATTGATTTTTTTAATGACAGGCATTTTTGCAGTTGAGCACATTACAGGATATATCGATCCTTTTTTCACAAAAATAATCTTTGGTGTTCCACATTATACATTCTCCATGCTTTTAATCCATGTGGTATATCTGCTGGTTACATCAGGAGCAACCACTTGGCAAATCCTTAATAAAAAGAAATATACAAATCGCCTGGAAAAAGAGAATGAAGATAAACAACTAACAATCGAAGAGATAATAAACAAACTTTCAGATACGGGGCAGAGTGTTCTGCAAACTGTGAAGAACCTAAAAGGAAATTCTGATCATTTTCAGCATGAAATCCATCAAATAACGGCGGCTATTCAGCAAATGGCTGCAGGTGCGGATACACAACTTAGAATGTCGTATGATAGTGGAAAGTTATTAGGTGATATGACAAAAGGTATTAACCAGATGGCTTTAAGCGCTTCTGTCGCAGTAGAAGCCTTTAGTCAAACATCAGAAAAAGCTGATTATGGAAAGGTTACAGTTCAAAAGTCAATTGAACAAATTGATACTATTTTTAAGTCTTTCGGAAGTTTATCAGAAATCATTAATAACTTAGAAAAACGTTCCGCTAAAATTAATGACATCATTCAAGTTATTTCAGATATTTCTGTTCAGACAAACTTATTGGCATTAAATGCAGCTATAGAAGCTGCCAGGGCCGGAGAATTTGGAAAGGGCTTTTCTGTGGTTGCTGACGAGGTAAGAAAGCTTGCTGTAAACTCAAATGATTCTGTTGAAAAAGTAGCCAAGTTAATAAACGAAATACAACAAGATACTAGTGATGCCATAGATGCTATGAAAATAGGGACCGAAGAAGTGAATAATGGGATAGTATTAATTAATCAAACAGAGGAAGTGTTTGAAAGAATTCTTAGAGAAACTAAAAATGCTTACGAACAAATTATTAAAACATCCACGATATCAGAGAAGCTTTCTACTGGCTCTGAACAAGTAGTCGTAGCCGTTCAGAATATGACAGAAGTTGCTAAAGAGACAGCTTCGAGCAGTGAAAGTATAGCCAAATCCTCCGAAAAACAATTGGAGTCGATTTCAGATATCAATCAGATTGCAGGCTATCTTAAAGGCCTTGTTGACGAGTTAAACAATCTTACCTCTGCACTACATAAAGAGCCTTAGGGACAGCAGAAATACTTATAAAAAAAGCAAAGCTGCTAAGTAAGGATTGATAACGATTTGCAGTCAAAAGAAGACAGAGATACAGTGATATCTCTGTCTTTCTTATTGGGGAAACCCTTTATTAAACTTCCGAGTCTATGGATTTAACGATTCTTTCGCAAATTTCATGAGTGATATAAGAATCATCAATTGATGGATTGGGGGTCTTGTTATTTTGCACGCAGTCGATAAAGTGGTCAGTAATTTGGTAGAAGCCACGTTTGTAAAGTGTCGGCTCCCAGTCACCAAATTTAGTAAAACTTATTTCTTTATTATGATAATGAGTGGTTTCAACAAGACTGTTTACAACATATTTATCATGGCCAGTCATATATTCAATGATTTCCTCCGTTACACCGCCATTTCTGTTCATTACCCCTATAGCGATACAGCCCTCACCAATAAGCTGGATGACCAGATTATCAAGCATTTCACCATTCCTAAGGTACTCTACTTTTACATCCTTGACCTCTGTATCCATCAGGAATCGAAGAGTATCGATTACATGAATGAAGTCCTCTACAACGAATCGTCTTACATAGTCAGGAGATGCAAATCTATTTTTTTGCATGATAATCAGGCTTGCTTTGCCATGCTCCTTCAGCTCTTTCACTCTTGGTATAAATCTTCTGTTGAAGCCTACCATCGCTATGACACCGTTATCCTTTGCCAGCTGAACAATTCTCTCAGTTTCCTGGAAACTCATTGATACCGGCTTGTCTATGTAAATATTTATGCCATTTTCAATTAACTTTTCAGCCATTTCAAAATGCGCCTCTGTCGCAGAACTCACAAAAGCTGCATCAATGTCCTTTGTTAACAGTTCATCAACTGTCTGGACCCTTTCCAGAATTCTATATTTCTCGGCCAATCTGTTCAGAGTATCCTCATTTCTAGTACAAAGCACAAGCTCTATACCTTCTTTTTCAGATAGTACAGGTAAATAGGCCTTTTTCGCAATATTGCCCAAGCCTATGATTCCGATTTTCAAAATAAACACCCCATCCTGTTAAAGAATTTTGATATAATTCATAATTTAAATGAGTATACAATTAGAAAATATCTTAGCACCTTTAAAATTACTTTTCCAAGAACAGGCCTTTCAAAAAGGTTTATTTTTCCTGTAATAAATTAATAAAGTTCTCCACACTCCGCTTATGTTTCATGATGGGAGAGAATACATAGGAAAGTGTTCTGGTAAAAGACTTATCCTTAATGGGAATTACAGAAAGGTCTCCATTCTTTACTTCTCTTTTAATAACGCTGCGGGAGAGTAGGGAGAGACCCATCCCCTGTATGACACTTTCTTTAATGCCCTGGTTACTGCTTATTGTAATTAACGACTTAACGGTTAAACCAGTGGAACGGATGACATGGTTTAAGTATTCTCTCGTTCCAGATCCTTGCTCTCTGGAAACCCAGGCTTGATTTTGGAGGTCCGCAATTCCTAATGGTCCCTTAGATGCAAGAGGATGTTCATTAGATGCAATAATAAATAACTCATCCTCCATAAATGGATGTACAGATACTTCGGTGTCGTTGGTTTGGCCTTCTATTAATCCGATATCCACTTGCAAAGAACGCACACTTTCGACAATTTCATGAGTATTCCCAATGATAATCTGAAGCTCAAGGGCAGGGAAATCTTTTTGCAGCTTTGATAGTAATGACGGCAAAATATATTCGCCGATTGTAAAGCTTGCTCCAATAATTAATTCTCCCTGTACGGAGTTATGATGTTCGAGAATGTCTTCCTTTGCCTGCTCGTAAATGGCAATAATTTGCTTAACGCGCTTATATAATATCTCTCCCGTTGGTGTTATTTGCACCAGCTTAGGAGAACGAACAAATAACTCTGTTTGAAACTCTCTTTCTAAATTCTTTATGTGTAAGCTGACACTTGGCTGGGATATGTGGAGTATTTCTGAGGTCTTTGTAAAATTACCTACTTCGCAAAGGGTTACGAATGTTTTTAAAGAATCATATTGCATCTATAATCACACCTAATTATTAAAAATATTAATAGCAATTCTTATTGATATACATTTTACTAATAATATTCCATTAAGAAAAGAACAAACCCACTTAGCATATGCGAAGTGGGTTTGTTGTTTAGCATTGTTTTGGATAACGCCAGGCATAACCAAATTCCAGGGTAGTGATTCCATTAACATCTATAAAGCTTACCAGTCCGTATTCTATTGTTAAGAACTGGTTTCCCAGGTTATGTTAGAGCACATTAGTGATTTTGACACCATGGTGATTGGAGCGGAAAGCGAGCGCCAGAGTGAAAATCAACAGGCAAGTCTAACAGAGCCAAACTGAAAGTAATTCCATAAAAGACCAAAGAATTCCTGTTTAAAATGATAGGCCTTTCCCAAATTTTTACCTGTTATAAAGAAAAACTAAATACTGGTTAATTGGCATAGATTTTGCAAGAATTAGAGAGAAAAGACGACATAAAAAAATCGGGGAGGAAGAATTATGACTAAAAATATTGCGGTTATTGGTTCAGGGGTTATGGGGAGCAACATTGCCCTGTCTTTTGCAGTGGGTGGTTATCATGTGACGGTAAATGATATAAAAGAAGAGTTCTTAACAAAAGCCAAGTCCCGAATCGAGGAAAATCTCTCTTTGCTCGTGGAAGAGGATAGCTTGAGTGAGGAGAGTAAGGAAGCAGCTTTAAGAAATATTACCTGTACTACGGATTTAGAGGAAGCAGCTCATGAAGCTGATTTTATTATTGAGGCGATACCTGAAGTGATTGAGCTGAAGTGGGATCTTTTTTCCAGGCTTGCGGAGATCATTAAGCCGGATACTATCGTGGCATCTAATACATCTACTTTTCCTATTTCCCGATTAGCGGAAAATTCCTCATTTCCGGAACAAATGGTGATTACTCATTTCTTTAATCCTGCCCATTTGGTTCCTTTGGTTGAAATTGTTCAGCATCCGAAAACAAGATCTGAGGTGACTGATTCCGCAATGGAACTTATCCGCAGCATTGGCAAATCGCCAATCCTTCTTAAAAAAGAAGTGACAGGCTTTATTGCAAATCGTCTCCAGACAGCATTAATGCGTGAGGCATTTTATTTATTAAAAGAAGGCGTAGCGAGTGCACGCGATATTGATACGGCTATTACCGCAGGTCCTGGATTCCGCTGGGCATTTACGGGGCCAATTGAAATTGCTGATTTTGGCGGCCTCGATACATGGCAGCGGGTATTTGATAATATTGCTCCCGAATTGGATGAAAGCAAGGAAGCACCTGCACTGATTCGCCAGCTGGCAGAGGCAGGGAAGCTTGGCACAAAAACTGGAGAAGGCATTTATTCATATTCAGAGGAGACAGTATCTGAAAAACTTAATCAGCAAAGCAGAGACTTTATTAAGCTTGGTAAAATCAAGGGTAATAAGTAAAGAAGAAATAAAGACAGCTCTTTAAAAAAATATTTTTGAATAGTCGAGATAAAGCCTGCTGTTGATTTTTTTCACTATGTTGACTAGAGCGGGTGTAGTGAGAAAATCAACAGTCAATTTTTAAAAGAGTGTTTTTTAAAAAGAAATCTATCAACTTGGCACACTTCTTGCATTAAGAAAAGGGTGTAAGGGTTTACATTTCCCTTTGATTATTTAGGAGGTGCTGTAAGTGGATAAAATCATTTCTAAGGAAGAAGTTTCATCTATTTTCAAGGATGGAATGAGTGTTATGGCTGGAGGATTTATGGGAGTAGGAACTCCGCAGGGTCTTGTATCTGCCATACTAGAGGCTGAAGTGAAAGATATTACTTTAATTGTAAATGATACCGCTTTCATAGAATCGGGCGTTGGACCGCTAATTTCTAACGGACGGGTGAAAAAGGTCATTGCTTCACATATAGGTACAAATCCGGAAACAGGAAGACAAATGATTGCTGGTGAATTGGATGTAGAATTGGTTCCCCAGGGTACACTGGCTGAACGTGTACGGGCCGGCGGGTCAGGTCTTGGCGGTGTGCTGACACCAACCGGAGTTGGCACGGTAGTAGAAGAGGGTAAAGAAAAGATTACTGTGGACGGAAGAGAGTTTTTGCTGGAAAAACCATTGCGTGCAGAAGTAGCACTTCTTAAAGCATACAAGGCGGATAAAGCAGGAAACCTGATCTATCATCGTTCCGCAAGAAACTTCAATCCGTTAATGGCCCTTGCTGCAGACTTGGTGATTGTACAGGTAGAGCAAGTAGTTGAAATCGGGGAAATTGACCCTGATGAAGTTATGACGCCGGGAATCTTGGTCGATAAAATTTTTGTTCAGGGAGGTTGCTGTTAATGGTTAGCACTCAATTAAACTCAAAACAAATTATTGCGGCCCGCGTTGCAAAGGAAATGAAGGACGGGGATGTCGTAAACCTGGGTATTGGTCTTCCAACAATGGTACCAAGCTTCCTGCCGCCAAGTGTAAATGTTATTCTACAGTCTGAGAACGGTTATATTGGGCTTGGACCACTTGATGGTGAAGTGGATCCGGACCTTGTTAATGCAGGTGGACAGCCGGCAAGTATCCTTCCTGGGGGAGCTTTCTTTGACAGCCTCTTCTCCTTCGAGCTTATCCGTGGCGGGCATGTAGATGTTACGGTTCTTGGGGGTCTTGAAGTAGATGCAGAAGGAAACCTAGCCAACTGGATGGTTCCGGGAAAAATGGTTCCTGGCATGGGAGGTGCAATGGACCTTGTAACCGGTGCCAAGAAGGTAATTGTAGCAATGGAACATACAGCAAAAAATGGCTCATCTAAGATTTTAGAACAATGCAGATTGCCTTTGACTGGTAAAGGTGTCGTTGACCTTATCGTAACTGAACTGGCTGTATTCAGAGTAACCGATGAAGGGCTGGTTCTTGAAGAATTGCAGGATGGGATTGACCTGAAAACTGTACAAGAAAAGACAGAAGCTTCTTTTAAGATCAACCAGGCTATTTTAGAAAACTAAAATACTATTTTCATAGAAAATGTCTTGAAGACATATCAAACCAACAGGGGGATCATTTATTATGCGTGATGTAGTAATTGTAAGTGCTGTTCGTACAGCAATCGGTAGCTTTATGGGAACTTTAAGCAGCACACCTGCAACAGAGCTGGGCGCACTTGTTATTAAGGAAGCTGTTAACCGTGCCGGAATTACGGGTGAACAAGTCGACGAGGTTATTATGGGTAATGTACTTCAAGCGGGGCTTGGCCAGGGACCAGCCCGTCAGGCAGCTCTTAAAGCAGGATTGCCAATTGAAACAACATCAATGGCAGTTAATAAGCTTTGCGGGTCCGGTTTAAAGGCAGTCCATCTCGGAATGCAGGCAATCCAAACAGGAGATGCAGAGATTGTGGTAGCTGGTGGAATGGAAAATATGAGTCTCGCACCACATCTCTTAAAGGGAGCACGTGATGGCTTGCGTATGGGAGATGGAAAACTAAGTGACAGCATGCTTGAGGACGGCCTTTTGTGTGCAGTGAATTCCTATCATATGGGTGTAACAGCAGAAAATATTGCCGAACAATACAGCTTAACACGTGAAGAGCAAGATGAGTTTTCTGCCTGGAGCCAGCAAAAAGCAGAAAGTGCTATAAATGAAGGCAGATTTGCAGATGAAATTGTGCCAGTCGTGATTCCTCAGCGTAAAGGTGAGCCAATCGTTTTCGATACGGATGAGTTTCCTCGTGCAGGTGTAACAGCAGAAAAGCTTGCTAAATTAAAGCCAGCTTTCAAAAAGGATGGAACAGTAACTGCAGGTAATGCTTCCGGTATTAATGATGGAGCTGCTGCGCTGGTTCTTATGAGCCGTGAAAAAGCGGAAGAACTTGGAATTAAACCAATGGCAGTTATTCGCGGAAATGGAGCAGCCGGTGTAGATCCACGAATCATGGGTATTGGCCCTATTCCAGCTACCAAAAAGGCACTCGAAAAAGCAGGCTTGTCCATGGAGGATATCGACCTGGTTGAAGCAAATGAAGCTTTCGCTGCACAATCTCTTGCGGTTGGCCGCGACTTGGAGATTCCACGTGAAAAATTGAATGTTAATGGCGGTGCGGTTGCACTGGGCCATCCTATTGGAGCAAGCGGCGCTCGAGTGCTTGTAACCCTTCTCCATGAAATGAAGCGAAGAGGCTCACAATATGGCCTTGCTACACTTTGTATTGGCGGCGGCCAGGGAGTTGCCACAATTGTAGAGATGGAGAAGTAATAAATAGCCATCATTCCGCAAAATAGGAAAATTCCTTTTTTGCGGAATATATTAATTCCCAAAAACGGGAATGTAAATATGAATTTAAGCTTTATTCCCAAGCTTAAAGATAAACATCTCAGATTTTCATCTTGGCACGAAAATTGCTAGAAATAAAAGAGAAGAGATTTTTCAAAAGAGAGGCAAGAATATTTTTGAAAACGCTTACCTTGGGAGGGGTACAGCGTATTGTCCAATTATCTAGAGGGGGATTTATATGGAGTTATTCGTTATTCTTTTGTCGCTGGGTCTATTAATGTTTGTGGCCTACCGCGGTTTTTCGGTTATTTTATTCGCACCAATTTGTGCACTCCTTGCTGTTGTATTAATTGATCCAAGCCATGTATTGCCGTTCTTTTCCGGTGTATTTATGGAAAAGATGGTTGGTTTTATTAAATCTTATTTCCCGGTCTTCTTATTAGGTGCAATCTTTGGTAAGGTTGTAGAAATGTCCGGAATTGCTGAATCAATTGCAAAAACAATTGTTCGTTGGCTTGGAGCAAAACGTGCAATGCTGACGATCGTTTTATTGGGAGCTATTTTAACATACAGCGGCGTAAGCTTATTCGTAGCTGTTTTTGCTATCTATCCATTTGCAGCTCAAATGTTTAGGCAAGCTGACATTCCTAAAAGACTTATTCCTGGTACAATCGCTTTAGGTGCTTTCACCTTTACCATGGATGCATTGCCAGGTACACCCCAAATTCAAAACGTTATACCTATCGCTTTCTTCAAAACAGACATTTATGCAGCACCCACGCTGGGTATCATTGGGGCTATCTTCGTATTAGTAGTTGGTCTTTTATATCTTGAAATGAGAAGAAGAAAGGCTGAAAAAGCAGGCGAAGGATATTACGGCTTAAAATCAGAGACAGCTGCAGCAGCTGAAGCATATAAGGTTGATGAAGTCGCTGCTCCGGATTTAACTACTCAAGTCTCTGTCGGCAAACAAATCTTGGCATTTATCCCGCTCATTCTGGTGGGTGTAACAAATAAATTATTCATCACTTATATTCCTAAGTGGTATCCAAATGGATTTGACTTCTCTGCTATTGGATTAAAAACGTATACCGTTGATGTAACTGCTAGTGCTGCAGTCTGGGCGATTGAAATGGCGTTGGTTGTCGGAATAATAACATCACTGGCCTTTGATTGGAAACGTGTAACATCAAATCTTAAAGAAGGTTTAAATCTAAGTATTGCTGGTGCTTTACTAGCAACAATGAATACTGGATCTGAATATGGATTTGGAGGAATTATCTCTTCTCTTCCTGGATTTAGTAAAATCAGTGATGGAATTTCTCACACTTTCACTAACCCGCTTGTAAATGGAGCCGTTACAACCAGCTCATTAGCAGGTATGACAGGATCCGCATCCGGTGGAATGGGTATTGCTTTGGGAGCAATGGCTGATAAATATAATCAGGCAATAGCTGCCGCAAATATTCCGCCAGAAGTTATGCACCGTGTTGTTGCGATGGCATCAGGCGGTATGGATACTCTTCCTCACAATGGAGCGGTTATTACGCTGCTTGCTGTTACTGGATTAACACATAAGCAATCCTACCGTGATATATTCATGGTTACACTTATTAAAACATTGGCAGTGTTTGTTGTTATCGGTATTTACACATTATTCGGTATAGTTTAATAGAAAAGTATTCTTACAGATAAAACAGTCACAGAGGAGGATATAAAAAGTGCAAAAATTACTAGAAGGCAAAGTAGCATTTATTACTGGATCTGCGAGTGGTATTGGGCTTGAAGTGGCAAGGAAATTTGCCCAGGAAGGTGCTAAGGTTGTTATTTCCGATTTAAATAAGGAAAAGAGCAATCAGGTAGCAGAGCTTTTGAAGGAAGAGGGCTTTGAAGCTTTTTCTGCTCCTTGTGATGTTACGGATGAGGAAGCTTTCAAAAATAGCATTGACCAGACGGTTAAAACATTTGGAACTATTGATATTTTAATCAACAACGCTGGCATGCAGTATGTATCTCCAATCGAAGAGTTCCCAACTCAAAAATTTGAGCTGCTTGTAAAAATCATGCTGACAGCACCATTCATCGGCATTAAGAACGTGTTCCCTTTTATGAAAAAGCAGGGATTCGGAAGAGTTATCAATATGGCTTCTATCAACGGAGTAATCGGTTTTGCTGGCAAAGCTGCTTATAACAGTGCCAAGCATGGTGTAATTGGTTTAACAAAGGTTGCCGCTCTTGAAGGTGCAGCCAATGGAATTACCGTAAATGCTTTATGCCCCGGATATGTAGACACTCCATTGGTTCGCGGCCAATTGCAGGATCTTGCTACAACAAGAAATGTACCACTTGAAAGTGTACTGGAAGAAGTAATCTATCCGCTAGTTCCTCAAAAAAGGCTTTTATCCGTTGAGGAAATTGCTGATTATGCAGTATTCTTAGCAAGCGATAAAGCAAGAGGCGTTACAGGCCAGGCTGTTATCATGGACGGAGGATATACAGCTCAATAATAGCTTTACAGAAATCCTATTCGGTTCTGCTGAATAGGATTTTTTTAGTCCATTTCTCATTTTTGAAGTTGACCAAAAAGTTAGGTAAACCTCCTTATGTTGTTTCTGTGAACGTCAGCCCGATCTGCCACATACCCTTGACTTCCTTTGATATAATAAAGGTTATCAATTGTTTAAGGGTGATAAGATGGTATATCAAGGCTTTGATGAGATCCCCTATAATTGGCATGAGCAAATTATGAATCTTCTCGCAGAACGTATAGTCATCGTTGATCGGGATGGCATTATTCTTTATATAAATGAGTCATATTGTGAGTTTTTAGGCACAACCGTTGAAGAGGCCCTTCACAAGCCTGTCGATGAGGTTATAGAGAACTCACGTATGCATATTGTTGCCAAAACGGGCCAAAAGGAATTGGCTGCCATTCAACCTATTAATGGGAGCGAAATGATTGCTAACCGTTTTCCTCTCTTTGAAAATAGCGAGGTAGTCGGAGCCCTTGGAACAGTTATGTTCCGAAACCCGGAAGAGTGGCGGATGTATAGGAGTAAAATTCAGCATCTTGTTGAAGAGCTGAAATATTATAAAACAAAAGTTCAGCCGGATTTAAAAAGCAAACATCATTTTAATGATTTAATTGGGAACAGCCCCTCTTTCCTGTCAGCAAAAAAATTGGCCAAGCGGATTTCCGGCAGTGATTCATCAGTCTTATTAATCGGAGAATCCGGAACAGGAAAAGAGTTATTTGCCCATTCTATCCATAACGATAGCAGCCGTTCAAGTTTGCCATTTGTGGCGATCAATTGTGCTTCCATACCGGAGCATTTACTTGAGTCTGAACTGTTTGGATATGAGGAAGGTGCCTTTACGGGGGCAAAAAAAGGCGGTAAAAAGGGTCAATTTGAAATAGCCAATAATGGAACACTTTTTTTGGATGAAATTGGAGATATGCCTCTCTCCATGCAAAGCAAGCTTTTAAGAGTGCTTCAGGAAAAAGAAATCCAGAGAATTGGCGGACAAAAATCTATTCCTGTTAATGTCCGGATTATAGCCGCAACACATCGGGATCTGGAAAAGATGGTGGAGGAAGGAAAGTTCCGTCAGGACTTATATTACAGGCTCAATGTAATAAAAATTGACATTCCTCCTCTTAGAAAACGTAAAGATGATATTGAATTAATTTCCATGAGCCTGCTTAAAAAGCTGGAAGGAAGGTTTTATCGAAAGGGAATTGAACTTTCCCCAGAGGTAATGGAGAAGCTAATGCAGCATTCATGGCCCGGAAATATTCGGGAGCTCGAGAATGTACTGGAACGCTGTATTAATGTGTTAGATGGGAAAACAATCGAATTAGAACATCTGCCTCTATATTTAAAAGACCAGGAAGGAAAAGGGCAGGGATCAAAGAAAACGATGGTTCATAACCCTGACCTGCCTTCATTTCCTGTTCAGCCTTTAAAAGAAACACTCGCTGCAGTCGAAAAACAGGCCATTGAAAATGCACTTGGACTCACAAATGGAAATAAATTAGAGGCAGCTAAACTATTGGCAATCAGTAAAACAAATTTTTATGAAAAATGTAAAATGTATCATTTATAGTATCTAAAAGGGCCGCAGGTTTTTACTGCGGCTCTTTTTATAAAAACAATGAAGTATTATAATGAAAAAAGAATTCTATTAATTTAAACTGTTAAAACTATATTTTACTCTAGGGGGCCGCAGTATGTTCCGATGCCGTGAAGAGGTTCTTGCCTTTACTAAACAACTTGTAAATATTGAAAGTATTGTTAACACCGATGGTGAAAAGGTAATTGCCCATTCTCTTTACACCTTAATTTCTTCGTTGCCCTATTTTGCTCAAAATCCAGCACAGGTGGTCATTGAAAAAACAATCGATGATGAACAGGAAAGATATAATGTACTGGCTTTTGTGAAAGGGACAAAAGGAAACAGCAACCGGGCTGTCATCCTAATGGGGCATATGGATACAGTCGGCATTGAAGATTTTAATCAGTTAAAAGAGTTAGCCTGTTTTCCTGAAGAGCTTATGGATGCATTAAAGAATGAAGAACTTTCCGGTTCTGCTAAGCAGCATTTGGAGTCAGATGATTGGCTGTTTGGCCGGGGTTCTCTTGATATGAAGAGCGGTGTGGCCAGCCATTTATACCTATTAAAATATTATTCTGAGCATCCAGAGGAGCTAGATGGCAGCCTTGTTCTTGTCGCCGAGTGCGATGAAGAAGACAGCTCGCATGGAATTCTTTCTGCATTAAAGGTGTTAAAAAACTGGAAAGAAGAACACCACTTTGAATATGTCGCAGCCATAAATGCTGATTTTGTATCTCCCCGTTATGCAGGGGATGATAACAGGTATATCTATAAGGGTACTGTTGGAAAGCTGCTTCCTTCATTTTTTATTACAGGAGCTGAAACGCATGTGGGCTCCTGTTTTGAAGGGCTGGATCCCAATTTCCTGGCGGCTGAATTGACAAAGCAAATTAACTATAATCCTGAGCTCTGTAATGAGGCTCTCGGCGAAACCACAGTTCCGCCTGTTTCACTGAAACAGACAGACCTGAAGCCTTCCTATACTGTTCAAACTGCTCTTTCCGCCTATGTTTACTATAACTTTTTTATTAACTCCTGGTCGCCGAAGGATGTACTTGAAAAACTAAAAGAACAGGCCTATATTGCTTTCGGCAATGCTTTAAGTTCCTTTGAGGAAAGATACAGGCAATATTGTGTGATGAGCGGGGAAACTTATGTAGATTTCCCATGGAAACCAAGAGTTTTTACTTACGAGGAAATGGAAGAGTTGCTGATCAGTGAAAATGGAGAAGTGTATAAAAATCATATGGACCAATTTAAAGAATCCCTTTTACAGCAAAAGGATTTGGATATCCGTATGTTTGCTGCACGTGTAGTGGAGGAAGCCTGGAAATGGATGAAGGACAAAAATCCAGCTATGATTCTTTTCTATTCTTCCCTCTATTCTCCAAGGATTGAACTTACGGGAAGGACAAGTAATGAACAGATCCTAATAGAAGCACTGGACGAAGCGGTGGAGGCTGTACAGCCATCCTATGAATATCCGATTGTGACACGGAACTTTTTCCCTTATATCTCTGATATGAGCTTTGTCGCACTGAGTGATGATGAAGAAGGCACTAATGCGGTTTCGAAAAATAATCCAGGCTGGGGAACCAAACACTTTATAGACTTTCAGGACATCCGGGATATTAATGTTCCAGTAATCAATATCGGCCCATATGGCCAGGATGCACATAAGAAGTACGAAAGAATGGAAATGACTTACTCCCTTGAAATAGTGCCAAATCTAACAAATCTGGTTATCAAAAAGGTTCTAAATTCCTAATAGGTTAAAAGGTTATCTAGTGATAACCTTTTTTTTGATCTTATGGATAAACCGAAACAAAGTTATTGGAGGCCAGGTTCAGCACTCAGTTTTCCTTGGGAATATGCTTCTTTGAATATCTTGTGAGGGAGATTAGAATTGCTAGGATGACTGCGTGATTCGTCTGATGCCTGTCGGAGGCCTAAAATACGTGGGAATTTTATTCATTCATCATCTGATCTGGGCGCTTGCGGGATTTTTTCAGTATACCCATCTGGGTAATTTGGGAGTGCAGCAACTATTTTTTGATGTTTTTCAATCAAAAAAGCAATTCTTATTAAGGTTTTTATAAAAAAAGAGTCATTTCCTTTTGTAACTGGCTGTAAAAATGGAGTTGCAAAGGGGTATTGGCAGCTGAATACCCCTCTGCGAAAATTTAAATGCACGATTTCAGTGACAGAATGCACGAAATCAGAGAGTAAATGCACGAAATCAATAAGTAAATGCACGAAATCAACGTGTGAATGCCCGAAATAACAGTGGAATGCCTGCCGGCAGGTAGATATGCCCGGCCGCAGTTTGACATCCACGTGTTCCTTCGGATTGTCCACTATCAGAAAATAAATCTCATTGCCGGCTTCCACAATTGCTTATATAATAGCCTTAATCTTACGAATAATTAGATTGGGGAAATTTATGAGCAGACTATCTATCACTGCATACTCCTTAGGGATTTTACTTTTTTTAATAAGTTGCTCATTATCTATTTTTTACGGATATAAAGTTGTCACTCACCACTTGCCACAAGAGCAAGTGGCTAATAAAAAATACCAATATCATTTTGTTCTCATACCTGAAGAACTGGACAATGAATATTGGCGGCTTGTTGAAAAAGGTGCCAGGGCCGCTGCAAAGAAACATGGTGTCCTGCTGGAGTATGTGGGCCCTAAACAGGCGAACTTGGATGATCATTTGAAAACGATTGAAATGTCCGCAGCCTCCAAGGTGGATGGCATTCTCACACAAGGATTGAGTGATGCTCAATTTAATCCGCTGATTAATAAGGTAGTTGAAAAAGGAATACCGGTTATTACCGTTGATACAGATGCACCAAACAGTAATAGAATGGCCTATATAGGAACGGATAATTATTACTCCGGTTTTTTGGCAGGCAAGGAAATGATAGCGGATACAAAGGGTAAGGTTAACGTTAACGTGGCGATTATTACGGGAAGCTTTTATAAAAACCATCAGCAGCAGAGGGTAAAAGGCTTTAAGGATGCTGTGAAATCTGAAAAAAATATTAATATTATTGATATAGAAGAATCTGAGATTAGCAGAGTAAGAGCTGCTGAGAAGGCTTACCAGATTATCGCTGAACATCCTGAGGTTAATGCTTTTTTTGGGACAAGCGCCCTTGATGACATTGGGATTGCGCAAGTAGTAGAGAAATATAATAAGCAAAAGCAAATTACTATTATAGGGTTTGATACATTACCGGAAACACTTGATTACATAAAAAAAGGAACGATAAAAGCAACTGTGGTTCAGGAGCCCTACAAAATGGGATATGGGGCCGTGGAAATGATGCTCAACTTGCTTAAAGGAAAAACGGTGCTTCCGATTGTTCATACAAAGACTAGTATTCTAACAGCAGAAGATTTGCCTCTTGGTCCCTTAGGCAGACTGGAGGAGAATAAATAAATGTTATTCCGGATTCGATCAAAGCTCCTTCTTTACTTTATTGTCCTTGTTGTTTTATTAACGTCTGTGGGCCTCTTTTTTTATAACAGCAGTGAGAAGCTTGTTAGTGAGTATGATAACAGCTTTGAACGCTTTCTGTTGCTTAATGATATTTCACAAAGAACCAATCTGGTTACCGAAAAGCTCCATGCTTATATTTTAGATAAAGATATACCATATTTAGACCAATATCGAAAGGAAAAGGCGAAGCTTCTTAATGACCAGAAAAGACTAAATAAGGTAATGGAATCAAACGATATTACTCTGGTTAACTATAAAAATATGATAGACAGTTTTTTAAAGGAAAGCGATGAAACGGTAAAAGCCTTTGAAAAGGATGATATCAATCAATACCCAGACCATTTTAACGAGGTATTAAAAATAGGATCCTTTTTGCATGAGAGTACTCTTGGCCTTTTAAATAATAAACTGACTGATTACCGAAAATTTTATAATCAAATGGAAGAGCAAAACCGCTATTATAAATATCTTTCCTTTTCATTATTTGCAGCAGCCTTTTTTCTAAGCACACTGCTGGCCTTATGGATTTCAGGAGGAATTACGAAACCGATCAGCCTTCTATCAAAAGCGGCCAAGGAAATTGCAGGAGGCAATCTGTCAGGAGAAGAAATACAAATAGCTTCGAAGGATGAATTAAAACCATTAACCGAGACCTTTAATCAAATGCGGACAAATCTCAGAAAACTAGTATTGGAAATTAAACAGCAATCCGAATTGGAGAAGCTGTTGAAAGAACTGGAGCTAAGGAGCCTGCAAAGCCAGATCAATCCCCACTTCCTGTTCAATACACTGAACACAGTTTCAAAAATGGCTTATCTGGAAGAGGCGGAACAGACATCAAGACTAATTGAAGCGGTTGCCGCTCTTCTTCGCTATAATCTCGGAGACCTTCATGGAGCATCCACTCTTAGGGACGAAGTGAGAATTGTAAAAGAGTACTTTTTTATCCAAAAAACAAGATTTGGAGAACGAATCCAATTTGTTACACAAATTGAAAAGGATTGCCTTGATATTGAAATACCGAGCTTAATACTTCAGCCTTTAATTGAAAATGCCTTTATCCATGGGGTTGAGTCACTGGAGGAAAATGCGATAATTCGCCTTCACATTCATCGCCATCGAGACAATATCCATATAGAGGTGATTGATAATGGGGCCGGGATGGATGAAGCGACAAAAGAGAAATTGCTATGGCATGGTGAAGGAACACATGCGATTGAAACGGAAAAGGCAACTGGGCAATCCAATGGAATTGGTGTTAAAAATGTTATACGAAGGCTTCAGCTCTTTTTCCAAAAAGATGACATAGTTCAAATTGAATCTCAAATAAATATGGGAACTACCTTTAGATTAATCATTCCGGGCGGTGCAGGAGGGGGAAATGACCGTGTTGAAAATTTTAATCGTGGATGACGAGGTGCTGGAACGAAAGGCATTGACGAAAATTATAAATAGCAGCACTCCCAATGTGGCTGTAATTGGTGAAGCCCCAAACGGAAGAAAAGCGATCGAAATGGCCCTGGAGCATAAGCCTGACATTATTTTTATGGACATTAAGATGCCGGGGATTGACGGAGTCCAGGCAGTGAAGGAAATAAAAAAAGTAGAACCGGGTATCCGCATCATTATGGTTTCAGCCTTTAATACATTTGAATACGCCAAAGAGGTCATGCAGCAGGGAGTAAAGGAGTACATTCTAAAGCCGAGCAGCAAAAAAGATATTCTTGCAAGTCTTGGTCGTGTTTCCGATGAAATTACAGAAGAACGCAAACAAAAGGAAGAGCAGCAAAACTTAAAGAAAAACCTGGACCGTGCTGTATCTATTGCCCAAAAAGAATGGGTTTCATCGTTATTAGTAAACCAGGTACAGGACATTACCTTTGAAGAATGGAGCCAGCTGCTGGGTGTGGAGATTACCTATGGATATATCATGCTTATCTCCCTGGCGCCGCAGCAAACCGACCCTTCAAGGGAGGAAAAGCAGGAAAGGTATTTATGGCTAAAGGAAGAGCTTAAATCCATATCCAAAAAGTATGAGACTGTAGTTGGCCCCATGACAGATATGCAGACTGCAGTTTTATTTTTGGGCAAGAAGGCGACAGAAAAGGCAAATTTTAAAATAAGTGCGGTTGCGATAATCGACAATCTTAATAGTCTATATCAAAAAAGATTCCAATCCGAACTTAGGATAGGAATTGGCCTTCCTTACAACCATGCAAATGAATTAAATAAGTCCTATCAGGAATCAGTAAAAGCCCTTCATGAGCTTTTAAAAGTTCCTTTCCGAAAGTACTTATTTGGTGATAAACAGGGATCAACAGAGAATGCTGGTGATGCAGGCATTTTGGAGGCTGAGAAAAGATTGCTCGATGCATTGCGTGAGGGGGATGCCAGCCAGGTTCTGTTTGACTTTGATTCCTTTGTTAAAAAGCTTACAGGTAAGGAAACAGATAGATCTTTTATTAAAAAGTCCTTTGAGGAAATGTTTATCCTCATTTCCCGAATGCTCCATGAACTAGGTATAAATTATGAACGGACTCCTTCCATTGAGGAGGGGGATAATATAATGACAGTTATTGACACAGGAAAGTCATACTTAATGTCAGTTGTCCATCACATCCAGGTTTGGAGAAATAATCAGGCAAAGGGAATGCTCCACAAAGCAAAAGAGTATATTGAAAATCATTTTGGAGATTCTCTAACATTGGAATTTGTTGCAGAATATGTTGGCCTCAGCCCTTATTATTTTAGTAAACTCTTTAAAGATCGTTTTGGCATGACCTTTATCGATTACTTGACTGAAATAAGAATAAAGCAGGCGAAAACGGCTTTGCTGGATCAGGAAAAAAGTTTAAAAGAGATTTGTTATTCAATAGGCTATAAGGACCCTAATTATTTTAGCCGTGTATTTAGAAAACAGACTGGCCTGTCACCCTCAGAATTTAGAAAGACAGCGGCTGTGGTTGCTGAAAATTAACGAAATGGCCCGGTAAATGGAACCGGGCTTTTTCAGTTTTTACGATATTTATAGTGTTTTCCACTTTTTTGAAATAATATTTGTTACAAAAATATTTCATGCTTGGCAAAATAATCTAGAAAATCACAATTTAGTGCTATAGATTTTAGGACTTATTAAAAATCTCTCATGCTACTATATTTGTAAGGGCTTTCAGCAAGAACGGCGGTGCTGTCAAAAACAGCTTGCCAAATGTCTTTATAAACATATAGAAGGAGAATGATGACATGTTTAAGAAAAAAGGTTTAGTTTTGTCCTTAACAGTAGCATCCAGTATTCTGTTAGCCACTGGCTGCAGCAGTACAACTGGCGGATCTGGGGGTTCCGGCAAAGACAGCGGTAATCCGGCAGTTGGTGCCACAATCTACAAGTTTGATGATAACTTTATGTCTTATGTTCGCCGTTCTATGGAGGATGCAGCAAAAGGAAATGTAAAGCTTATGCTGAATGACTCCCAAAACGACCAGTCCAAGCAGATTGAACAAGTTGATACGCTGATTGCCAAGGGAGCAAAATCTCTTGCTATTAACCTAGTAGACCCTAAGGCAGCTCAAACGATCATTGATAAAGCAAAACCTAAAAACATTCCTGTTATTTTCTTCAACAAAGAGCCAGATGAAAAAGTATTAAAAGGCTACGACAAAGCTTATTATGTTGGAACAACTTCCTCAGAATCAGGTGTTCTTCAGGGTGAAATGATTGCGAAGGCATGGGAAGCAAATAAAGATAAGTGGGACAAGAACCATGATGGCAAGCTGCAATATGTTTTGCTTAAAGGCGAGCCTGGACATCCAGACGCAGAAGCACGTACCAAGTATGCTGTAGATACAATCAAGGAAAAGGGCATCCAAGTAGACGAGCTTGCAATGGATACAGCTATGTGGGATGCAACAAAAGCAACTGAGAAAATGGATGCTTGGCTTGCAAAGTATAGCGATAAAATCGAATTCGTCATTGCGAACAACGACGGTATGGCTTTAGGAGCAATAGCTTCACTTGAAAAGGCTGGCTATTTCAGCGGCGACAAGTACATGCCGGTTGTAGGTGTTGACGCAATTCCGGAAGCTCTTGAAATGATTGAAAAAGGAAAAATGGTTGGATCAATTCTGAACGATGCCAAGAACCAGGGTAAAGCAACTGTTCAGCTTGCTGCTAATGCTGCAAAAGGCAAGGATGTTCTTGATGGAACTGAGTGGAAGCTTGATGATAAAAAAGCTGTCCGCGTTCCGTATGTTCAAGTTGATAAAACGAACATCCAAGTTGGAAAAGACGCATACAAGTAAGAGAAGACAAAAGGAGCAGGCGCCCGAGGGAAAGCTTTCCCCATCCGGGCGCTCCTCGAACGAAGGAAAAGAATTTAGGTTCTTTTCTTTCGTTCGGGGCTGTAAATCCAGAAACGGTACCGAAATGAATAGCGACTAAAGTATGGGATGCACTTATATAGGGTTTCTTATATTTTTTAATAGTATAGCGAGGAGGTTCGCTCATGTCAGAAGCAGGTAATACTTATTTACTTGAGATGCAAAACTTAACTAAGAGATTTCCTGGGGTTGTTGCTCTTAATAATGTTTCGCTTAAAGTAAAGGCCGGCTCAGTCCATGCCTTAATGGGCGAAAATGGTGCAGGAAAATCCACTTTAATGAAATGCCTGTTTGGCATTTACTCTATGGATGAAGGAAAAATTTTCTTTGACGGACAGGAAGTCCAATTTACCAGTTCAAAGCAAGCGCTTGAAAATGGTGTTTCCATGGTTCACCAGGAGCTGAATCAGGTTCGCCAGCAGAATGTAATGGATAATATTTGGCTGGGCCGATATCCCCATAAAGGGATATTTATTGATGAGAAGAAAATGTATGAAGATACGAAAGCAATTTTTCAAAGCCTTGATATTAATATTGATCCGCGCAGCAAGGTAAGCACTTTGTCTGTATCTGAGATGCAAATGGTTGAAATTGCAAAAGCTGTTTCGTACCATTCAAAAATTATTGTGATGGATGAACCAACTTCATCGTTAACAGAGACTGAAGTAAATCATTTATTTAAAATCATTAAAAGGCTCCAAAGTGAAAATGTGGCTATTATCTATATCTCTCACAAAATGGAAGAAATACTGAAAATTTCGGATGAAGTGACCATCATGCGCGATGGCCAGTATATCACCACCAAAGATGCAAAAGAACTGACAACCAATGAAATTATTAAACTGATGGTTGGACGTGACTTATCTCAGCGCTTTCCTGAAAAAATTAATGAACCTGAAGAGGTAATTTTAAAGGTTAAGGATTTCACAGCTGAAACCCAGCCATCCTTTTCAAATGTTAGCTTTGAACTGAGAAAAGGCGAAATTTTAGGAATAGCAGGGCTCGTTGGATCCAAACGCACAGAGGTAGTAGAGGCATTATTTGGATTAAGGTCATTAAAATCCGGGACCATTGAGCTTAATGGCAAGGCGGTTAAAAATGATACACCACAGAAGGCTATCAAAAATGGATTTGCCCTTGTGACAGAAGAAAGAAGAACGACAGGAATATATCCTGAATTGAGTATCAGCTTTAACTCTATCATTGCAAACCTAAAGCAGTACAGAAAAGGTATTTTCTTATCTGATAGTAAGGTGCATGACGATACAAAGTGGGTCATTGATTCTATGAAGGTTAAAACGCCATCACAGAAAACGTCAATAGGAAGCCTGTCGGGAGGAAATCAGCAAAAGGTTATTATTGGCCGCTGGCTATTAACAAGACCTAATATCCTATTGCTTGATGAACCGACAAGGGGTATTGATGTTGGTGCCAAGTTTGAAATTTATCAACTTATCAATAACCTGGCAGCAGAAGGAAAGGGAATCATTATGATTTCTTCAGAAATGCCTGAGCTATTGGGAGTAACAGATCGCATTTTAGTTATGAGTAATGGAAAAGCAGCTGGAATCGTCAATACAAAAACGACTTCACAAGAAGAAATTATGCGATTGGCAGCATTGTATTAGGAGGGGAAATTAATGGCAACAAAAAGATCGAATATATCCAAATGGCTATTTGATAATGTAATTTATGTGTTTTTAGTACTGCTTGTCATAGGAATCGTTATTGCTTCGCCAGACTTTCTATCGATGACAAACCTGATTAATATTTTAAGCCAATCCTCATCAAGGATTATAATTGCGCTCGGAATGGCCGGTATCCTGATTACTGCTGGTACGGATTTATCCGCAGGACGTATGGTTGGTCTTGCAGCCGTTGTTTCAGCATCGCTTTTACAGGCATCTGATTATGCCTATAAAATGTATCCGCATCTTGCCGAATTACCATTAATCATACCAATTCTTGTAGCAATGGCTGTGACAGGATTGATTGGTGCTGTTAACGGGGTAATTGTCTCAAAACTGCATGTACCACCCTTTATTGCCACTTTGGGTATGATGATTGGCGTGTACGGAATTACTTCCATTTATTTTGACCGCCCTCCATACGGTGCGCAGCCAATTGGGGGATTAAGCCAAACCTTTACTACTTTTGCACAGCGCGGAATTCCAATAGGACAATATGAAATTCCTTATCTTCTGTTATATGCTATTATTGCGTCAATTTTAATCTGGGTAATGTGGAATAAAACACAGCTTGGAAAAAACATGTATGCTATTGGCGGTAACCCTGAAGCAGCAAAGGTTTCCGGTGTAAACGTTGCTAGAAACATTATTATTATCTATATGATTGCCGGTCTTCTATATGGTTTCTCTGGTACGCTTGAAGCTGGGCGTGTTGGCAGTGCGACCAACAATACAGGTAATATGTATGAGCTAGATGCCATCGCAGCCTGCGTAGTAGGCGGTGTATCACTATCAGGAGGTATTGGAACAGTTCCTGGAGTTATTACAGGGGTTCTTATTTTCCAGGTAATTAACTATGGTCTTGCCTTCCTGGGGGTTAGTCCATATATCCAGTACATCGTTAAAGGATTAATCATTGTTGTGGCTGTTGCCTTTGACATGCGCAAACACGCGAAGAAAAAATAATTTGATAGTTTTATATTTAAAAGGCCCCTTTAATGATCAGTGCATAAATTGCACCTCATTGAAGGGGTTTTCCGCTTTAGCCATTATAACGTGACCCCAAATGGGGGGAAGGTGGCGAAAGGGGTAACAATACCCGCAGTATAGTGACCTCAAATGGGGGGGGAAGGTGGCGAAAGGGGTAACAATACCCGCAGTATCGTGACCCCAAATGGGGGGAAGGTGGCGAAAGGGGTAACAATACCCCTGTATAGTGACCCCACATGTACCGAATATAGTAAAAAGGGTAACAAAATCAATCAAAATACTAATAGAAAGAGGAATTAAATTGACTATACATCCAACAATAGATTGGCTGAGTGACTTGCAGGTTTTTGCTGTTAACCGCCTGCCTGCCCACTCCGATCATTCCTACTATGAGACTTTGGGGGAAGCGAAGAATGCCGGTCCCATGAAGCTAAGGTACGATTTAAACGGAAATTGGAAATTTAATTACTCCGTCAATCCTGATAATCGCCCGGAGAAATTTTACCGTCTTGATTTTGCTTGTTCAAGCTGGGAAGATATAACCGTTCCAGGACATATTCAGCTTCAGGGATATGGAAAGCCTCAGTATGTTAATACCATGTATCCCTGGGATGGCCATAATGATATACGTCCGCCTGAAATTCCGATGGACCATAATCCGGTAGGCAGCTATGTTAAATATTTTACTGTTCCGGAGCATATGCAAAATAAGCCGCTGTTTATCTCTTTTCAGGGAGTAGAATCAGCCTTTTATGTTTGGTTAAATGGAGAGTTTGTTGGCTATAGTGAGGACTCCTTTACACCATCGGAATTTGACCTTACTCCTTATCTAACTGAAGGGGAGAATAAGCTGGCAGTTGAGGTTTATCAGCGCAGCACGGGCAGCTGGCTTGAGGATCAGGACTTTTGGAGACTTTCCGGCATTTTTCGTGATGTTTACCTTTATACAGTTCCGCCCATACATATTCAGGATTTATCGATTCTTACTGATATGGATTCATCTTTTTCGAATGGCTCGGTTCGCGCGAATCTTAAATTCTTAACCATTCCGCCAGGCGGAACAAAAATTACTGCCGACTTATATGACCAGAAAGGGACTCTTGTAGGGCACACTGAAGGAGGATTTACTAATACAGATAGCAGCTTTGCTTTAGACCTAGAGGAGCCGGAGCTTTGGAGTGCTGAAAATCCCTATTTATATAAATTATATATTCAAATCATAGATCAATCCGGAAATTTAATAGAAGTTGTACCGCAGAAGATTGGCTTTAGAAGATTTGAGATGGCTGATAAAATAATGCGGCTTAATGGCAAGCGAATTATTTTTAAAGGGGTAAACCGGCATGAATTCAACTGCAGGACCGGACGTGCCATTACAAAAGAAGACATGCTGTTCGATATTAAAACATTAAAACAAAATAATATAAATGCAGTCCGTACGTCCCATTATCCAAATCAAAGCTATTGGTATGAATTATGTGATGAATACGGGATTTATGTAGTAGATGAAATGAACCTTGAAACTCATGGTTCCTGGCAAAAGATGGGGGTTGTAGAGCCATCATGGAATATTCCGGGAAATCATCTGGAGTGGCAGAATATTGTTATGGACAGAGCTGCTTCTATGTATGAACGGGATAAGAATCACCCTTCAATCCTAATATGGTCATGCGGTAACGAATCTTACGCGGGCGAAGTTATTCTTAATGTTTCCCGTTATTTTAAATCGGTTGATTCAAGCCGGCTTGTTCATTATGAAGGTGTCTTCTATGTTCCTGAATATAGAGAGACAAGTGATATGGAAAGCAGGATGTATGCCAAACCAGCAGATATTGAAAAGTATTTAAACGAAGATCCCGACAAGCCTTATATCAGCTGTGAATATATGCATGCTATGGGGAATTCTCTTGGAGGGATGTATAAATACACAGATCTTGAAGGTAAATATCTGATGTATCAGGGCGGATTTATTTGGGATTATATTGATCAGTCCTTAATTAAAAGGGACCGTTATGGTAAAGAATTTTTGGCATATGGCGGTGACTTTGATGATCGCCCAACCGATTATGGGTTTTGTACCAATGGCATTGTCTATGCAGACCGTAAGCTTTCGCCTAAAATGCAGGAAGTAAAATATCTTTATCAAAACTTTAAACTCCTTCCGGACAAAACAGGAGTAACCATTACGAACGAGAGCCTTTTTATAGATACATCAGATTATTATTTAGAGTACTCTCTCAATCGGCAGGGGAAAGAGTTATTTTACGGCAGGGTTGAAGTTAACGTTGCGGCCCAAAGCAGTTGCCGAGTTGAATTTAACTTGCCAGCAGGGCTTTCAGAAGCTGCTGGAGAGTATTATATAAATTGTTCTCTTAAACTTAAAAGAACCACAGTTTGGGCAGAATCTGGATATGAAATTGCTTTTGGACAATTTATTTTCAATGGAGAAAAAGAAGAAACGAATCAAATTAAACACCCTATTGAAGACATTCGTATAGTTAAAGGCGATATCAATATTGGTATCCACGGCAGGGACTTTTCTATCCTATTTTCAAAACAGGCCGGAAGCCTGATTTCACTTAATTATGCAGGCCGGGAAATGATTGCGGCACCACCTGCACCGTTGTTTTGGAGAGCCACAACGGACAATGACAGAGGTTTCTCGCAGGACTACTATTCGGGCTTATGGTATGCAGCAAGTCTTGCAAGAAAGTGTATTGGAACAAAGGTGGACGTTTTACAAGATAAGGTCAGCGTCATGTTTACTTATAAGCTCTCTATCAGTGAAAAGGCTGAAGTCTTAGTTACTTATTCTGTTTATCCGGATGGAAGCTTACGAGTCAAATCGGCTTATTACGGTACTGAAAACCTTCCCCCAATCCCGGCCTTTGCTTTGTCCTTCAAGGTGCCTGCTGATTATGATCAGCTTGAATGGTATGCTTTTGGACCCGAAGAGAATTACGCAGATCGATCAAAGGGTGCCAGACTGGGAGTATTTAAAAACAAGGTTTCCGAGAATGTTTCGGGTTATGTAAATCCGCAGGAGTCCGGGAACAGAACCGGTGTCCGCCAACTGGGTATCATGAATCAAAACGGCCAGGGGATAAAAATAGTATCAGCTGGCTTACCGCTTGAGTGTAATGTTTCACCTTTTACTGCTTTTGAACTTGAAAATGCAAAGCATCATTACGAGCTTCCGAATGTCCATTACACAGTTGTGAATATAGCAGGCAGACAGATGGGTGTAGGCGGCGATGACAGCTGGGGCGCACCCGTCCATGAGGAGTATCTTATTCCTGCTAATCAAAATTTGGAATTTGAATTTGGTATAAGCCGTATTTAAAAAAAGGTTTTAAATGCATGCTGGGGGCTATAGAATAGTAGTTATTTTAATCGATGATCCTATCATTAAAAGAACGAATAGGATGAAGGAGTGGAGAATCGATGGAAGTTAAAGAGAGACAGCTCGGCGATTACGAGGGAGAACCGGTTATAGAATATACATTGGTTAACGATAATGATATGTCGGTATCCTGTTTGAACTATGGCTGTGTAATTACGAAACTATTTGTTCCCGGCCGCAATGGAGTTATTGAAAATGTTGTCCTGGGTTTCGATGAATTCGAAGCCTATCCAAAATGGTCCCCATATTTTGGAGCCGTTGTCGGAAGGGTAGCGGGAAGGATTGGAAAAGCAGAGTTTGAGCTCGATAGCAAGACATACCATTTGACTGCCAATGACTCCTCCAACCATTTACATGGCGGTGAAAAAGGGTTCAGCTTTGTAATATGGGAAACTGAGAAAATAGAAGAAGCAGAGTCGGTGGGTGTGAAGTTTTTTTACAAAAGCCCTGATGGTGAAGAGGGCTACCCAGGAAATTTGGAAACAACAGTTAAGTATCTTTTAACCAACGATAATGAATTAAGTATTACTTATGAAGCTAAAACAGATCAAAAAACGCTGGTGAACTTTACGAACCACTCTTACTTTAACTTAAGCGGAAATTTAAAAAGGGACTGTTCCGAACATGTTCTGAAGTTCGATAGCGACCGTTTTTTGGGGATGGATTCCGATATGCTTCCGACAGGAAAAATGATTGAATCAAAAGGAACACCTTTTGATTTTCGAAACGGCAAAAAAATAAAGCAAGGTATTTATTCGTCCAATCCTCAGAATGTGATGGTAGGAAACGGCTATGATCATCCGCTTCTATTTACAAACCCTGGGGAAAACATGATTGAGCTAAGGGATGAAGAAAGCGGCCGTTCATTAGTGGTAACAACCGACCAGCCCTGTGTGGTTCTTTACTCGGCGAATCAGCTTGAGGAGGAACCTTATACTCTTTCAGGCAATTTACCAACTAAAAACTATTTGGGTGTCTGCCTGGAGGTTCAAGGCTATCCGGACGCCATTCATCATCCCGAATTTCCTTCAATCGTATTAACCCCAGAGGAAACATTCAAATCTACTACTAGGTATCGCTTTTTATCACAGTAAATTTAACAGATAAATAAATGAGCAATAGATAGGGAGATAAGCCGGAAACGCTATCTTCCTTAATTTTTACATATTGACACAAACAAAGAAAATATGATAAATAAATATTGATTAGCACTCTCTTATTATGAGTGCTAATGATATGCTTATCTACTACTAAAAATAAACGTTTTACGAAAGGAGAATGCAATGATGGAAACAAAGCAATTCCAGGCAGAATCGAAAAGATTATTGGAAATGATGATTAACTCCATTTATACCAAGCGTGAAGTATTTTTAAGAGAGCTGATTTCGAATGCAAGTGATGCAATCGACAAAATCTATTACAAGGCCTTAACAGATGATTCTTTAATCTTTGAAAAAGACAGTTACTACATAAAAATTGAAGCTAATAAGGAAAACCGGACTCTAAAGGTGACAGACACCGGAATCGGTATGACGAAGGAAGAACTTGAAAACAATCTTGGAACTATTGCTCAGAGCGGCTCCCTGGCATTTAAAAATCAAAATGAGCTAAAGGACGGCCATGATATCATCGGTCAATTTGGCGTGGGATTTTATGCAGCCTTCATGGTGGCAGATAGTGTAACGGTTAACAGTAAGGCATTGGGAAGCTCCGAGGCCTTCAAATGGGAATCAACTGGTGCAGAGGGGTACACCATTGAGCCAGCTGAAAAAGAAACAATCGGTACAGAGATTATTTTAAAAATAAAAGAGAATACCGAAGATGAGAACTACGATGAATTTTTGGAAGAGTACAGCTTAAAGTCAATCATTAAGAAGTACTCCGACTTTATTCGTTATCCAATTAAGATGGATGTTACCTCAAGCAAGCTGAAAGAAGGCAGCGAGGACGAGTGGGAAAGTGTCCAGGAAGAACAAACCGTTAACAGCATGGTTCCGATTTGGAGAAAGAATAAAAATGAATTAACAGAAGAGGATTATACGAACTTTTATAATGAAAAGCATTACGGATTCGACAAGCCACTTAAGCATATTCATATCAGTGTGGACGGTGCGGTCAGATATAATGCCATTTTGTTTATTCCGGAAAAAATTCCGTTCGACTATTACTCTCCTGAATATGAAAAGGGCCTTGAACTGTATTCTAATGGCGTTTTAATTATGAATAAGTGTGCTGACCTGCTCCCTGACTATTTTAGCTTTGCAAAAGGGATGGTAGATTCAGAGGACCTATCACTTAATATTTCCCGAGAAATGCTGCAGCATGACCGCCAGCTCAAGCTGATTTCAAAAAATATCAGCAAAAAGATTAAAAGCGAACTGCTAAGCCTTCTAAAAGATGAAAAAGAAAAATATGAAGAGTTTTATAAATCCTTTGGCAGACAGCTAAAGTTTGGTGTTTATAGTGACTTCGGAGCCAATAAGGATTTGCTTCAGGATTTATTAATGTTCTATTCTTCCAAAGAAAAGAAAAGTGTTACTCTTGATGAATATGTCTCCAGAATGCCTGAAGATCAGAAATATATTTACTATGCATCAGGTGAATCTGCGGAAAGAATTGAAAAGCTGCCGCAAACAGAGCTTGTAGCTGAAAAAGGTTATGGAATTCTTTACTTTACTGATGATATTGATGAATTTGCAGTAAGGATGCTGAACACATATAAGGAAAAAGAATTTAAGTCTGTTTCTAGCGGCGATCTTGGTATTGATTCAGAAGAGGACAAGAAGGAAAACGAGTCAGAGGAAAAGGAAAATAAGGAACTTTTTGAAGCCATGAAAGGTATTCTTTCCGGCAAAGTAAAAGAAGTAAAAGCGTCTAAACGCTTAAAATCCCATCCTGTTTGCCTCTCTACGGTTGGTGAACTGACGATTGAAATGGAAAAAGTTTTAAAAGCAATGCCGAACAGCCAGAATGTCGAAGCGGAAAAGGTTTTGGAAATTAATCCAAATCACGAGGTATTCGAGTCATTAAAGGCTGCTTTTGAAAATGATAAACAGAAGCTAGAACTGTATACCGAGCTTTTATACAACCAGGCGCTTCTGATTGAAGGTTTGACCATTCAGGATCCAGTAGAGTTTACAAATAATATCTGCAAAATCATGGTCTGATTCAATTATTGATAGAGCTATCTCTCAAAGGGGTAGCTCTTTTTATGCTATTTACATACTTTACATATTTTAAATCTCTCAGATTGGGGTATAAGACTATAAATTTAATTGCTGCTAAAGTATTTAACCCTAAGGGAGGAAATAACATGAAATGGGAAGGAAGAAGAGGGAGTTCGAATGTTGAGGATGATAGAGGATCGGGGGGCGGACTCGGGGGAATCCCGCTGATAGGGGGCGGAATTGGGAGCGTTATTATTGTACTTCTCGTTGCCCTGCTTGGCGGCAACCCGTCTGATGTGCTGAACGGTATGACCAACAATTCTTCTGCTCCGGCAGATCCGGCACCATACCAGGAAACTGCTAAGGAAAAGGAATTATCACAATTTGTATCCGTTGTTCTTGCTGACACCGAGGATGTTTGGTCCGAGGTATTTAAGGAAGAAGGAATGACTTACAAAAATCCAAAACTTGTATTATATACCGGGAGTGTCCAGTCTGCCTGTGGAAATGCAAGTTCTGCAGTGGGGCCATTCTATTGTCCTGGTGACCAAAAGCTTTACATTGATTTAAGCTTTTATGATGAACTTCAGCAAAAATTCCATGCGCCAGGTGACTTTGCGATGGCTTATGTAATTGCCCACGAGGTTGGACACCATGTTCAGTACCTTCTTGGAACAAGTGACAAAGTAAACGCAATACGCAATAGAGTTAGCGAGGAAGAATTTAATAAATACTCGGTTCGCCTTGAGCTTCAGGCTGATTATTATGCAGGTGTTTTTGCTAAACGTGACCAGGGAAGGGGTGTCCTGGAAAAAGGAGATATTGATGAAGCATTGAACGCGGCAAATGCTGTAGGTGACGATACACTTCAAAAACAGGCACGAGGTTATGTGGTTCCTGAAAGCTTTACACACGGCACATCCGAACAGCGAAAACGCTGGTTTAATAAAGGGTTTGAAAATGGAAAAATTGAAGGTGGAGATACCTTTAAAGCAGCAAATCTATAAAAGTATATTTGAGGGTTAATGCTTCATTTCAATAGAGTAAAGATTTACGTATGAAAGGAATTCTAAGAGAAGGAGCAGTTCATAATGGAAATGAATGAAAGGTCTTTTTTCTTAAGGATGATGGAGAGATACCAAATAACCAGGAGCTGCCTGTTATTATTTATGAAGGCATCTTCAGTGAGAATCCGAATGAAATAGAAGCTTCGTTTAAGCGCAATGGCTGGGGCGGCAACTGGGAGGGCGGTATATTTGATTACCACCACTATCATAGCAACTCTCATGAAGTCCTGGGTGTAAGGTCTGGCCGCGCTGCCGTTCTTGTCGGAGGGAACGCAGGTGAACGTGTGGAATTGAAAAAGGGAGATGTAATAGTACTCCCTGCAGGCACCGGACATAGGATGGTGGAAAGCAGTGAAGATTTCGAAGTGGTCGGGGGCTATCCGGAAGGAATGACAGCCAATCTGTTAAAGCGTGGCCCGACTGCGAGGGCGCAGTCTCTTGCTGAAATCCGCAATGTTCCGGTTCCCGACAAAGATCCTGTCTTTGGTGAGGAAGGTCCACTTCTTCGGAAGTGGAAGAATTAATGATAAATGGTGCGGGTCACCGTAAGGCCGCCCTTTTAAAAAGCAAAAGAAGATGAAGGGATTCCCCTCATCTTCTTTTATTTCCTTGGCTATAGAATTGATAACCCTAAATTCAGACCGCACGACGGACAGGACAAGGAAAGCTTCGTCTGCTTTGCCTCTCACGAAAAACCATAGCTTTTCCGAGGAAGCGGCCTTTTGAGCGCGATAAGGGCACTTCCGGCTCTGCGGACCAGCAACCGCAATTTTCTTAAAAATTATATTTCTATCTTTTGAAACTGTGCATTATGCAGGCTTGCAAAAGTGCCACCCAGCGCAAGTAACTCATCATGGCTTCCCTCTTCTGCGATTCCGTCTTCCGTAACCACCATAATGCGGTCGGCATTACGGATAGTTGCAAGTCTGTGGGCGATAACTAGAGTCGTTCGGTTTTGGGCCAGCTCCATTAATGCCTCCTGAATAATTTGCTCAGTTTCAGTATCCAAAGCAGAAGTAGCTTCATCCAGGATAAGGATGGGCGGGTTCTTGAGGAACATTCTCGCGATGGCTAGCCTTTGCTTTTGGCCTCCAGAAAGCTTCAGCCCCCGTTCTCCAATTTCCGTTTCATAACCGTCTGGCAGCGATTCAATAAATCCTTCAAGATGAGCAAGCCGTGCGGCCTCTCTCACTTCCTCTTCGGAAGCCCCCAGCTTTCCATAGGCAATATTTTCTCTAATTGTTCCTGTAAACAGGAACACATCCTGCTGGACAATCCCAATCTGTGATCGCAAGGATTGTTTCGTCATATCCCGTATATCTATTCCATCAATGGTAATTGCCCCGGCATCTATGTCATAGAAACGAGGAATAAGGGAGCAAATGGTGGTTTTTCCGGCCCCTGAGGGACCCACAAAGGCAACTGTTTCGCCTTCTTTTATAATAAGATTAATATTTTCCAAAGTCCGTATCTTTTGGTCATAGCTAAAAGAAACATTCCGAAATTCAATATCACCTTTCAGGGAGGGAACCTCAACAGCATCCTCTGAATCTTTAATATCCGGTTCGGAATCTATAATTTCTGTAAAGCGCTTAAAGCCGGCCATTCCCTTTGGGTATAGCTCCATAATCGCACTGATTTTATCCACTGGCTTGAAAAGGACATTAACATATAAAACGAACCCTACAAGCTCACCATAGGTAAGAACACCTTTAAAGCTCAGCCACGATCCATATACAAGGACGGCAAGAATAATAAATCTGGTCATCATGTAAATACCAGATAAACTGAAAGACATAACCTTATAGCCTCCAAGTTTAGCTAGGCGGAATTTTTGGTTATTTTTTGTGAAAAGCTTAATTTCGTGCTTTTCGTTTGTAAATGACTGTACGACCCGGACACCGGATACACTATCCTCCACACGGGCGTTAACATTGCCAATTTCCATGTACATTTGGTTCCAGGCTTTGTTCATTCGCAAGTTACAAAAGATAATCAGCCACATCAATAAAGGAAGAATACAAATGGCTACAAGTGCCAGTTGGACATTGACGGTTAACATAATCCAAAAAGCTCCCACAATGGTCATTAAAGCAATAAATAAATCTTCAGGACCATGGTGGGCGAGTTCCCCAATATCCAGCAGGTCATTGGTAATGTGACTCATTACATGCCCTGTCTTTGTATTATCAAAAAAACGGAAGGACTGTTTTTGCACATGCCCGAACAGCTGCTGGCGCATATCTGTTTCGATGTTAATACCCAGCTTATGCCCCCAATAATTGACGATGTACTGAAGAAATGTACTGCCAATATAGAGGGCAAGGAGACCAGCGCTAACAGAGACAATAGCAGACCAGTTTTCTGAAGGCAGCAGCCTGTCGATGAACCACTGGACGGCAAGCGGAAAAGCAAGCTCCAGCAATGCCACGATCACGGCAGAACTAAAATCGAGAATAAATAATTTTCTGTGTGGCTTATAGTAAGAAAAAAATCGTTTAATCAAAGAAATAACTCCTTATTGTTTTAATAAATAGAACGGCTTTTCCTTTAAAAGAAAGCCGTCCAGTATCTTATTTTTTTACAACCACAGTACTTGCAATGTAATCATGCAAAGCCTGCTTTTTCTCGGTAAAGCCAGCGATTATATAGCCGATATACAAAATGCCGGAAAGAAAGGTGGCAAAGTAGCGGCCGATTGCTCTTCCGAAGGATATCCGATTTCCATTCATGTCAGTAACTTTTACCCCCACTATCTGTTTTCCAAGTGTGCCCTGCCATTTGGAGGCATGCATGCCCGAATAATAAAAAAGGTTGGCTGCAATGTAAATCAGATATAAGATGGCCTGCAAACCAAATGCTGCATCGACAGCCCCCGGATTGCTGCTTTCTGAATAAAACGCGGTAACCCCTGCGAGTATAAGGGCACCAATAAAAATTGGAATCCCGAGAATAAGAGAATCTATCACTCTCGCTGCAAAACGAATCCAAAATCCTGCGTATTCCTTTTTTTCAAATGACACCATAATCGATCCGCAAGAAGTACAGAGCTCCTGCAATCGCTTTGTTTCAGCACCGCAATGATTACAAAATCTATGGCTGTTCTCCGGCCGGAAACCACAACTTTCACAAAACTCCCCATTCGTTTGATGTCCGCATTCTCTGCAATACAATGGTTCTCCCCCTAAAAAAATACTATTATCTTTTTATTTGAATTTACTTGATTTATAGTTGAATCATATCACAAATAATTCAGAAATATGACGAGTATCCTTATATATTACATATTTACCTATTTTGTGGAAAACAGGCGGTGATGGTATGAAAATCGGTAAGTTTGCTGAAACCAATCGTTTAAGTATCGATACTATTCGTCATTACATGGATTTTGGTCTTATTGTTCCAGAGAAAAAAGGAGGCCAATATGATTTTGATTCCCGCTGTCAGATGAATTTAGAGAATATCCTTGAATTAAAAGGAATGGGCTTTAGTTTAAATGAGATTAAAATGATCTTTTTTTATAAAAATTTTGGGCGGTTAACAGATTACGAAGCAGACCATTATTATAAAATGATTTATTTAGATAAATTAAAAAAGCTGGAGGAAGAGATAAAGGATTTAGTAAATTCGAGGGAAAAACTAAAACAGAAATTAGATCAATTAAAGACGAAGAAATCTGGTTCAGATTCTGTAATGGGAGTTGATTTAAAGGTCCTTGATTTATTAAGATGTACGAAATGCAGCAGCCCGCTTACACTTCAGGATGGAAGTATAAGCCGGAATCAGGTTATGGAAGGCAAACTTGAATGTGAATGTGGACATTCATATACAATTTCATCTGGAGTGTTAATGGCAGAAGGTGCCTTGGAGCATGCTGCAGGGATGCCGGAGGATAGCCATATAACAGAATACATTCTTGAGACAGATCAGAGTTATCTGGAAAACCTCCATCTGGGACTCGAGTGGTCGAAGAGGAAGATGGAAAAATTGAAGCTTGATAATAAGATACTTCTTGAGCTTGGTTCTGGAGTTGGTTTTTTCCTTCGCAATATCCTCCAGGATTTACCGGAAAACTGCCTGTATATTGCAGTGGACCGCAGCTTTCCTCGCCATTTGTATTTAAAAGGATTGCTGGAAAGGTCAGGATTAAAAAGAAATATCTTGTTTATTTGTTCAGACTTTTTAAATCTCCCCTTAAAAGACGGTATTTCCGATGTGCTCATCGACCATGCTGGCACTAGCAACTACAGCTTCGAGCATACAAGCTTTTTACTTAAGGATATAGATCATTTAATTAAAAATGATGCTTATTTAATGGCTTCCTATTTAGTTTTTAAAAACTTCAGCCATAAAAGTAAAATTAAAGAAGCATTTCGGGGGAATTTTATGCCTGAAAAAGTGAAGGAAAAGGTTAAAGATCTGGGTTATACAATGCTTGATGAAAGGAAATCTGGTTTGGTTGATAAAGGTGGAAGGTTTGAGAACTTTTTTGTTGAAGGGGAAGAAATTTATTCATACGCCATATTTGGAAAAAGGTAGGGTCAGCCCTATCTTTTTCTTTTTTTATATTAAAATTTAGTGAAATTTGCTATTGCCGTTGGCTTAAGCCAATTGAATACCATAAGGGTAATAAAGAAGCCGGAGGTTTTTATATGCAGGCAGTAGCAATTAATGCAATCAATCCTAAGGAACAAAAGGAAAAAAGAAACCTATACCTATTTTCAGCAGGAAAAACGATCTCAATTGTTGGTACGTCCATCTACAATTTTGCGCTCAGCCTTTATGTACTCAAAATAACCGGGTCTGCTTTAAGCTTTGCCATAACTCTGTTGCTAGGGGTCATTCCCATGATCCTGCTTAATCCTTTTGCCGGTGTTATTGCGGATAAATTTAATAAAAAAAGACTTGTTCTTTCAATGGATGCATTAAATGGGCTTTTGCTTGCACTGGTATATGGTTTAAGTATGATATATGAGCTTCATCTTTATCTCATTTACGCAGCAACCTTTTGTTTGACTGTTTTCACGACTTTTTATGGAGTAGGGCTTGAGGCAGCGAAACCAAACATGGTTTCCGGGGACAGGTTAATGAATATAAATTCGGTCAGCAGAATTATTGATTCCATTGCAACCATTGCAGGACCAATGCTGGGCGGCATGGCCTTCGCGATTTTTGATATAAGGTTATATATATTATTTAATTCTGTTTCATTTATTCTTTCGGCCATATCTGCCTGGTTTATTGATTTTAGCCTTTACCAGGAGAAGATGGACCCTGCGAAGGAAAGCGTTAAGCTTCAATTCTTCACTGATATAAAGGAAGGATTCACTTATTTAAAAAACCAGAAAAACATGATCCATCTATTTAAAGTTCTAATTTCAATTAATTTTTTTCTTGGCTTTGCTCTTACCATTCCGCTTCCTTATATAGTGAATAAAGTCCTGAGCCTGAGCCCTAAGCAATTTGGAGTTATTGAAGCAGCTTTTCCTTTGGGAATGATTGTTGGGGCATTAGCAGTAAAAAGAGTCACTGAAACATTAAATTACTCAGTCCTTTTATACCGCCTCTGCATCTTTTTAGCTGGAGCGATGGTTTTAATTGGTATTCCTGTTTTGATTAAAGACCATTATCTAAATCATCAGGTCATTGTTGGGTACTTTTGCCTGGTAATGTTTATCTTTGGGGTGGTTATCGCCTTTATAGATATTCCTCTTGCCTATTACATGCAAAAAATGATTCCAGATGAGTATAGGGGAAGGGTGCTTAGTATTGTAATCAGCATAGGGAAGACCATGCTTCCTCTGGCAATGCTTACTGCAGGAATGCTTTTAGGCCATATTCCTTCCTATGTCATGCCAATCGCCGGTGGAGCCTTGTTTTTCCTTGTTAATATTAGGACAGCGAAAAAACTTGATTTTGATCTTAATAAATAAAGAAAAAGGAAGTTGGGATAGTTCCCAGCTTCCTTTTTTGGTTAAAAATTTTTATTTAACTCCAACTGCATCAAAGGCATTATTTACAGTTGTTACTTCAGCAGAAGTAGCACCGTAGAGATCCTTAGCTGCCTGAACCAATCCAGCACGGGCCTGGCTGAAGTTTGTTGAAGACGTGAAATAAGTAGTATTGGCACGGTAGAAGATAGCTCCCAGCTTAGCATTTCCGATTCCTGTAACAGTGACTCCGTATGCAGTTCCACCCTGGGTGATCAGGTAGGCAGCTTTATTGATAATTCCGCTGTTGGTATGGACGCCGCCATTATCAGATGTGCCAGTATAACGGTTTGCATAGTTGTCAGGATCTCCATACTTGGTTGGATCACTCATGGATCTTAGTGCATCATTTGGAGTTCCAGGCGTGTAAATATCTTCACCAATTTCAAAGTCCGGGTTGCGGTTGTCATAGAATTCTACTAAAGTTCCGAAAATATCGGAAATAGCTTCATTTAGGGCACCGGATTCATTTGAGTAGGTTAGATTGGAGCTTCTTTCTGTCACAGCATGTGTAAGCTCATGGCCGATAACGTCAAGTCCGCCGGATAATGGAATAAAGGTTACGCCATCCCCATCTCCATATACCATTTGAGAGCCGTTCCAGAAGGCATTATTATAGTTTCTTGAATAATGAACGGTTGACTTTAAGGCAGCTCCATTATTGTCAAATGAATTTCTATTAAAGGTTGCCTTATAATAATCATAAGTAACTCCAGCATAGTAATGTGCATCAACAGCTGGCTTATCATATGTGGCATTCAAATTGTTATCGGCATCCTTCCATTGAGTTCCAGGAAGGATTGAACGGTTTTTGCCATCATAAGTCAGGATTCCCTGTCCGCGCGTATTATCCTGGAGATAATAGTAACCGCTTGATAGCAGGGTTCTAATAGATTTGGTGTCTCCAAGAACACCAATGCCAGTTCCAGTTGTGTTTGTGCCGGTTAAAGCAGCAGGCGGCTGGTTTCCAGCAGTATCAATTGCATTAAACTTATCAATTACCGCGCCGTTTTCTGCATTAATAAAATAATTATAATTGCCTGGTGACGGGCTTAGGAAATTAAGGTTTACATGGTAGGCGTAAACAGCTTTATCGCCTGTAGTATAGACAACAAGCTCTGAAGTCGGATTTTGCTCATATTGAGGTTTGAATCCCAAATCGTTTTCCGAAATTTTGATCGCTTCGTTTGCAGACTTATTTTTCAATAGGTTTTTTAAGCCTTTTTTATCAAGGTCAGGAGCAACCACTCCGCTGATTGCCTGTAGAACACCAGAAGCATCAACACGTGCAGCCTGAGTTGAATTCCAGACAGGAACTCCTTCAAATACCTGCTGCAAGCGGACGATCTTGCCGCCAAGCGGATCGGCTTCCTCTGATTTTACTTTAAAAGAATTATAGGCAGATTGACTTCCAAGCTTGTATTCCTGTTTGTGATTTTCAAGGTATTCAAGGATAACATCCTTTGGAGATTTTGCTGAAGCACTTGTAAGCTTGCCCGCTACAAAATCAGGTGTGCCCGTTACCTTGCTGAATTGCTTGGTTTCATTGGCTTTTGAAGTACTGGCAAATGCGCTTGCACCAGCCATGCCGCTTAAGATTAAACCTGCCGATAGAGTAATAGAAACAGCTTTTTTCTTCAATAAAATTCCTCCTTGATTTTGGGGTTTGATTCTTAAAAATATAAAACTTAATTATTTATAACAATATATTCAGAAAATTTCCAATAAAAAATAAACGTTTAGTGAAATAAAGTTCTAAAGTAGCATATTAGGATTGATAAATAGGTATATAGGTACTTGTTGGGAAAATTTTAAAATAGTTCTTGGGACTATTGTGGGGATGGGGGCTCTGCCATTTAGGACTTTATCAATAAGTGAAACCTAAAAGAGAATCATAATAAAAAATTAATAGGCTGCCAGGTGGCAGCCTATTAAGATTGAATTTAAATGTTACATTCCAGTATTCGCTTTAACAAGTATTTCATTGAATTTTTCTTCATTGACCTTTTCACGTGAGAGAAGGGTTCCCACAAAAGCCCCGATAAAGCCGAGTGGTATGGAAACAATACCTGGATTAGCAAGATTGAATAAAGGCTTTCCAACAAGAATTGCCTTTCCGGCTTCCTCAGCCCAGATATTAGGGCCAATCGCTACAAGAATGAGAGAACTGGCAAGACCAACAATCATACCAGTAACAGCACCAGAGGTATTAAAACGCTTCCAGAAAATCGTTAATAGAATAACAGGCAGGTTTGCACTGGCTGCCACGGCAAAGGCCAGGGAAACCAGGAAGGCCACATTCATCTTCTGAGCGAAAAGGGCAAGAAGAATCGAGAGGACAGCAACACCAATAGAGGCCCAGCGAGCAGCTACTATTTGCTGTTTTTCTGTTACATTTCCTCTTTTTAAAATATGGCTGTAAAAATCATGGGCAAAGGCCGATGCTGCTGAAAGTACAAGTCCTGCTACTACCGCAAGAATGGTTGCAAAGGCAACTGCCGAGATAAAAGCAAACAGGAATTCTCCTCCTAGTGCCTTAGCGAGAAGTGGTGCTGCCATATTACCGGCTGGATTGGCTGCCACAATATTATCAAATCCTACAAAGGAGGCTGCCCCAAAGCCGAGAAAGATCGTCATAATATAAAAGATTCCAATAATCCAAGTAGCATAGACTACTGACTTTCTTGCTGTAATGGCATCTTTAACGGTAAAGAAGCGAATCAGGATATGCGGAAGACCCGCTGTACCGAGAACAAGCGCAAGGTTCAGTGAAATGGTATCCAGCGGGTTTGTAAATTTATTGCCTGGATTGAGAAAGCCTGCTCCCATTGGTGTTGCTGATTTCATTTCAGTGAACATTTTCGCAATACTAAAATCAAACTTCGCAAAAACCATGAAAGAGATAAGGAAGGTTCCTGTCATTAAAAGGACAGCCTTGATAATCTGTACCCAGCTTGTGGCCATCATTCCTCCAAAAACTACATAAACCGTCATTAGCGTTCCAACAATGAGAACGGAATAAATATAATCGATTCCTAAAAGTAATTTAATAAGTGCACCAGCTCCGACCAGCTGCGCGATCATGTAAAAGGTAGAGATAGCAATTGTATTTAAGGCCGCAACTCCGCGAACCTTCTTGTCATTAAAGCGGGCTGCAATCATATCGGCCATCGTGTATTTTCCCAGATTGCGTAAAGGTTCTGCTACAAGATACAGTACGACCAGATAAGCTACAAGAAATCCGATGCTGTAAAAGAAACCATCAAACCCGGAGAGGGCGATCATGCCTGCAATTCCGAGGAAAGAGGCAGCCGACATATAATCACCGGCAATAGCCCAGCCATTTTGCCATCCAGTCAGGCTGCCATCAGCTGCATAAAAATCACTGGTCGTTTTTGTCCGCTTGGAAGCGAAATAAGTGATAACCAAAGTTAGTCCAACAATTAAGAGAAAAAGGGTAAATGCCAATTTATTCATGACTAAACCCCTCTTCCTGTTTGTTTAACTTTTTCAACTAAATGATCAAATTTGACGGCTTTGTTCGTGTAAAGAATGCATAAGGCCCAAGTCATAATAAACTGGGCAAATCCAAACACCCATGCCCAGCTGACAGGCCCGAATGCAGGTTTATTTAATACGGTGGAGTAAGCGGTCAATACTGGTAATGTAAAGTAAAATACCAGGAAGAATAAAGTAAGCGGAAGGATAAATGCGCGTTTAACTTTTAGAAGCTCTTGAAACGGCTGTGACTTAACAATTTCAGTATAGTCTCTCGGAGATGATTCAAACAGGGAGTTGCTGAGGGATTCCTCTTTTACTGCCATTAAATTTCCTCCTTTAAAATATAAAGATAATTACAAGCATCATTATATATTTATCTGAATAGTTTGTAAAATTGGAAAATAGTACTTTTTTCGACATAGAACCAGCTGAGTATAACAACGGGAGATGAATTTTCCTTTCCATTAACAGAGCATAATACGAAAAAATAGAAGTATGACAAACAAGTATAATGACAAGTGTAAAGACACCTGATATGATAGTATAGTTAATACATATTAACTGAGAAAAGAGAGAAAATAACTAAATATATTTGGCAGGGGGTTCCTTATGAAGAAGGAAAACGAAATTTCCAACCGCAAATTGCTAGGAATTGCGGGCTTGGGCTGGATGTTTGATGCCTTGGATGTCGGCATGCTTTCATTTATTATTGCAGCGTTAAAAGTTGAATGGAATTTGTCGACAGAACAAATGGGCTGGATAGGAAGCGTAAATTCAATTGGCATGGCCGTAGGGGCATTAGTTTTTGGAGTAATGGCTGACAGAATTGGCCGAAAAAAGGTCTTTATTCTTACATTATTATTATTTTCATTAGGAAGCGGAGCGTCTGCTTTCACCTCTTCGCTTGCTATCTTTTTAGTGTTTCGCTTTATTATTGGAGCAGGCCTTGGAGGAGAACTTCCGGTTGCTTCTACACTTGTATCCGAAAGTGTACCGGCTGAGAAAAGGGGCCGTGTTGTTGTTTTGCTAGAAAGCTTTTGGGCTGGTGGCTGGCTGATTGCAGCCCTCATTTCCTACTTCATCATTCCGAAATTCGGCTGGCAAACAGCTTTGATTATAAGTGCTATACCTGCCATCTATGCGCTATATCTTCGCATGGGGCTTCCGGACTCACCACGTTTTTCGGCAGTTAAGAATAAAAATAAGATAACTGTATTAGAAAGCATTTCAAAGCTATGGTCAGGGGAATATGCCCGCCGTACATTAATGCTCTGGATTCTGTGGTTCTGTGTCGTGTTCTCTTACTATGGAATGTTTTTATGGCTTCCAAGTGTTATGGTCATGAAGGGATTCAGCTTAATTAAAGGCTTTCAGTATGTACTGATTATGACATTGGCGCAATTGCCAGGTTATTTTACAGCCGCTTGGTTTATTGAAAAGCTTGGCAGGAAGTTTGTCCTAGTGACTTATTTAATAGGTACGGCTTTGAGCGCTTACTTCTTTGGGACAGCAGAATCTAGTGCAATGTTAATGATCTCTGGTATCTTCTTGTCATTCTTTAATCTTGGAGCCTGGGGAGCACTATATGCATACACTCCGGAACAATATCCAACCAACATTAGGGGAAGCGGTGCTGGAATGGCGGCTGCCATTGGCCGTGTAGGCGGAATCCTTGGACCTCTTCTTGTAGGCTATATGGTTACACAAAAAGTAGATATTTCGTCCATATTCCTCATCTTTTGCGTAGCTATTTTGGTAGGAGCTGTAACAGTGGTTTTTCTCGGAACCGAAACTAAAAAACAAGAATTAGCTGAAGCTTAATTGGTTAAGTGAGGAGATGCCGAGGCATCTCCTTATTTAATTGGTCATCAACAGCGTTCGCGGACAAAGCGCAACCAAATCAGCAAGAATTTGTCCCTGGATCACGTCTTATGGACAAATATCATCGATACCAACCAAGATTTTTCCCTTCTCTATTATTAAATACTAATCGTATTAAAAAAACATTTTAAGCAATCGCTTTCCATCATGATTAGTTTCCTTATATAATTTTTCGATTGCCGAAAGATAATTTCCATTACGAGTATAGTAGAAAGTAGCTTTGGTCAAATTATATTAAAATATGTTAGGAAAGTACTAGACGAATAGGAAAATATTATGTACAATATTTTCAGAATATTATCTTTATTTAAAACAGTCCGATTAGGTTGAAAACACGGATTGTTTTATACCCGAAAAAATATAAATAGGGGGAAAAACCATGGGTAAAAAAAGGTTAACAGGGGTGTTAATGTCATTAGCACTTGCAGGAGGAGTATTGGCTGGTTGTAATTCTTCAGCTAGCGGCGGAGGTGGCAGCGATACTATCAAAATCGGTGCGAATCTTGAATTGTCAGGCGGAGTTGCTTCATACGGACAGTCCGCATCTGAAGGCTTGCAGCTTGCGGTTGAGGAAATCAATAAAAAAGGAATTGATGGCAAGAAGCTGAAGCTTATAAAGGTGGACAATAAATCAGACGCAGCTGAAGCAACAAACGCGGCAATTAAACTTGTCAGCCAGGATAAGGTTGCAGCAATCGTTGGTGCTGCCACAAGTACAAATACATTGGCACAGGTTCAGGTGGCTGATGATAATAAGGTAGTGCTTGTTACTCCAACCGGTACTAACCCGACAATTACAAATAAAGATGGAAAAGTAAATGAATATGTATTCAGAACCTGTTTTATCGATCCATTCCAGGGTACTGTAGCAGCAAATTTTGCTTCAAAAGAGCTTAATGTAAAATCAGCTGCAGTCCTGATCGACAGCTCAAGTGACTATGCAAAGGGGCTTGCAGCTGCGTTTAAAACATCCTTTAAGAAAAATGGCGGAAAAGTTGTTTCCCAGGAAGCATACGTTCAAAAAGATACAGACTTCCATGCCATTTTAACAAGAATCAAAGCCTCTAATCCGGAATTTATCTTCCTTCCTGGCTACTATGAAGAGGTGGGCCTAATCGTTAAGCAGGCAAGAGAGCTTGGCCTTGATGTTCCAATCATGGGAGGAGATGGATGGGATTCTCCAAAGCTTGTGGATATTGCAGGCAAAGAAGCTTTGAAAAATACCTATATTACTAACCACTATTCTTCAGGAGATAAGGATAAGAAGGTTCAGGACTTCGTTTCAGCATTCAAAAAGAAATATGGAAAATCACCGGATGCATTTAGTGCCCTCGGTTATGACTCAGGCTACTTTATTGCAGATGCCATTAAACGTGCGAAGAGCAGTGACCCTGAAAAAATTAAAGACGCACTTGCCAAGACTGATGGCCTAAGCCTTGTTTCCGGTAAGCTAAAGCTTGATAAGAATCATGACCCAATTAAATCAGCGGTTATTCTGGAATATGTAAACGGGGAACAAACCTTTAAAACAAAGGTAAATCCTTAATTTCATAAGAAAATGAATAGGGAGAACAGTCGTATCTCCCTATTCACTTTTTGATAAAAAGAAGGCCCTTTCGGAGGAGTGTGAAGAGATGGAATGGATACAGCAGCTCGTTAACGGGATTTCTCTTGGCAGTATATATGCACTAATTGCATTAGGTTACACCATGGTTTATGGAATTGTAAAACTTATAAACTTTGCTCACGGCGATGTTTTCATGGTAGGTTCATTCGTAGGTTTTTATTCGATTACTATTTTTCATCTGGGCTTTTTTCCAGCTTTGCTGATAAGTATGGTGGTTTGTGCTATATTCGGTGTTTTAGTCGAAAGAATTGCTTATAAACCACTAAGGAACGCAACCAGGATTGCGGCTTTAATTACAGCTATTGGTGTTTCCCTGCTGATCGAATATACAACAATTTATGCGCGCGGAGCGCAGCCGGAAGCATATCCTGATAATCTATTACCTTTTAAAAATGTTGAATTTTTTGGTGTAAAAATCAGCAGCCAATCCTTATTTATTTTAGCTATTTCCATATTGCTGATGGTTCTGCTCCAGTTTATTGTTCATAAAACGAAAATTGGCAAAGCAATGCGTGCCGTTTCTCATGATATGGATGCAGCAAGGCTTATGGGCATTAACGTTGATAATACCATTTCTGCAACGTTTGCGATTGGGTCTGCTCTTGCAGGTGCTGCAGGCGTTATTTTTGGAATGTACTATACAAAAATCGAACCGCTTATGGGAATTATCCCTGGTCTTAAGGCCTTTGTTGCGGCAGTCCTTGGTGGAATAGGAATTATCCCTGGTGCAATGGTCGGCGGACTGGTGCTTGGTGTTATTGAATCGCTGGTAAGTGCGAGCGGATATTCTTTATGGCGTGATGGAGCAGCCTTTGTGGTGCTAATTCTGATTTTGATTTTCCGCCCTTCAGGTATCTTTGGCAAAAACGTCAGGGAAAAGGTTTAAGGGGGAGAGACGATGAAAAAACTTACGCATGGAAAGGGTTTTTGGACAGCTATTGTTGTTGTTGCCATTTTATCTGCCCTTATTCAATTTTTGATTTCTGGCGGTACGCTGAACTCATTTTATGTTAATACAATTTTTTATATTGGAATTAATATTATTCTTGCAACCAGTCTCCATCTTATAATGGGAATCACAGGCCAGTTTTCGATAGGCCACGCTGGCTTCCTAGCGGTAGGTGCCTATGCATCCGCCATTATGACAATGAAGCTTGACCTCCCTTTCCCGGTAGCGATCCTTGCTGGCGGCATTGCGGCTGGAGTGGCAGGCCTTATCATTGGAATTCCGAGTCTTCGGCTAAAAGGAGACTATCTGGCAATTGCCACTTTAGGCTTCGGTGAAATAGTTCGGATAACCTTTTTGAACATTGATTATATTGGCGGTGCCAGTGGGATGCAGGTTCGCCATTTAACTACCTGGCCATGGCTTGTAGCCTGTGTGGTTCTTACTGTAGTAGTTATTACAAACTTTACGAATTCGACACACGGCCGTGCATGTATCTCTATTCGTGAAAATGAGATTGCAGCTGACGCAATGGGTATTAATACGACTTATTATAAAGTAGCGGCCTTTGTAATTGGTTCATTTTTTGCAGGCATTGCCGGAGCACTTTATGCTCATAACTTTTACATTATCCAGCCAACCAACTTTGGCTTCTTAAAATCATTTGATATCTTAATCTTTGTCGTGCTTGGCGGTCTGGGAAGTATGTCAGGTGCAGTTATTGCCGCCATATTGCTCACAATTATTTCAACATTCCTTCAGGATTATTCGGAAACCCGGATGATTATTTACAGTCTAGTCCTGATTATTATGATGCTTTACCGCCCTCAGGGACTGATGGGTACAAAGGAACTTACTTCACTCTTTAAACATCGCGGGACTGGAAAGGGAGGAATGCCAAATGACAACAAACAAACTATTGCTTAAGGTAAAAAAGGCAGGAATCCGGTTTGGCGGGCTGAAGGCCGTTTCCGACGTGAATTTAGAGTTGAAGCAGGGCGAGCTGGTTGGTTTAATCGGTCCGAACGGTGCAGGTAAAACTACCTTTTTTAACCTGCTGACTGGGGTTTATGTTCCTACCGAAGGAAGCATTGAATTAGACGGAGATAAACTAAATGGACTTGCTCCTTTTAAAATTACGAGAAAAGGGATTAGCCGAACGTTTCAGAACATCCGCCTGTTTGGAGAGCTGTCCGTTCTGGATAATGTTAAAGTTGCCTATCATTCTCGGGCAAGGCATTCGATTTTAAGTTCCATATTCCGCCTGCCACCTCATTTCTCAGGTGAAAAAGAAATGGAAGAAAAGGCAATTGAGTTTCTAAAGATTTTTAAACTTGAAGATTTCCTTCATGAAAAAGCAAAGAACCTTCCTTACGGACAGCAGCGCCGACTCGAGATTGCGAGGGCATTGGCTGCTAATCCGAAGCTGCTTCTTTTGGATGAGCCGGCAGCTGGTATGAATCCTCAGGAAACGCACGAACTGATGAATTTAATTTCTTTTATCCGGGAAAGGTTTTCCCTTACCGTTCTCCTGATTGAACATGACATGCTTCTAGTTATGGGTGTATGTGAAAGAATTTATGTTTTAGACCATGGTCAGCTGATTGCTCAAGGTACTCCGGAGGAAGTCCGGAATAACCCTAAGGTAATTGAAGCATACCTCGGTGAGGAGGTTTCATGATGCTGCAAATTAATGATATTAACGTTTATTATGGAAATATCCAGGCATTGAAGGGAGTTTCTCTTGAAATAAATGAAGGTGAAATTGTTACTCTGATTGGAGCCAATGGAGCGGGTAAAAGCACCCTGTTAAAAACCATTTCCGGATTGGCGAAGCCCAAGCAGGGCGACATTATCTTTGAAGGAAGTTCCATTTCCGGCAAGGTAGCACAGACTATTGTTAAAAAAGGTATATCTCACGTTCCGGAAGGCCGCCGGGTATTCTCGAATATGTCTGTTGAGGAAAACCTTGAGCTGGGAGCATATTTAAGGAAAGACAAGCAGGGAATCCGGGAAGACTTTTCGAAGGTCTATGATCTTTTTCCAAGACTTCTTGAACGCAAAAAGCAGCTGTCTGGAACCTTGTCAGGCGGGGAACAGCAAATGCTGGCAATGGGAAGGGCTTTGATGGCCCGCCCTCGCCTCCTTCTGCTTGACGAACCGTCAATGGGTCTTGCTCCTTTACTGGTGAAAACCATTTTTAGGATTATTGAGGAAATCAATAATACCGGAACAACAATCCTCCTGGTTGAACAAAACGCCAATATGGCTCTTTCCATTGCTTCAAGAGCATATGTTATTGAAACGGGAAAAATTGTTCTTTCCGGTACACCTGATGAGCTCAATCAAAGTGATCAAATTAAAAACGCCTACCTGGGTGGCCACTAGTCGCTGGGTGCTGTAGCTAGACAATAATCGAAGTCAAAACTAAATTAAACAAATAAAAGGGCCGGAAGCGATTCCGGCCCTTGTTCTGTATTATTTTAACTGGGTAGTACTTAGGAATTCCCTGGTTCGTTCTTCTTTAGGGTTTTCAAAGAATTCCTCTGGATGTCCTTTTTCAATAATCATGCCTTCATTCATATAAATGATCCAATCCGCAACCTCTCTGGCAAAGCCCATTTCATGGGTAACGACAACCATTGTCATTCCGTCTTCAGCCAGTTCCTTCATCGTTGCCAGTACTTCACCTACAAGCTCGGGGTCAAGAGCGGATGTGGGTTCATCAAACAACATAATATCCGGTTTCATCGCCAAGGCCCTGGCAATGGCCACACGCTGTTTTTGGCCTCCGGATAATTTACTTGGATAGACGTCAGCTTTGTCCCCCAGTCCAACCTTGGACAAAAGTACCTTAGCTTCCTCTATTGCTTCCTTTTTTGAAACCTTTTTGACATGGACCGGTGCTTCAATGATATTTTCCAATACAGTCATATGTGGAAAAAGATTAAAATGCTGAAATACCATTCCAACCTTTTGGCGGATCTCATTAATATCATGCGTACTTGGGGTAATCTCTTTCCCTTCAATAATAATGTTTCCATTATCCTTTTTTTCCAAAAAGTTAAGGCAGCGGAGAAGTGTACTTTTTCCGGATCCGCTGGCTCCAATAAGGCAAACAACATCACTTTCAAAGACTTCCAAATTTATATTTTTTAAAACATGCAAATCACCAAATGATTTATTTAAATTTTCAATTTTGATCATTTCTCTTGTGGTCATTCAAAATCCTCCTATCGGTCGCTGACTGCTAATCGATTTTCGAACATTCTTACAAGAATTGTCAGCAATGCCACGAGTACAAGATAATAAACTGCTACAATCAACAGGTAGGTCATTTCGTCAAAGTTATTTGATCCAAGTGTTGTTGCAACATTGAATAATTCGTTCATTGAGATAAAGGCAGCAAGTGATGAGTCTTTAAGGCCAATAATAAATTGGTTGCCAAGGGGCGGAAGTGCACGCCTGAACGCCTGAGGTAAAATAATCCGGCGCATAGCAAGTCCCTTCGACATACCTAGAGAACGGCCTGCTTCCATTTGTCCTTTATCAATTGATTGAATCGTTCCGCGGAAAATCTCTGCAATATACGCGCCGTTATGAAAGGCCAAGGCCAATGCAGCAGCCCAGAAGTCAGGGATGAGGAAAACTCCGCTAATACCAAAGTATAAAATAAAAATCTGTACAATTAGTGGTGTTCCTCGAACCAGATACACGTAGGCATCAGAAATAAAACTTAGAATTTTACTGCGTGAGAGTTTTAATAGGGCGAAAAATAATCCGATTATAATTCCAAACAAGATGGATACAGCAGTAAGCTTTAAAGTTAGCAGCATCGCATCGATGAACAGTCCCTTGTTGCTTACAAGAGTTTCAAAAAAGTGCGAAAAACTAGGCAATGTAACAACTTCCTTTCTATTTATCTATCAGATAGTTTCTATTGATTTAAAAGCTAATTTATTCTGGTTTAGTGGTAATGTCTTCACCAAAATATTTTTCGGAAATTCTGCTTAATGTGCCATTTTTGCGAAGATGTTCAAGAGCTTCATTTACCCGTTTCAGCAATTGAGGGTTGTCCTGGGAAATGACAACGGCCTGTTCACTTCGTTCAATTAATTGCTGCCCTTTTATCTTAAAACCTTCTTTTGCCGAGCTTTTACCCGTAACAAAGTCTGTAATAACGGCATCATGTCTTCCAATACTTAAGGCTTTCAAAGCGGTTATATCACTATCATACATTTTGATATTGCTTGTATACTTTTTTGCGGTATCTGCATAAGTTGAACCTTTTGCAACAGCCACTTCTTTCCCCTTTAGATCATCGACAGTCTTGATTTTGCTGTCTGGACGGGTGAAAATCTGCGGTCCTGAATAATAATAAGGAGTTGAGAAAAGGACGTGTTTTGCACGCAGCGGATTAATGGTGTGGCTGGCAACAGCTGCATCAGCCCGTCCAGTCTTAATCCCTTCAACTATGCCCTTAAATTTCATTCTCTTTTGAACCGGCTTTAAGCCTAGCTCTTTAGCGATTGCATTACCAACCTCGATATCAAATCCGGTCATGGAAAGGTCGTCATTTTTCACGTAACTGAAAGGCTTGAATTCACCTGAAGCTGAAAAAACAAATGTATCTTTATCAATCAGCTCTGTCCCATCGGCAAGTTTATCTTTTTGAGCGCATCCGGACAGTAAGCCAGTAATTAATAAGCCCAATACCAAAAGCAATAATCTCATTTTCATGCTTGGATAAATCTCCTCTCTAAATAGGTACATAGGTGTAATTACCCTTATTAACAGAAAAATAACCGAAAAATAAAAATTGGAAAGGAAGATTAATATTAGTAAAACGAATTTTAAAAAAGAGCTCTGTTAAATATGTTTGTTGACATCTGCTTCAGGAACTTGCTTTCCGCGGATTCGTAGCTTTGCGCCTGTCGGGTCTCCTTGACTGGTTTTTTTACGGAGGAATGCTTCCCCGAATTCAAACCGCACGAAGGAAAGCGATTTCCCTTCGTAGTTCCGGACCTTCCGTTCCAACCAACTATGAAAAATAAACCAAGAGCTTTACCATAATCTAAAAAATAAAAAGGAACCCGATTAGTAACGGGTTCTGTTACCTATCACAAAACTTAAAAATGTATATGAAAATGACCATTAATTTGTATGTGAATTTGATGGTCATTTTTTATTGATATAACACTGAAAATCACAAAAATAGGCGTTAAACTGTAGTCCAATTTGTATATCAAAATGTAGGATTACAGAGACTTCTGTTACCTTACATTTTAGACTGCAAAATGCTGTTTTTTTTATTAAAAAACCACGCTTTTCTTTGGTCTTGGCTCTGTTATTATTCATTTTTGATTTTCGTGTAGGTGAGAATTCATAGGCGGAGAATTTCCGGTTAATGTATAAAGAGGAAGAGTAAGAAGCAGATATAAGCGGAGATATTCCGGTTAACTGCTCTAAATAAGACAATATCCAAAGATATTGATCATATAACCGGAAAAACTCCCTTTATTTTTAAGGAAATATGGGTATTTCCCAAGATAAACGGAATTTTTCCGTTTATTTTCCAAAGAAATCCACATCCAGTTGTAACCGAGCCTTGACTTTAAAATGCTCAATACATTAGGTTTAACGGCACTTTGTAATGTTTTTACATAACAAAAAGCCCTGCATTTAGCAGGACAAAATGTATAACAAATAGGAGCACATTTTTAAATACATTTTTATAAAATGTGACAAGTATCCGACCCGTTACCCGATTAGGTTCCTTTTCCTTAATTGTTAAGAAAGTAAAAAGTTTTACCTTTTAAATTGTCTAGTTCCAGCGCCCAGCGAGTTTTCATCTCTGAAATGCTTCCTTGAGTATCTTGCATCAAGTATGACCTCTAGGTGAAACTTGGTGCAGCTAGTGTGTCCATCCCGCTTCTCCCTACGATAAGTCAACATCGAACTCAAGTGCTCCTGCGCCACAGCTTTTTCAAAGAAGCTTATGTTCAGCTCGTCGCAAAGCTTCATGTCGTCTATTCAGAGAAGCCGTTACAGGAAGCTTCCTCAGGTAGTTGCTTCGCTGAACTGGTGCTTGCGCTTTTCTTTATACATGCAATTTAACCTGGTGGCGTGACCGGGGGTGAATTTGTTTATTGACTTTTATTGCATAATCTTTATAAAGAAGTTCCAGTCCGACAAAAGCAAGGGAGAAAATATTGGCATAGTTTTTCTGTACTTCCCATTTCAATTCATTTTTACCGCATATGCTGTGCCGATTTAGTTCTTCTATTTCCTTTTTGATTTTCAAAAGCTCTTCCGAATGGTGCTCCGGTGAAAGGGATAGAAGCTGGTCAATTTTTTCAATGTACTCTATGGATCTTTGAATCTTAGAATCTATATCCAGATATCCTTCACGATCAATTAGTCTGTACTGCAGTTTAAACTTATTTAGTTTGCTGGCGGCATCATAGGTGGCGCTAACAATATCATCCCTGGTCATCTCATTTGTTTCATAGCTGAGCATATGTTTCCAGGAAGGCTGGGCAATGGCCGCACGGTGGTCTTCAAGTGTATAACAAAACCGTTTATAGCCGTATTTTTCAGGATTTTCAAAGGCAGGGCTGGCAGGATCGAGAAAGGGGGCGAGAGGGGCAACGAAATAAAATAGTCGTGAATCCTTATTGCAGTTTAGATGAATAGTTTCACAGAAATCAATATTTTCTAAAGCACTTTGATAGGTTTGCCCGGGAATTCCCACCATGAAAAAAAGATCAATTTTTTTACAGTCATGCTTTAAGGCGAAATTCAAAGTATCTATTACCTTATCATTTGTACAGTGGAACTTTCCGTTTAGCTTTCTCAGCTTTTCGTCATGTGTTTCGAGTGTAATCTCAATGCTATACTTGGGAACTGCTTCATGTAATTGCCTAAAAAACTCTTCATCTGCATATTGGAATAATTCAAATACGATTTCATTTTTGAGTTTCATATTTTTTAATAGCGAAAAAAATTCGTTTACATACTCTGGTCCGCCTTGGCGGATATCATGAAGAATGAAGATGGGTGCACGGCTGAAACGCTGAATAAACTGGATATCCTCAGCAAGCTTTGCGGGCGACCTTAATGCGAGAGACTTACGGCCGCAATTTTGCAAATAGGCTTCCTTCGATCCACCGCATATGAGACAGTTTTGTGTGCAGCCGCGTGCGGTCAGCAGTGCAGTGTTAGGATATTGAAGCCAGCCGTTATAGGGGAGAGGGTCAAGGAAATTTTTATATTTGAAGACGGATTTAATTGTATATCTGTACCCGGGAACATCAAGGTCATCTAAATTATCCGGAACATAAGTAAGGGGATTAAAACCTGGTTTATTGTCCTTTTTCCACGTAAGGTTGGGAATCTCTTCGTAGTGAGTTTCTCCTGTTTCAAGCTTATTTAATAATAGAAGCATAAGCTTCTCAGTCGAATCTCCTCTCATGACAAAGTCAATAAAGGGATATTCTATTAATTCCTTGTGGTAATAGGTAGCGGACAGGCCACCAAAAATCACAGGGGTTTCAGGATGGAGTTTTTTAATAATCCTGGCAATTTCAATACTGCCATGCGCATGGGGAAGCCAATGAAGATCAATCCCAAACGCTTTGGTTTTAATCTTTTTTAACTTTTTTTCAACATCGAAATTCTGATTCATCAGCATTCGATTTGCAAGGTTGATAATTTTTACACGGAGACCGTAGCGTTCAAGATAATCGGCAATGCTTGTTATTCCTATTGGATACATCTCAAAAACAGGAGATGAGGGAACCACATCACTTATAGGACCAGCAAGTAATGAATTTTTTCTAAAATCATAGACGCTTGGAGCATGCAGAAAAACGAGGTCATACATCATTAGGCATTTCTCCTTCGAACAGCATTTTTTAATGCCCTATGTGTTTATATATGTTTAAAATTGAATGTCCGATTTTAAATTGTAAAAGAGTTCAGATAAAAGACAAAAAGAATATGTGAGTATATTCACATATGTTTTTGCGAAAATAGTTCTTTCGCATTATTTATTTTACAGTAAATAAATCCAAAAAAAGTGACATTTGAATGACAATTCCTGTTTTGCTTATTCTGTTCTCTAAATAATAATTAGGAAAATATATACAAAATTGTATTACTGATTTTTATTAATGGATACATTTCAATTTACTTTCCAACCTAATACCTAGTAAATAGCAATTTTTAAAAGGGATGTCATTTTATAATTAGATAATTTTTCCTGTATTTATATAAATAGGAAAAACAGCCCAAGGAAAAATACTTCTAGAGACGAAATAAATCTATATAAAATGCCAGGAGGAGGGAAGGGGATTTTTATTAATTGTGAAATACAAGGAGGGGTTAACTTGAAAAGGAAATTTCGAAAAAGGAAATGGGCATCTTTAGCCGCATCTACCATATTACTCTTGAGTTTATCAAATTTGAAAGGGTTTGCAGAAACGGATTTTTCTAATGAAGAATGGAATAACCATCCCGAAATCTTCCAAGTGAACAGGGAACCGGTACATGCGACCTTAATGCCTTACAATGATGAAAAGTCAGCGCTGGTTGGGAATAGGGAAAAATCCGAACGATATAAAACCTTAAATGGTAAATGGCGATTTAACTTGGTTAAAAATCCTTCTTTACGCCCAAATGATTTTTATAAAGACGATTTTGATGTTACCTCGTGGGATAAGATTGATGTACCAAGCAACTGGGAAGTAAAGGGCTATGACCACCCAATTTATACCAATATTACTTATCCTTGGACTGGGGTTGAAAAACCAGTACCGCCTGCCGTTCCTACTATAGATAATCCAGTTGGTTCTTACAAACGGACATTTACAGTACCTGGCAACTGGAAGGGTGACAAAGTTTTTATTTCTTTCCAGGGGGTAAGCTCCGCTTTTTATTTATGGGTCAATGGAAAAAAGGTAGGATACAGCGAAGACAGTTTTGCTCCAAAGGACTTTGATATTACCGAATATATTAAAAAAGGCGAGAATTCCATTGCCGTTCAAGTTTATAGATGGTCAGATGGAAGCTGGCTGGAAGACCAGGATATGATTAGGCTGAGCGGTATCTTCCGTGATGTCTACCTCTATTCAACACCATCTGTACATGTACGGGATTATAAGGTCGAAACAAATTTAGATGACCAGTACAAAGATGCTGAGTTAAGTGTAAAAACAAAAATCCATAATTACCAAAAAGATAACTCAAAGCCTGTTTCAGTAGAGGCGAAGTTGTATGATGCTAATAATAAGCCCATTTTAAAGGAACCCATAACAAAAGAAGTTCAGTTTAATGGAAAAGAGGAAGCCGAAGTTAATCTTGAACAGGCTATTAGTAACCCTTTAAAATGGTCGGCTGAGCAGCCAAACCTTTATAAGCTTGTTATCAGCCTAAAAGACAGTAATGGAAAACTCCTTGAAACAGAAAGTTCTAAAGTTGGTTTTAGAGAGTTTGAATTGAAAAATGGACAAATGTTGATTAATGGCAAACCAATTGTGTTTAAAGGGGTTAATCGCCATGAAATTGATCCGGACAATGGTAAAACAATTTCCATGGAAAGTATGATACAGGATGTTAAATTAATGAAACAGTTTAATATCAATGCCGTTCGTACTTCTCACTATCCAAATGATCAAAGATGGCTTGATTTAGCGGACGAATATGGTCTTTATTTAATTGACGAGGCAGACTTGGAATCACACGGGGCGAATGGAATTCTTCCTAAGAGTGATCCAAAGTGGCTCCCAACATCGATTGACCGAATCCAGAGTACAGTGGAGAGGGATAAAAACCATCCATCTGTTATGCTATGGTCTCTTGGAAATGAGGCTGGCAGTGGAGATACCTTTAAGAAAATGGCAGATTGGGTACATCAGAATGACCCAACCCGTCTTGTTCATTATGAAGGGGATAATCGCTGGACTGATGTTGAAAGCCATATGTATCCTTCTGTAGGTTCCGTAGAATCATACGGGAAATCGGGCAATCAAAAGCCTTATATTCTTTGTGAATATGCACATGCCATGGGTAATAGTGTGGGAAACCTCTATCAATACTGGGATGTAATAGATAAGTACCCAAATTTACAAGGTGGCTTCATTTGGGATTGGGTGGACCAAGGGTTAAGGACACCAACTCCGAAGAAAATAACAGTAGCGGACCTGAGCAACTCTGCCCTTACAGGCAAGGTTTATGGACAAATACTAGACGATAATGGAAGCAAGGCTTTAAAAGGATATGTAACCTTCCCTGATAATTCAAACCTGAACATAACAGGTAAGGAATTAACGCTGGAGACGTGGGTGAAGCCTCAGCCAACGAATACTTTCAGTCCGTTTATATCAAAAGGTGATACTCAATTTGCCCTTCAGCAAAATGGACAAAACCTCGAATTTTTTATCTACAGTAAGTCCTTGAGCAATCCATGGGTGACTGCCAGTGCTCCAGTTCCAGCTGACTGGAATGATAAGTGGCACCATATTGCTGGGGTCTATGATGGCAGCTCATTGAAGCTCTATGTGGATGGAAAAGTATTAGCGGAAAAGTCATTTACAGGCGATATTACGGAAAATAAATATCCTGTGAATATTGGGAAAAATGCTGAAAAAACTGACAGGGTAACCAATGCTGCGCTTGATAATGTCCATATTTACAATCGGGCCCTATCCGCTGAGGAACTAGCAAATGAAACCCGCCAGCCAGAGGCGCATTCTGTATTATGGGTGAATTTTGAGAAATATCAGGAAGAAAATTATGACCAGAAAGAATATTTTGCATACGGCGGCGATTGGGGAGATGTACCAAATGACGGGAACTTCTCGATGAATGGCCTTGTCTTCCCAGACAGAACGATTCAGCCGGAATTGTATGAGGTTAAGCAGGTATATCAAAGCATCAAAACGGCTCCTGTAGATCTGCTTAAAGGGGAAATAAAACTTACCAATCAATATTTATTTACTAATCTATCATCCTTTAATGGAACATGGGAATTGAAGGCTGATGACAAGGTTATCCAAAAAGGGAAAATTGATAATCTGGATGTTGAACCGCTTCAGAGTAAAACAATCCAGCTTCCGATTGAACATCCAAAGCTTGAAGCGGGTAAAGAATATTGGTTAAATGTAAGCTTTACATTACCAGAAGATACACTATGGGCTGATAAAGGCCATGAAGTTGCAAAGGAGCAATTTAAGGTTCCATATAATAATGAAGCATTAGCGCCTTTAAATTTATCCGAAATGCCAGATGTAGGAGTAAAGGAATCGGATAAGGATGTTTCCGTCAAAGGAAAGGATTTCGAGGTTAAATTTGATAAAGAATTGGGTACACTCTCCTCGTTTAAATATCAGGATAAAAACCTGCTTACAGCGGGTCCCGCTCCGGACTTTTGGAGGGCGCCAAATGATAATGATAAAGGCAATGGAATGCCGTCTCGGACAGCAACCTGGCGGAAAGCTGGTGAAAATCGAAAAATTGTTGATGTATCAGTTAACAAATTAGGTGAAAAGGCTGTTCAAGTAAAAGTGAATGCCACACTGCCAACTACAAATGAATCAAAATATCAGGCAACCTATACCATTTATGGAAGTGGAGATGTGGAGGTTAAAAGCACACTCCTGCCAGGCAAAAATCTTCCTGAGATACCGGCGGTAGGCATGGAAATGAGACTGCCAAAAGAATATGAAAATATCAGCTGGTACGGACGCGGGCCTCAGGAGAATTATTGGGACCGGCAAACAGGCGCTGATGTAGGTTTATACAAAGGAACTGTTGACGGGCAATTTGTTCCCTATGAGGAGCCATCTGAAACGGGAAATAAAACGGATGTCCGTTGGGTCACCTTAACGAATAATGAAGGAACAGGTCTAATGGCAACAGGTTATCCATTTATGGAAGTCAATGCGCTGCATTATGCAGAGAAAGACCTGGATAGTGTTGCACACCCATATGAACTTACCAAAATTGATGATGTTATCCTTACATTGAATGACAAGCAAATGGGAGTCGGCGGAGATAACAGCTGGGGTGCAAGGACACATCCGGAGTTTACTCTTTATGCTAACCATCCGTATTCCTATAGTTACCGTCTCCGTCCCATCTCTAAAGAAATGGGCAATCCAATGGATGTAAGTAAACAGGTTGTTTCGGATGACTTAGTCAAGGAAATCAAGGTTGATGGAAAACCATTACCTGGCTTCACCTCTGAGGTTACTGACTATTCTTATTCCGTTTTAAAAGGAAGCACAGCCAGTGTGCCACAGGTAGATGCAGCAGCGGCTAATTCTAATGTAAATATAAAGGTTACACAAGCAAATGATTTTGACGGGACGGCCGTTGTGAAAGCTCAATCAAAGGATGGGTTATTGTCAAAAGAGTATCAAATCCATTTTAGTGTCAACGGACAGATCTCCTTAAGTGACCTTGACTGGAAGAGCGGAACAACCGGGTGGGCATCCATACAAAAAGATAAATCAGTTGATGGCAATGCCTTAAGTTTGGCAACTGATTCAGGAGTCAGAACATTTGACAAAGGTATTGGCACACATGCTAATTCCGAAATTGTATATGACCTTTCGGGAAAAGGTTTTACAAGCTTTCAGTCCTACGTAGGAGTTGACCATGAGGTTGGTGGAAATGGAACAATCTCGTTCCAGGTACTCCTAGACGGTCAGAAGATTTTTGACAGTGGCAGAATGACTGGATCCACTCCAGCAAAACTGGTCGATGCAGATGTTACTGGAAAGCAGGAACTAAAATTAATTGTCACAGATGTCGGTGATGGAAACTCTATGGACCACGCTGACTGGGCAGATGCAAAGTTAACAATTAAATAATTAAAAGGGAGAATGGTGATCAGCCATTCTCCTTTTTATATCCATAAACTATAGCTCCCCACGCCTAAAGGCTAGGCAATTACCGAGTTAATTTTAAATATTACATCCAAAGTACTATCAAGGATATTCCGTTTGCTGAATAGAAAAGCAAGCTGCAGTTTGTGATAATAAAAGAAACAAACCAAATTAGGTTTGTCCCAGTATTGGTCAGTGAATAACATTCGACTGGTCTGGGTTTTTTCTTTGAAAAATTAGGCTGTCTTCGCAAATAATGTTGTTCTTGGTATATTAAAAGCTTTATAAAGATTGAACGGCTGATTCGGACTAGAAGTACCTCCGGTTTTCCTAGACTGTCCGAATGAACCGCTGATTCGGACAGCATGGCAGTTCTTTTTCCCTAAACAGTCCGAATGGTCAACAGATTAGTAAAAGAGCAACAATGGTTACGAAAAGAGCTAAAGTTTTTATCCTTCTAATTTGTCTTTCTACTACTAATGAAGTACATTATAATTAACAGAAAATTTAGAAATATAGGAGAGGGACTATGAACCGTTTTTCCTGGGGAGTTCGTTCGGAGCAGCTATCCCGTTTATCCCTGTTGTTTATTTCAATGATTGGCGGGTCAATTTTTATCCAGGAAGGGGTCCTAAAAATAGGAGCTCCGAAGGAAGGGCTTATTTTTGGGCTGCTTGTACTGTTTTTGGTTATTGTTGATTTATATCCTATGCCGGTTTCGAAAGGCCATACCGCCATTTCCTTCCCCCTTGTATATGCTATTTATGTAATGGAAGGCATGAGTTTTTCTATACTTGCTTTTGGGATGGTAAGCTTGCTTATTAATCTATTTAAAAGAAGGCCATTAAGGATAGTCTTTTTTAATCCTGCCCAGCTTCTGACAAGTCTGTATATTGCTTTTTTGGCGGGAGAGTACTTTAAAGGTCTTTATTTGGAGCATATCCAGTCTGGATTGCTGGCCGGTATCTGGCATCTGACTTTTACCATTATCCCCTTCTACCTTATTAACAATCTCATCGTTGATTTCATCCTGATCATTCGCCCCCAGCCATATACCTGGAAGGCATGGCGGCAGAAAACCATTCAGGAAGGCAATAGCTTTATAGTCTCATATGTTTACTTGATCCTCTTTTATGTCCTTGGAAGTCAAAACCGTGGCGAAATTGATGTCTTTTCCTTCTTTTTCTTTTTCTCACCGCTTGTAGCACTTGCCCTTTTAGGCTCAATCATTGTCAGATTAAAAAAGGAAAAATCCAAATTAAAAGCCATATTCAGCATTTCCTCTGAACTCAATAAAAAGATCGCAGCAAAAGACTGGCTCGATTTTTTGGCCGAAAATCTGCAGGAGTTCATTGATGTAGATGCGTGGATTTTATGGAAAAAGGCAGAAGATGGCTGGAATCTGCGTTTTGCTTCAGGACTGGTAGAAGAAAGCTTGGACCAGCTAGAGGAACGCACTCGTTTTTTTAACGAAATCAACGAGTTATTTCTTTACCACAACACGGATAGGGGAGTGGGCCCCGCGGCTGAGTTTTTCAGCAGTCAGGTAAAAACCCTGCTTTATGTGCCGCTTGTCCTTGATGAAGAGGTTGTAGGATTGTTTGTGTTCGGTAGAACCAGAACAAAAAGCTTCAGCCCGGAAGATGTGCAGTCTGCGGCGACTCTTGCCAATCAATTGGCCGTTCTTATCAAAACAAAATGGCTTTTTGCCGAACAGGAAAAACGGATAATTCTTGAAGAAAGAAACCGTATAGCCCGCGATATTCATGACGGAGTGGCCCAATCGCTTGCTGGGGCTGTGATGAATTTGGAAACGGCTGAAAGGAAATTTGTAAAAGTTCCAGACGAGTCCCTCCGGCTTATTCATGAGAGCAGGGAAACGCTTCGCTACAGTCTGAAGGAGGTAAGGGAATCTATTTACGCCTTAAGGCCTTATCCGACAGAAAGGGTAGGCTTGGTTTCCGCCATTTCCTCAAGGATAAAAACACTTCAAAGTATACAGTCCTTCCATATTATTTTTGATACAAGGGGTAAAGAGTTTCCACTAAGTTCTATGGCTGAAAAAATCATTTTTGATACGTTTCAGGAAAGTGTTCAAAATGCTATTAAGCATGCTAATGCAACCCGGATGGAAATCCTTTTAAGCTTTCAGAGGGAGCATTTGCTATTGAAAGTGAAAGATAATGGCTCTGGTTTTTCATTGTTTAAAGCGATGATAAAAGCCCAGAAGCAGCCGCACTTTGGGATTCTTCATATGAATGAGGCTGCAGAAAAAATTCATGCTTCTCTTCAGATTGACAGCAAAGAAGGAGTTGGAACCGAAATTACCTTAACGGTACCTAAAATAGGGGTTGAAGGAGGCATTTTAGATGATCAGGCTTATGCTGGTCGATGACCACGCCGTACTGAGAGACGGCCTGAAAAATATTCTCGACCTGGAGGAGGATATAGAAGTAGTTGGCGAAGCAGTGTCAGGTGATGACGCGATTTCAGCGGCAGAGACTTTACTGCCTGATGTTATCTTAATGGATATAAACATTCCTGGAAAAAACGGTATAGAAGTGACGGGTATAATAAAAAAGGCTTATCCTTCTGTAAAGGTATTAATGTTAACCATGTTTGATCATGATGAATATTTCATGGCTGCAATTAGGGAAGGGGCCGATGGTTATTTGCTGAAGGATGCACCGTCTCAGAATGTTATCGATGCAATCCGCTCGGTTGCAAAAGGCCATTCGGTTATTCACCCTTCCATGACAAAAAAGTTTCTTAGTTTTGAACAGCGAGTGGAACCTGAGCCTGTCAATAAAAGTTCAATTCTGACAGAACGGGAGAAAGAAGTTCTTCTGTGCCTTGTACAAGGAATGAATAATAAAGAAATTGCCAAAAGTCTGTTTATTAGTGACAAAACAGTCAAAATCCACGTTAGCAAGATTTTTAAAAAGCTTGAAGTTAAAAGCCGGTCTCAGGTCGTTATCTATGCCGTACAGAATCAGCTTGTTCCGCTTGGATAAGTAGAAAGACGCAAGGGCTGAGATGGATAGTAAGCTTGTCGGGATACTTCTGCTATCCATATCGTTTATGAAATTAAGGCCATTCCTATAAGAGGTATGGCCTTTTTCATGTCTTTTTCTATACAACTTTAGTACGACAAAAAGATAGTACCTTTTTTTAATAAAATTAGTCCCTTTGCTGAATGGAAGAAAGTTATGAATTTTTAGAAAATGGGTAATAAGTAAGTATATGACTGAAAGGGGATTAGAAGTTGAAAAAATGGCTGTCTGGATTTATTACGCTTATTTTACTAGTTTCATTGTTTGTGCCGGGAGTTTCAAAAACAAAAGCGGAAACCGCAGGAGCTGTTATAGAAGATGCGCTGTTAAAGCAGCTTGAAACAGCAACAGGAGCTTTACAGGTTATTGTTACTTTTGATGGCCAGGGGGCACCAACAAAAGATAATCTTAACTTGCTTTCCACTCTCGGGATCACCAAGGGTGTTTCCATGAAGGCATTGCCAATCGCAGGTGTATTAGCAACGAAAGATCAAATTACAAAGCTTGCAGCAGCACCAGGAGTAAAGTCTATTTATCAAAACAAGAAACTTATGTATTCAAACTATGACGCTACAAATGAAACGGGAGTAGACAAAGCCCGTACCGATTCTAACATGCAAAAAGCCAACGGAGGTCTTCCTGTTACAGGAAAAGGTGTAGGTGTACTTATCAATGACAGTGGGGTTGATGGGACTCATAAGGATCTCCAGTATGGCAGCCACCTTGTACAGAACGTTTTGGGAAGCACGAATCTGAACAGCCTTGATTCTACACTTTTACCAGTAACATATACAGAAAATGTACCAGATACGGACAATAATTCAGGGCATGGTACCCATGTGGCAGGTATTGTTGGCGGAACAGGAGCAGCATCCAATGGAAAGTATGAAGGAGTTGCACCAGGAGCTAATTTGATTGGTTATGGATCCGGTGCAGCTCTTCTTGTTCTAGATGGCATCGGCGGCTTCGATTATGCACTTACCCACCAAACACAATACAATATCCGAATCATTACGAATTCATGGGGGTCAAGTGGTGATTTTGATCCAAATGATCCAATCAACATTGCCAGTAAGGCTGCGTATGACCATGGCATGACAGTTCTCTTTGCAGCCGGTAATGAAGGCCCTGGAGAAAATACTCATAATCCATATGCTAAAGCACCGTGGGTAATTTCTGTTGCAGCAGGTGAGGTAAATGGAAAGCTGGCCGACTTCTCTTCACGCGGTACAAAAGGCGTCGGCGGAACATTTGAAATGGACGGCAAGACATGGAAATGGGAAGACCGCCCGACGATTACTGCACCAGGTGTTAATATTATTTCAACCCGTGTGATTGCTCCGGTATCTTCTCTTGGAACTACAGATGATGTGAATATGATTGAAACCGCCTATCTGCCGTACTACACGGTCATGAGTGGGACCTCAATGGCAACACCGCATGTAGCGGGAATTGCAGCCTTGCTCCTTGAAGCAAAACCAACGCTGACTCCAGATGAAATCAAACAGGTTCTACAGGATACAGCTACTAATATGCCTGGCTATGAAACTTGGGAGGCAGGAGCAGGCTATGTAAATGCATATGATGCTCTTGATGCGGTTATGTTTGGGAAAAAGTACGGTCAAACCGTAAATGCCTATCAAAAATTCAACAGCAGCGTAAATTCAACGACCGACCGAACAGCTTTCCAAGTAGATTATAATCCGATAACACTCGGATCAAATGCATATACCTTTACGGTTCAGAGCGGTGTTTCACAGCTGTCTGCAAGAATTGATGCTTATGGGCTGCTGGGCCAGACTGGCAACCCGGTGAATTTGATTTTGACTGCTCCGGATGGAACACAATACAGTTCAGGGGTAAGCCTGCTCTTCACTTTATATCCTGACCGTACGGTTGTAGTTAATTCACCTGCAGCTGGGCAGTGGAAAGCTGAAGTACAGGGTCTGCACGGAGATGCAGCTAATCCTGTCGGCACAGCGCTTCCGGAAACAGTAAACGGTACTCTTGCATTTACAAAAGTAAGCGGCTTTACCGGTTTAAATGATATTTCAGGAAACGCGGCAGAAGACGCAATCAAGATGGCAGTGAGCGAAAGACTTGTGGATGGTTATGCAGATGGCACCTATAAGCCTGGCCAGACACTTTTGAAAAAGGAATTGGCCCGTTATCTGGTAATGGGAACAGGAATCCGACAAAGCCAGGCAGCAGCAGTGAAAGACGTGACAGGAGCTGACCTGCCATTTGCTCAGGCTGTTGTTGGGAAGGGTGCTGCTATCCGTGATCAATTGCAGACTCAAAACGGAGTTATGCAGTTGGATTCCTCAGGGAATTTCAATCCGCTTGCAGGTGTAACAAAGCTTGATTTAGCTTACTCACTGGTTCAGGCTTTGGGACTTGAGAAAGATGCCAAGGATTTCACTAGTGAGGTAACCGTTCAATATAAAGATGAAAGGGTTACGTTAAAAGACAATGCAAGTATTCCGGATTCATTAAAAGGCTATGTACAGCTGGCGCTGGATTTGAATATTCTTAATGCAACCTTTAATGTCAAACAGGGGCCTTATGATTTGAAGCCAACAGTAGAAGCATCCTTTGAACCCGCTAAGAAAATAACCCGCGGTGATTATGCGGTTGCAGCAACACGATACTTTAATGCCTGGTTCAAATAAAGCTTAGGAATACATTAATAAAAGAGGAAGTGCCACAGGCTGGCACTTCCTCTTTGTTTTTTAAAGGCACACTCATCAGTCCGTGAACGACCAACGAGGTTCACGCGGTAGGAGAAAATTCTTTCATCCGATCTATTAAGGTCAAAATAGGGTCGTCTGCATGCAATAATATCTTTGAGAAAGGCTCTTTTCTAAGAGAGTGTTGCAATTTGAAGAAACTGTGAGCAAAAATAGGCGAGACTCCTGCGGGAAAAGCAAGCCAGGCGAGACCCCGCAGGTCGTAAGCGACCGAGGAGGCTCGCGGATTGCCCGCGGAAAGCGAGTCTGTTTTTTGCTTTTATAACCAACAAAGTATACGAAAAGAGCCTTGAAGAAAGTGTTCCAATTGGAACGCTTTTTATTTTAGCGAATCAGAATTTCTATATATTAATTCTGAGCCATATAGCAACTAAGGCACTGCAATCGCCGATTTTTCAAAAAGGGTACTAAAAAGTCTTTTTCAAGCCGATAATTATAAAAAAGGTACTAATACTTCAAATAGATAAAAAAGGTTCTAAAGAACTATAAAAACGGTGTTTCCCCAACATAAAATAGGGTAAATAGGTTGCTTTATTTTTGAGAACCATTCATTTATAATTGCTCAACGTACGAGAGGGGATAGAAGAAAGTGGAACATACAGAGATAGAGACAGTAATCCAATCAATTTTGCTGCGCTCCGGAAACAGTGTAGCGGTAAAGATTGATTCCCATTTTCCTGGTGGAAGGCTGGCAGGGGGCAAATATACAATGAGCACTCATACTATAACTTTATATATAGAAGAAATTAAAGAACAATGCATACAGCTTTTTGGTACTCTTGATCAATTTAAAGATTATCTGGCCGTTATTTTTGCCCATGAATTAGGCCATGCCCAGGATCGGCATCTATCTGCGCTAGCCGATTTATACGATCAAACGAGTAATGAATCTGACAAGAGCAAAATTGCCTTTTTAATTGAAAAGAACGCCTGGAAGTATGCCCAAAAACTGATTCCGGATATCAGCAGGGCATTTGTAAAGAAAATCATCTTCCATTCACTTAAACCTTATTATGAGAGTATTGAGCTTCAAACTGCCTAATCCAGTGCAAAGAGCACTGGATTTTTTAATGGTTAAGAATAAAATTTACCTTTTAAATTTTCCAGCTCCAGCGTCAAAGCCTACTCCAAGAAGCTAATGTTCAGCTCTACGCAGGATGTTTACTTAGGCAGTTGCTTCGCTAAACGGGCGCTTGTGCTTTTCTTCTTTATAAATGTCTAGTCATTGTTCCATTTTTCTTATTGATAAATTGCCATGTAAGCGTTAAACTATAGCTACTGGCGTGAAAATGCGCTTTTTTTAATAAAAGAAAATGCAAACGGTTGCGCGAATGCAGCAAAACTTGCAATTAGATAGATTTGGAAGGTGAAAGTATGAAGAAAATATGGTGGAAGGAAGCAGTTGGATATCAAATTTATCCTCGAAGCTTCCAGGATTCTAACGGGGATGGAATTGGCGACCTTAATGGAATCATTCAACGGCTTGATTATATAAAGGATTTGGGCATTGATGTTATTTGGATTTGCCCTATGTATAAGTCACCAAACGATGATAATGGCTATGACATTTCAGACTACCAGGCTATTATGGATGAATTCGGAACAATGGAAGATTTCGATCAGCTCCTTAAAAGTGTTCATGAACGCGGAATGAAGCTGATTATTGACCTGGTTCCAAACCATACAAGCGACGAACATAAATGGTTTGTTGAATCACGATCTTCCAAGGATAACCCGAAGCGGGATTGGTATATTTGGAGAGATGGTAAGGACGGAGCGGAACCGAATAACTGGGAAAGTATTTTTGGCGGATCAGCATGGGAATATGATGAAAACACTGGTCAATATTATTGCCATGTATTCTCCAGAAGACAGCCAGACCTTAACTGGGAAAACCCGGAGGTACGCGAGGCTATATACAGCATGATGAACTGGTGGCTGGACAAGGGAATCGATGGTTTCCGCATTGATGCCATAAGCCATATTAAAAGACGCCCAGGCCTTCCGGATATGCCAAATCAGAAAGCTGATAAATATGTATCTTCGTTTGACATGCATATGAACCAAGAAGGAATTCATGACTTTCTTACTGAAATGAAGGCTAAAACGTATGGAAACTATGATGTCATGACTGTTGGTGAAGCCAATGGTGTTACTGTGGATGAGGCCCATCTTTGGGTTGGCGAGGAAACAGGAAAAATGAACATGGTATTCCAGTTTGAGCACTTGGATTTGTGGGATGCAGTGAAAAAGAAGGATCTGGATGTAATTGGCCTGAAAAAAACACTGACTAAGTGGCAAAAGGGCAATGAAAAAGATGGCTGGAACGCTCTTTTCATTGAAAACCATGATAAGCCGCGAATCGTTTCCACCTGGGGAAATGATGCGGAGTACTGGAAAGAAAGTGCTACTTCCCTGGGAGCGATGTACTTTTTAATGCAGGGCATGCCTTTTATTTATCAGGGACAGGAAATCGGCATGACCAATGTGCATTTTCCTTCCATTGATGATTACGATGATGTGGCAATCAAAAACATGTATAGGATTAAAAGGGAAGAGGGAGTGTCCCATGAGGATATTATGCAAATCATCTGGACATCCTCACGCGATAACAGCCGGACACCAATGCAGTGGTCTGCAGAAGAAAATGCAGGATTTACAACTGGTACCCCATGGATGCAGGTAAATCCAAATTTTCCTGGGATTAATGTAGAATCACAGCTGGCTCAGGAAAAGTCTATTCTTTCTTTTTACAAAAACATGATCGCCCTAAAAAAGGGAAATAAGGTTTTCACCTACGGCCAATATGATTTATTAATGGAAAAAGATCCGCAGGTATATGCTTATACAAGAACAAGTCCGGATGATAAAGTAATTGTGATTGCTAACCTAACAAAAAATGATGCTGTGTTCCAAGCTGATGGTATCAGTCTTTCACATGAGAATCTGCTGTTAAACAATTATTCAATCGAAGAGCACCATGATCTTGAAGAACTTGAGCTAAAGCCTTATGAGGCAAGGGTATATAGATTATAATAAAGAAAAGTGGAAGTGGGTTCAGGAAACTGAACCCCTTTTTCAATGGCTAATCAGAATTTATATCCATAAATCCTGAACGCATAAAAAAAACTAGGGCATCCGCCAAAAAGACTTGGCGAATGCCAAGTTTTTCTAAGGAGGATGATGAACATGGCACAGGGAAAAACCAATGCAATGAGAAAATTAGATGCAAAAAAAGTCTCTTATGAATCGATTACATATGACAGCACTGATGGAAAAATTGATGGCATTTCGGTAGCCGGTAAAATTGGCAGGAAGACGGAAGAGGTTTATAAAACTCTTGTAGCCCAAGGAACAAGCAGAGAAATCTATGTGTTTGTTATTCCGGTTGAGCAGGAGCTGGACTTAAAAAAGGCGGCAAAGGCTGCAGGGGAGAAAAAGGTTGAGATGATTCCTGTAAAGGATATACAGAAATGGACTGGGTATATTCGGGGCGGCTGTTCACCTATTGGTATGAAAAAGGAATACAGGACCTTTATTGACAGCAGTGCCAATCAACTGGATTCCATTGTGGTGAGCGGCGGTAAAATTGGCGTACAGATTCATTTAGCGATTAAAGATCTGCAGCAGATCACACGGGCGGAAATGACAGATCTAATTAAATAAATAAAAGGCAAGGATAAACTGCAAATCTGTAATACTCCTCGGTGGTTCGTCCGCGGAAAGCGAGTCTATTTTTATGAAAAGAGCTTCTTAAAAATTGGTTGTTAACCATTTTAGAAAAAAATTAATTTTTTTTGCACTAGGCATTCACCCATTGCGTCCAACCGGCATAAGATAGTGAAGACAATAAGGCTATGTCATCTTAAAGGAGTGATTTAAGTGGCAGGAAAAATCAGAAACTATTTTGCTGGAGGAAACACATGCAGAGGCTTCTATAGCCTGTATGATTCCAACCTTGCGGGGCTTGAGCGTCTGTTTATTTTAAAGGGCGGCCCTGGGACGGGTAAGTCAACATTTATGAAAAACATTGGGAAAGAGTGGACCGAAAAAGGCTTTGACATTGAACTTCTTCATTGTTCCTCCGATAATAATTCGATAGACGGCATTATTATCCCCGCATTAGGAGTAGGCATTGTAGATGGCACAGCACCGCATGTTATTGAGCCAAGTGCGCCCGGTGCCATTGAGGAATATGTAAATCTCGGTGAAGCATGGGATACTGCCAGTCTCAGGGATAAAAAGGATACAATTCAAAAGCTGACCAGCCAAATCAGGGAATCGTTTAAAGGGGCCTATGCAGGCTTTGGTGAAGCATTGAAAATCCATGATGACTGGGAAAAAATCTATATAGGCAGTATGGACTTTGAAAAAGCCAATCATTTAACATCTAAGTTAATTACTCAATTTTTTGGAAAGATAAATTTAAATAAAAAAGCACTTATAAAGGATCGGTTCCTTGGAGCAGCAACACCAAAAGGTGCTGTGGACTTTGTGCCGAATCTAACCGAGGATATTCCAAAAAGATACTTTATTAAGGGACGTCCTGGATCCGGCAAATCGACCTTGCTGAAAAAGCTGGCTTCTGCCGCTGAAGAAAGAGGCATTGATACAGAAGTTTACCACTGTGGATTTGACCCTCACAGCCTGGATATGGTTATTTTCCGCGAACTGGGAATTGCGATTTTTGACAGCACTGCACCTCATGAATATTTTCCAAGCCGTGATGGCGATGAAATTATTGATATGTACGAAACATTAATCGCACCAGGCACAGATGAAATTTTTGCAGATGAAATTGCCAAGATTGCACTGGATTATAAAAACAAGATGAATGAGTCTACAGCCTGTCTTGCAAGGGCCAAAGCGCTTCATGATGAACTGGAAGAAATATATGTGGCTGCTATGGATTTTTCGATTGTTGAACAGATACAGCAAAAGGTTAGCAGGGAAATTGGAAAAATGGCAGAGGTTAATTCCTTATAATAAGCTAATCAAGCAATAACTTCACTTAAACTTAAAAATTATATTAATATAAAAGCATAAGCTTCCTTATGGGAGAACTTATGCTTTTTATTTTGTGAAGAAAGAGGGAAGATCTCTCTGTTGTTAGGAAAAAATAAGGACAAAAGCTTATGGCGGATGGAAACGGGTATATGTTAAAAAATATTAAAGACAACGAAGAGGAGTGTTGACAGTGAAAAAAGCATGGTTAATTTGGCTGGTGGCCTTTATGTTAGCCCTGCCAACGTTTGCTGAGGCAAAGAGATTCGGCGGCGGCAGCAGTTATGGTGGACACAGTTCAATAACACATTCAACTGGAAGCCTTAGCGGTACAAGAAGCGGCAGTACCTACCGATCAGGATATAAAAGGCCATCCGGAAATGTTACCAAAAATCCGAATACTAGGTCAAAATACAATAACAATAATCAGCAAAGGTCTAGAACCGGCAGTATCTTATCGCATGGGGCAGCCTTTGGTGCCGGAGCATTACTAGGAAGCATGCTGCATCCCTTCGGCGGCGGCGGATATGGCTGGGGAGGATATGGGACAGGTTTTTCTATCTTTCCGATACTGCTGGATATTGTAATTATTCTGATCATTGTTCGTATCATTAAAGGCATTTTTTCAAGAAGACGATATTAAGGAGAATTCAATATGGAGTTATTTTTGAATGAACAGGATGTTGTAGATAGCGTTTGTGTTTATGCGGCTTACAGGGACCGGACTGAACCGCAATATGTTGAGGCGGACTTACGTTATGAAGAAAATCGCGGAATTTCCGCTTTGGCTAAGGCGGAAGGTTCAGTGGAGAGACATCTTAATCAACAAGATGTGGTCGATGCTATCGCAGAATATCTACAGGAGTATCATAATTTTATAGCAGCAAATCTTCTTGTTGAGTTAATATACAATCCGGAGAAGGGAATTCACGCCTCAGTTATGGTACAAGCCGACGTTTATTAAAAAGCATGTTTAAAAAGGGCTAAATCACCAATTTGGGCTTTCTGAATACCCTAAAAAGAATATAGTTTTAGGGGGAGTACTTTTGGATTATCGATTTGGACCATTTATGCCCGATTGGCAATTTAATAATGATATGTTTCAAACCTACGATGTTTATAATAACGGCCAATTTCTAGAAGATGAAAGGCAGCATGGTGGTGGAACCCATGGAGGAGGTCAGTTTCCAGGAGGAGGTCAGTTCCCCGGAGGAGGTCAGTTCCCCGGAGGAGGCCAATTTCCCGGGGGAGGCCAGTTTCCTGGAGGAGGTCAGTTTCCGGGTGGCGGACAATTTCCAGGCGGGGGCCAGACAGGGGGCCATCATGCTGGTGGACCGCCATCCTCTCCTCCTCCATCCGTAATCCCGCATGAAACGGCTCAGACGTTTGCTGTTGATCCAGGAGGCATCAGGGGATGTCTATATAGGTTTACTTATATATGGCTGCGTACCGGAAGGGGCTTTTGGTTCTATCCAACCTATGTAGGCCGTACATCGGTTGCTGGTTATCGCTGGCAGAGAAATGGCTGGGTCTATTATGGAACAGATTTAAACAGAATCCGGTCTTTCAGATGTCAATAATGAAGCGGGTCGATCCTAATAGGGGTCGGCCTTTTCTTTTTTGGGGAGTACATAAGCTGTTTTAAGTGAATAGAGAGGTAAGGAGGCATTGTATGGAGGAAAAACAAGAAACAATCAAAGCAATTGAAGAAAAATGGAGCAATTGAAGGATGGAGAAATTCATACCACATTCAAAGGAAATAGAGAGGCGTAACAGGCAAAAACAGAGTTGAGAGATAAAATTGACAAGAAACAGCAGGCCGAAGTTGTCTCACCTGCTTTTGTTTTTAATCCAGCTTTTGAATTATATCCAGAGGAAGAATAAAAGCCGGCCTAGGCCGGCTTATTACTTGCTTGTCTTGCTGCTTTGGTCTTTATTGTGCTTATTTCCCTTACTATTGTCCCCGCTTATATATTCTTTCGCAAATTCTGTTTGGTAATGGCCCTTCTGTGGTGCATTTTGATTGCCGCTGCCCTTGTTTACTTCCTTGGTCACGCTTAATCCCCCCTTTATTCTTATGAGAAGTATCTTTCCCTGAAGGATAGGCTTTTATGACTCAAAATTCCTTAAAGGAAATCAGGGACAAGCTGATCGTTTCTCAGGTGTTTGAGGTTAACAGGCAATAAAGGTTCGTATGTATCCATACTGGAGAAATAGGAAAAAATGTATAAAGGTTAAAAGGGTAAAGATGTTACTTCTAAAATTAATCATGTTAGAATGGCATAGTGAAAAAAACAGAGAAGGTGACTACATGATTAAATGTATTGCAACAGATATGGATGGAACGCTGCTAAACTCCTCCCAAAAAATCAGCGATGAAAATCGGGAGGCCATTTTAAAAGCCCAGGCTGGGGGAGTAGAAGTAGTAGTAGCAACAGGACGCTCCTACCAGGAAGCCATTTTACCACTAAAAGAAGCTGGCTTGAATTGTCCTATAATAGGTGTAAATGGAGCGGAGGTTCGATCCGTTGAAGGTGAAATCCTTGCGGTAAACACAATGGAAAACAGGCTGGCAGAGAAAGCGGCATCTATTTTAACAGAAAAAGATGTTTATTTTGAGGTCTACACTAATAAAGGTACTTATACTAACGATGCTGAAAAATCAGTATCCATTATTGTAGATATCATTGTCAGTGCAAATCCCGATGCAAATTATGAAAAGGCAATAGAAACTGCAAGGCTGAGAGTAGAACATGGATTGCTTGAAACCATTGACGATTATGGAAAGCTGTTTGCAGATGAAGAAGTAAAAGTTTATAAGTTTCTTGCTTTTTCCTTTGATAATGAACGGCTTGAGGCTGCCAGAACCTCTCTCGAAAATTTGGATGGGATTGCGGCAAGCTCTTCAGGACATGAGAATCTTGAGGTTACAAGCAGAGATGCACAAAAAGGTATTGCACTTGAAGCCTTCGTCAATAAGCGCGGAATATTGCTGGAAGAGACGATGGCAATTGGTGATAACTTTAATGATGTCTCTATGTTTGAAAAAGCAGGACATTCAGTAGCAATGGGAAATGCCCCTGAATTGATTAAAGAACAATGCGATGAAGTAACAGCAACAAACGAAGAAGGCGGAGTCGCGAAAGCTATCATGGCTGTCCTGAGGTAAGTAAAAGGACGGGATTTATGAAAAAAATCTTTCCGCTGTGGTTCGTGGCTTAAACCAAAGCCGGCCAGTCATCACGGGGGTTGGCAGAATTCACGATGTTTATTGATGGAGGTTACCTTTATTTTGTCAGCAATAATACCGATGGCAGCGGGAAGCCTTTCAAAATGAGGATAAACTTTACAGAGTTCCTTTGGAGGACTTCACAAGAAAAGAGTAAGCCCCTTGGCTTACTCTTTTTTACTAATTCCGTGCATGATAAATTCAATAGTTCGTTCAATTTCCGCCGCATCGTCCCATTCTTGGCCAGATCCAAACACAGAGTTTATAAGCAAATATCCAATGATGGCAGAGGCCGCAAGCCGAACGGCACTTGCAGAGGGCATTTCAATAATTTGCCCTTTCGCCTGGTAATGCTCGACCAGCTTTGCAAACCGCCCGAAGGTTTTTTTGGCAATATGCTCCATAAATTGTTCTCTCAGTTCAGGCTGAAACGGTATTTCCTGGACCAGTATTTTAAAAATGGCAAAGTTATTTTTTAAAAATTCTTTTCGGTTTTCTATCATTGCCCGTAAAAAATCTTCAAATTTATCAAAGTCACGGTCCATAACCTTATTCAGATCTTTAATAATAAAGGGGGCAAGAAGCTTTGCCATAACAGGAGTCACGATTGATATGAGCAGCTCTTTTTTTGTTTTATAATGGCGGAAAATCGTTCCTTCAGCTACTCCTGCTTTCTTGGCAATTTCACTTGTTGAGGTAGCAGCAAAGCCTTTTTCTGAAAAGGATTCAATTGCGGCTATAATAATTTTCTTTTGCTTTTCTGTTAATTCCTCATCCTCATTAAGAACCTGCTGGAGGATTAAATCTTCTTCAGTCATTTTTTCTCCTCTTTAACTCATTATATTTTACGGTACTTTTTCAAAGCCGCTACGTTTAATACCATAAATAACACGGACAGGGCCAATAAGACAAACAAGTCGATATATATATGGCTCCAGCCATAGCCCCTAACCATTACCTCCCTCAATGCATCTGCGCCGTAGTACAAAGGGGTAAGCGGACCAATCCAGCTCAGCCAATCCGATATCGTGTCGAGATCGAACAGCCCGGAAAAGAAAATTTGCGGTACGATAACGAGCGGAATAAACTGGATCATTTGCATTTCATTATTAGCAAATGCCGAAAGTAAAATTCCAAGTGTCAAAGCTGAGAGGGATAATAAAAGGTTAATCAGAAGGACAAGCAGAAAGGACCCTTTCATCATCATATCGAGCACGTAGATCGAATACCAAGTGATTATGGCTGCCTGTATCATAGTGAAAACACCAAATCCAAGAACATAACCCGCAACAATTTCCCATCTTCTTAGAGGGCTGGATAACAGTCTCTCCAGTGTGCCGCTTGTTCTTTCACGTAAAAAGGAAACCCCTGCAATTAGAAAGACAAAGAAAAAGGCAAAATACCCAAGTAAAACTGGTCCAAAGTAATCGAACTGAGTCATGCTGTCAGAACCGTGCAGATAATGGATCTTAAAGTCACCTTGATTCCCTTTTTGCAGGAGTGGTTTAAATGCTTTTTGAACCTCATTCATTACCGCCTTGTTTTTGGCGGGATCACTGCCTTCAAGGGTTATCCCTGGAACCTGATCTTTAAAAATTAAATAACCGTCGAGCTTTCTATTTTTTAAATCCTCTTTTGCCAGTTTGCTGTTTTCATATTTTGTAATTTTCGCATCTTTAAAGTCTAATTGATTTATTATAGGTTCTGGAACGTTTACTAGGCCAATTTTAGGATGATAATCTTTTCCGTTAAAAACCAGATTCAGCATAGTGAGAATAAGGATGGGAGCCACAATCATCATGGCCATTGTTCGTTTATCGCGGAAAAATTGGCGAAGAATTCTGATGGTTAAAGCACGTACACGCATAATCAGGCACCTCCGTATACAAGGAACGCATCTTCAATTGTCCCTGTGTTTGTATTTTCCTTTAGTTCTTCCGGAGAGCCAACGGCAATTAATTTTCCGTTACGGACCATTCCCAGCCGGTCACATTTTTCAGCTTCGTCCATGACATGGGTAGTCACAATAATCGTCGTTCCCTTTTTCTTTAAATCATAAAAGGCATCCCAAATACTTTTTCTCAAAACCGGGTCAATTCCTACGGTAGGCTCATCCAGAATAAGAAGCTCCGGTTCATGGAGAAGTGCGGCTGCAAGTGAAAGTCGTCTTTTCATTCCCCCGGAGTAGTTGGAAACAAGCTTGTTCAGGTCATCTGACAGCTGTACGGTCTCCATAACACTTTCCATTCTCTTTTTACGATTGGCTCCTTTCAAGCCATAAAGAGCTGCAAAAAATTCCAGGTTCTCCTTTGCAGAAAGTTCCCCGTACAGAGCATCTGCCTGGGACATATATCCGACTCGCTGCATTAAGCCAAGTGAAGGCATTTTTCCCCCCAGGACAAAATTTTCGCCTTTTGTAGGGGTATCCAGTCCAACAAGCTCTTTAACGAGAGTAGTCTTCCCCGCACCTGAAGGCCCAAGAAAACCAAAGATTTCACCGCTGTGAATTTCAAGATTAATATTTTCTAATACCTGATTCTTTCCGAATGATTTTGAAACATTTTTTATGGTGATAACCGGATTGTTCAACCTTTTCACCTCTTTCTGATTACGAAGTGAGTAATCACTCACTAATTAAATATATTATATGGTGTGGAATGTATGACTGTAAAGTGAGTAATCACTCATTTTTAAAAAATATTTTCTTTGTCAGCTGGCGCTTTGCGGAAAAAGGGGTGAAATTCGCAGATAAACTTTTTTTAGCGGATAAATGTAAAAAGTCGGCGGATAAATAGTAAAGCTTTGCGGAAAGGGAGCGGATACGTGCCGTTCTTTCCTTCCAATAAATTGGTTTGAATAGTACCGTGATCCATATTGGCCATTTCTATTTGTGCAGTAACGTCGAGACCCTTAATAGGTTTCCCGTTCTCAACAACCAGAATTTCAAATGGCATTTCTTTACCCGATCCAAAATAGAGCGGTTTTGTCATTTTGATTTTAAAATCAGATCCAAACCCGCATCTGGTCAAAACGGTGGCCATCATCATTAAAAATAAAACCAAAAATATTCCTTTTCTCATTACTCATTCCCCCCAAGCCGCTGAGACTGTAAAAATTCCGTAACCGTATATTTCTCCATTTTTACCTGATCTAAAAATGCTACATGGGTACAAATCTGTTTAATTTCATCCAAATGATGTGAAGAAAGCAGAATCGTTTTTCCTTTGGGGGATTTAAGAACCTCAAGGATTTCTTTTCTTCCGATGGGGTCAATCCCGCTTGTTGGTTCATCAAGAACCAAGATATTTGAATCCTGATATAAAGTAATCGCAAGACCCAGACGCTGCAGCATACCTTTTGAGTATTTTTTCGCATGGATATCCCGGTCGTCCCACAAGCTAACGGATCGTAAAACCTTTTCTATATGGGCCATGTCTGCTTTACCGGCAGCGGCCTCCGCGAAAAATTGCATGTTTTTCATACCGGTCAAGGAAGGGTACAGCATGAACTTTTCCGGAAGATAGGCAATAGCCTCTTTCCAGCTCGACTTACGATCAGATATCTCAAAGCCATTTATTCTAACCGAACCGTTTTTTACGGGAAGAAGTCCCAGCAGGCTATGAATAAAGGTGGATTTTTCAGCACCATTTCTGCCAACCAGTGCGTCTCCTATTTTATAGAGGTACAACTCCTTTTTTCCTTTTTCGTATTCCGCTATAATGAAGAAAAGAAATGCAAGGCAAGAGGAGTTTGAAATATGGCTGATTTTTACGGAAGTATCATAATTGAAAAACCGCTGGAGGAAGTTTTTGAGTATGCCAGCAGCATGGAGCACGCACCTAAATATATGCCTGCTGTGAACAGGATGGAAAGGCTAACCTGGGATGAGGTAGGTGTGGGTTCGAAATTCATGGAAACAAGATGGATCCGAGGAAAAGAAGTAGAGGCCGAGGTAGAAATAATTAAATTTGAGCCCAACCGGTCCTTCAGTACCAAAACTAACAGTAATGGGCTTGTGACTATTTATGAATATAACTTTGAAGAAATCGTGGAAGGGACGCAGGTACAGTTCAAGGCGTTTGTCCAAACCAAGGGATTCATGATGAAACTGACAAAAGGCTTGCTCGTTAAAATGCTCAGGGCAGAAGAAGACGGTCATCTTCGTAATTTAAAAGAGCTGCTTGAAGATCATCAATAAAGAAGAGTGCCCGGGGTTGGCGTTTTTTACCTATAGGGGTTTTTGTGATCTGTTTTCTTCAGAATGCGTGAATGTTCGGGGACATTTTGGGTATTTTAGCCTTTTTGTTAAAAAAAAAACCGTTTTTTTGCGTCAAATAGTGAAATTAAAGCTAGAATTAGCTTCTCTTATAAAGGAATACCCCCCAGCTGGCAGCATAAATGCACGAATTCAGACCGGAAATGCACGGTTTTTATGCAGAAATGCACGGATTCAGTGGTACTGTCAAGAAGTCTGTGTAAGGCTATTTAAAATAAACAAAATACCCTCAGCTATCCAATATTTATAGGTTTTT
>NZ_JBYTCJ010000015.1:0-119299 GCF_058790155.1 Neobacillus sp. FW104-15D2
TATTACAATAACAAGCGTATAAAACAAAAATTGGCTGGCATGAGTCCAGTACAATACCGGATTCATACCAGCCAATCAGCTGCTTAATATAAAACTCTAACTTTTGGGGGTCACCTCACATCAGCGGACCCTTTTTAGTATCACTCAGGTATTAGTTAGGAAGAAGAAATATTATGCCTTGTGTAATAATTGCCGTAGCGGTATAGTATATCAACAATTAATGTCTTATTTTCTAAATTAAATTGAAAACTAGTATTTGTTGAATGACATTTCTTATTGAAGCCAATTGCTAGCTCCCGGGCAGTCATTTCAATAAATTCCTCTATCTCACTTTTTTTTATAATACCGGGTTTTGACATGCTTGCTTCTTTAGAACGTTTTTGGCTAATAAAATTCTCAATTTTTAATAGTATTAGAGTTTCTTTGTTTGAATCTTTTTCGATAGTCATAAGCTGCACTCATCATTCCTTTTATAAATCCTTATTTTTCGGACAATAAAAAAGTCAGAAAAGACTATAAATAGTCCTTTCTGACATATGCCTGGTTTTATACCCGTTCATCGTATCAGAATTTATTGTCAACTTTTTCAAGTGAATAATCCATATTTCAAATTAATGAATCTGCTTCATGATTGGTTCTTTGCCCAACTCATTTTCCAACAGATTCCCACATCTACTAACATATTTTAACACCTATTGAGAACCTTATCAATACCTTTTCACGTAATCATCTTTCCTAATAAATTATTATGGTTTCAGCATAAAAAGGGTATAGCTTTTATCCTCTTCAAAATTCCAATCAACAAAATAATCTGTTACCCGAACATTTAAATATTCTTCAAAGATATTAACGTGCAAATTTAAAAATCTCTTCTCAAGATTCCTTTTAGCTATCTTTAAGGTTTCTTCACATCCTAAATGAATTAATTCCTTTTCAATAGGAACAAGAATCTTATTTCTGATAAAAATTAACGTACGGGGATTAAGCATTAAAGATGTAATTTCCCCAGGCGGTTTTTCTACCTCTTTGCTGACTTGGATCATTTCCTGATTAACCTTTTCTTCGTTTGTGTAACCATTAATTTGCCCTACGCTTGCCACCTCAATATCCTGTGTAATCGCCAAAAACATACCTGTTTTTGCTTCTAAATTCCAATCATAATAGAATTCTCTAACTTTTTTTTCTACTGTTATTTCAATTTGTGATTCAATTTCCGATAAAAGAGTTTCCATCATTAAATCTCTTGTCTTATGAACAAAAAATGCTTTATCATTCGTCATTAGCGTCTTTTCCATTGGTGATAAAAAATTGGTAATGTGAAAAACAATAAAAGGGTTTGTAAATGTACAAAATACATTTCCTGGCCCTCTCCCAAAGTTATCTCTTAACACACGTCCAACAAAACTGCTCATTTCAATTTCTTTCTTCTTAATTTCCATAAGAACCCCTCACCCCACTAGATAAGTTAGCTATTCCCTATATTGCACAAAAATAAAACACCATAATTTAATGGAGGATAAGGCCTTTTGTGGTAAAAAATAAAAGCTGCCATTTTGGCAGCTTTCATATTTAATTTGCTTCAATTCCCTGTGCAAGCACTTTGGCTTGTTCCCTAAGCCGGAACTTTTGTATTTTACCTGAAGCTGTCATAGGGTATGCGCTAATAAATTCTATATACTTTGGTATTTTATGTTTGGATATTTTCCCCGCGCAATAATCCCTAATCTCTTCGGCATTTATGACTGCACCCTCTTTTGGAATAATCCATGCCATTACCTCTTCACCATATACCGCATCGGGTACTCCTACAACCTGAACATCTACTACTTCAGGGTGTGTGTAGAGGAATTCTTCAATTTCCCTAGGATAAATGTTTTCCCCACCTCTTATAATCATGTCCTTTAAACGGCCTGTAATTTTACAGTATCCATTTTTATCCATGACAGCAAGGTCGCCGGTATGAAGCCAGCCATCTCCATCAATAGCCTCTCTTGTTGCGGCTTCATTTTTATAATAACCTTTCATAACATGGTAGCCTCGTGTGCATAGTTCACCTTGTACCCCGCGTGGAACTTCAATATTTGTTCCCGGTTCAACAATTTTCACCTCTACATTCGGAAGCGCCTTACCAACCGATTCTACCCTAACTTCAATTGGATCGTCCGTTCTGGTTTGGGTAATTACTGGGGATGATTCAGTTTGTCCGTATGCAATCGTGATTTCAGTTGCTCCCATCTTTTCAATAACTGCCTTCATTACCTCAATAGGACAATTTGAACCAGCCATTATGCCTGTTCTTAGAGCAGAAAGATTATATTGTTCAAAATCTGGGTCATTCAACTCTGCAATAAACATGGTAGGAACACCATGAAGACCTGTACACCTTTCATCCTGAACAGTCTGAAGAACCTTTTTTGGGCTGAATTCCTGAACTGGTACCATTGTGGCTCCAACTGATACGCAGGCCATTGTGCCAAGGACGCACCCAAAACAATGGAAAAACGGAACAGGAATGCAAAGTTTGTCATTTTCAGCCAGCTTCATACAGTTAGCAATATTAAATCCATTGTTAACAATATTTAAATGAGTTAACATTACCCCTTTTGGGAAACCGGTCGTTCCGGAGGTGTATTGCATATTAATCACATCATCAGGTTCAAGTGAGGCCATTCTCTCATCCAGTTCTATTTCTGAGACCGATTCACCAAGCTTTAGTAAATCACCCCAGGAAAAAGTGCCTGGATATTTCTTTTCTTCCATTACAATCACATTTTTTAAATATGGAAGACGGCCGCTTTTTAGTTTACCCGGTTCAGAAGTCCTTAGCTCTGGTACAATCTCATATAGCATATCAATGTAAGAAGATTCTTTATAGATATCCATTAAAATAATGGTGGTAGAGTCAGATTGTCTTAGGAGATATTCCAATTCGGCAGTTTGATAGTTGGTATTCACTGTGACTAGTACTGCTCCCATTTTTCCTGTACCAAATTGAGTGATAAGCCATTCTGGGGTATTTGATGACCAAACAGCAATATTTTCTCCCTTATCAATTCCGGCCTTTATAAATCCTTTTGCCGCTTTCCTGCATTCGTTATTAAATTGACTGTAGGTCCATCTTAAATTTCTGTCAGCATAAACAACTGCTTCATGTTCTGGATGTAATTTTGCCTTTTCTTCTAATAGTTTACCGATAGTAATATCCAATATAGCAGACAATCTTGATCCCTCCCTTTATATAAAAGCGCTTACAATGATGTTAGCATATTTATATGAATATTCAATAAATTTTGTATCATTACATATAAAGAGCATTTCACATAGCCTGCGAAATGCCCCTGATATTACTTATAGTCATCCTGAAGATAATTAATAGAATCTGGAAGGGCAGGTTTAAACTGAACAAGAAATGGCCTTTCTCCTTTTCGCAGGAGAATACTTTCTAATTTACTATCCCCTTCAGGCTGCCAGAAGGTTATCTTAATTCCTCCTGCTTGAATAGTGGATTTTTCTATAGCACTTTCTGTCTCATCCACCACATCTGAACCAAACAGCCTGCCCCAGTCCTTAGCAGCAGCTTTACTGTCTTTTACGACATATTGGATTTCTTCAACAGAAGCTTTTTCCTGCCATTTGTTCCATACGCCCATCTTTTTAAAATCAAGCCATCTATCATCATTATTTTTTTCCCATTCAATAAAGAAAGGGTAAGGAAGTCCATTTTCGGAATCTATAAAAAGCATTTTCCAGCTTATAACCAAACCATCATTTCTTTTTCGTTCTCCATTATATATTTGGGTAACGGAATAACCAAGTTTTAGTAATGTGTTTTTAACCGAAATTATATTTGTTGTCCGGAAACAAATTTGACCCAGGCCCTCGTAGGTTTCTAAGTCCTTTGTCAGTTGAACAATCAGAGGATTATCACTTTGCGCAGCCTTTTCTTCTGAATTAATTGAAAGAAACTCTATATAGGTAAGTCCGAAGTACATCAAAGAATTCCAGGTGCCCCATACTTGATGATTACCACCCGGAATAGCTTTAAGTCCATACGCCTCCCAATCATATACAGCCTTGCTCGGGTCCTTTTTAAGAAAGTTGACTATATGGTCGAGTTCTACCTCCAGCATACTATCTCCTCTTTTCTTGTTTTTTGACTATTTTACCATTTCCAGAATATCCATAAGAGTTTTTAACTCAGCCAAAAGTACCTTTTATATTTTTTTTTAGAAAAGGGGTTTTCAAAAGCAATAAAAACCATTACAATGTTTAAAACTGAATATTCAATCCACTTTTCAGAGGAGGAATGCAAAGTTGAGAATTATGAGTAACGAGCTGTTAGTCGTATCGTATCGGGATGCATTGAAAACCGGAAATGAAAAGGAATGGATTAAATTTTTAAAGGATGAAATTCAACGCCGTGGATTAACGCCATTTAAAAAACGCTAACGAAAAAAGGAACCGCCGAAAAATCGGCGGTTTTTAATTTATTATAATATTGATAACTAACACAATCGTGCTAAAATCCTGTTTCCAATACTAAGGTTCCACAAAGCTCACATGACAATCTTTGCCCAAGGTGCTCTAAACCGCTGGAATAATATTTTAGATATAGACAAAAAGGCTGCCCAAACAAGGACAGCCTTTTTATACTATCAGCCCAATAGAAGCGAATCTGGATCTTCTAATAGCTCCTTCACTTTTGCAAGGAAACTAACAGCTTCCTTCCCATCAACAATTCTATGATCGTATGAAAGGGCAATATACATCATTGGCCTGTTTTCCATTCTTTCCGCATCTATAGCCACTGGGCGCAGCTGTATCTTATGCATACCCAAAATACCTACTTGTGGACCATTAAGGATTGGAGTTGACAGCAAAGAACCAAACACTCCGCCATTTGTGATAGTAAATGTCCCACCCTGTAAATCCTTCAGAGATAATTTATTGGCACGGGCCTTTAACGCAAGGTCAGTAATATCCTGTTCGATTTCGGCAAAGGATTTCCGGTCAGCATCACGTACAACTGGGACAACTAGACCCTCTTCGGCAGATACGGCAATACCAATATCATAAAACTTCTTAATAAGAAATTCATTTTCACCTATCTCTGCGTTTAAGTAAGGGAACTTCTTAAGCGCCGATACCACAGCTTTTGTAAAGAAGGACATGAAACCCAGGCGGACGTCATTTTCCTCAAAGAATTTATCCTTCCTACGCTTACGCAGGTCCATGACAGCTGTCATATCCACCTCATTAAAGGTTGTCAGCATAGCGGCTGTTTGTTGCACCTCAACAAGCCTTTTAGCGATTGTCTGACGTCTTCTTGACATTCTTTCCCGAATAATTGGCTTTGAATCGGTCTCTGCACTTTCGAAAAACGGCTTAGCCGCCTGAACTGGCTTTTGCTCTGCCTTTGGTGCTTTCTGCTGGTTATTCTGCTGAGGCTGGAATGCTTCTACATCCTGACGGCGAACCCTGCCCAGTGGATCTACGGCAGGAACATTCTCAAGGTCAATTCCTTTTTCTCTTGCAAGCTTCCTGGCTGCCGGAGAAGCAATTACCTTTTGTTTTCCAGAATCGTTATTTGTCCCCTCCTGAGAATTAGCGGCGGCGGCTGTATTCGACTTCTGAGCTGTTTCTTCAGAAGTGACTTTATCGTCTGAAGATACTGCTGGCTCTGAACTTGCTGGTACTTCTTCTTGCCCTGAAGTCTGTTCCCCAGATTCATTAATAACAGCAATTATGTCTCCAACCTGAACTGTATCACCTTCATCAGCTTTCAATTCAGTAAGAGTTCCTGAAAAATCTGAAATGATTTCAATATTAACTTTATCTGTCTCAAGTTCTACCAGATATTCACCTTTTTCAACATATTCCCCTTTTTTCTTTAGCCACTGAGCAATTGTACCTTCAGTAATAGATTCTGCGAGTTCAGGAACTTTAATCTCTGCCATTTGATTCTCCCCCTTGTTCACTTCTAGTTAGGCTTTTTTGTAATATTAAGTTCTGTTCGAGTTTATGGACAGTTGGATCGCCGCCCGCAGGGCTTGACCGCCTTCTGCGTCCAACATATTCAACCTTTATATCATTTGGAGCAGTTTCCTGGATACGAGGTTCGACAAAATTCCAGGCACCCATATTTTTAGGCTCTTCCTGTACCCAGTATATTTCTTTTAAATTCGGATATCGTTTCAAAGCTTCCCTTACCTTTTCCAGAGGGAATGGATAAATCTGCTCAACCCTTAATATATGAAGCCAATCAGTCTGTCCCGCTTCCTTAACTTTCTCGGACAAATCGATGGCCATTTTTCCAGAACACAGGATAACACGTTCCACTTTTTCAGGGTTAGTTCCTAAGCCGGGTTCCTCCATTATTGTGGAAAATTTACCTTCGCTTAGTTCCTCTGCAGTAGACATTACCATTGGGTTTCTCAACAAGCTTTTTGGTGTCATAAGAATCAACGGTCTAACTTCTTCTTGTTTCAAAATGGCTGCCTGCCGCCTTAAAATGTGAAAATACTGTGCCGCACTCGTTAAATTTGCAACTGTCCAGTTGTTTTCTGCTGCCAGCTGCAGGTAGCGCTCTAGACGTCCGCTGGAATGTTCAGGTCCCTGACCTTCATAACCATGTGGAAGAAGCATCACAAGGCCTGATTTTTGACCCCACTTAGCTCGTCCGGCTGCAATAAACTGGTCGAAAATCACCTGTGTCACATTGGCAAAGTCACCATATTGGGCTTCCCAGATAACTAAAGTTTCAGGTGCAAAAACATTATACCCATATTCAAATCCTAAGACTGCTGTTTCAGTTAAAGGGCTATTGAAGAGGGCAAAGGAAGCCTTCGCTTCAGGATATTGCTGAAGTGCGGAAAAACGTTTACCTGTGTTATGATCGTGAAGCACTAGGTTACGCTGGGCAAATGTCCCTCTTTCTGAATCCTGTCCTGTAAGGCGGATTGGAGTTCCATCAGCGAGAATGGATGCAAATGCAAATGCCTCCGCTAATCCCCATTCAGCAAGCCCCTTTTCCTTAAAGGTTTCGGAACGTCTTTTCAGGATTCTCTCTAATTTAGGAAATACACTAAAGTCATTCGGCCAATGAAGCAAATGTTCGTTGATTGAATTTAACTTTTCCGCTGGTACACTAGTATCTATTTTGGGCAGCCCGTGTTCTACCGTTTCCGGCGGTACTGGTACTGAAACTTCATGATCATCTTTTGGAGGAACTTTTTCATATGCCGCTTTCAGGCGTGATTCTACCTCGGTTTGCACTTTCTTAAATTCACTCTCGGAAATTCCACCCTTTTCAATTAAGGTTTTAGCGTAAAGCTCCTTAATTGTCAGATGCTCATGAATCTTCGTATACATTAAAGGGCTGGTTGTCATCGGTTCATCCATTTCGTTATGACCATATCTTCGATAGCCAACAAGGTCTATCAGAAAGTCTTTTTGAAATGCTATTCGATATTCAACAGCCAGAATAGCAGCAGCAATACATGCTTCTGGATCATCTGCATTTACGTGTATTATTGGAATTTCAAATCCTTTTGCCAGGTCGCTTGCATATAAAGTGGATCGGGAATCAGAGGATTCCGTCGTAAAGCCAATAGTATTATTGCTGATAATATGAATGGTTCCGCCTGTTCTAAATCCATTCAGTCTGCTTAAATTTAATGTTTCTGCAACAATGCCTTCACCTGGAAAAGCTGCATCACCATGAATTAATAACGCAAGTGATGATTTAAAATCTCCATGAGGCTCACCCGCGACCGTCCTGTCTTCCTGCGCAGCTCTTGTAAACCCTTCCACGACTGCTCCGACAAATTCCAAGTGACTTGGGTTATTAGCAAGTGTTACTTTTGCTGTTGCAAGATTTTCCTCTTTTATTTGCCGATTCAGACCAAGATGATATTTGACATCCCCGGTCCAGCCATAGTTAATTCCGCTGGAACCTTCAGAAGGAACAAGATCCTTATTAGGAGCATGCTGGAACTCGGAAAAAATCTTTTCGTATGGTTTGTTTAACACATGAGCAAGAACATTCAGACGGCCTCTATGTGCCATACCGATATTAACCGTTTCTGCACCTTCACGAACGGCTTCATAAATCATTTCATCAAGCATCGGAACCATAACGTCCAGGCCTTCTATTGAAAAGCGTTTTTGACCTGCAAATGTACGATGGAGAAATTTTTCAAAATCCTCTACTTCGGTAAGCCTCTTTAATAACCGAAGCTGCTTTTCCTTGGAAAGACCTTTAAACAGATTTCCGCTTTCTGCCTTTTGCTGCAGCCAGTTTTTTTCATCTGCACTGTGGACATGATGAAATTCGAACGCAATCGATTTTGTATATACCTGTTTTAAATGTTTGTAGGCTTCCAAGGCATTCGAAAAAGATAAATTCGGATCTTTCATAAAAATGCTTGGAGGCATGATTTTAAGATCTTCTTCCCTAAGGCCATAATGTTCGAGTGTAAGGTTTGCCTGCTTTGGCCTTTCATTTCCTAATGGATATATTTTTGCTTCTAGGTGACCATATGAGCGAATATTTTCTGCAAGACGTGCCGCGGCAACTATTTTCTCAAAAGGAATATTGTCTGCTTGATACTTCGCTTCACTCGAAGGTACTTCCTCAGCCTTTACATTTTCAAAAGGAATCTGGTCAAAAATCATTCTCATTTCGGGATCTACTGATTCTGGATCTTCTAAATATTGTTCATAGATTCCCATAACATAGCCAAGATTTGGCCCATAAAAACTTTCAAGAAACTTTTTACTTTCTTCCCCAGGCCGTTTCAAAACTACCACCCCATTATCTATGTATTAGTAAACTGGCCCTAAAAATTTTTACCCTTAGTTTTAATAAGCAAAAAAGGCCTATATACAAATACCCCTTACTCATTAAAACTAACTGGTAATTTTAAAAATATAAAATATTTTTATTCTACAATAAAAAATTATATTACTTTCTTGTGATAGATGCCACTGAAACACATATATTTTTTTCATGAAAACCTTACCAAGTTCGGTAAAAACAAAAAAACCGGAAAAAATCCGGCTTTATTGGAATATAATATTAAAATTGAATGGTTTATGTTTTTTATTCTTTATGGATACTCTATTTTAGTTTTGTCTCTTTTCGTAAACTTAGTTGTTTATAAGCAGAAATAGACTCGCTTTCCGCAGGCAATCAAGCTACTGGCTGTAATAACTTCGTGATAAGCATCTGTGTACTGCTACTTGCAGCTTTGCATCGAGCTGAAGGTTTAGCTACTTCGAATATTCTGTGGCATAGGAGCACGCTTCCTCTGTCCCTAACGACCTGAGGGGTCTCGCCTGGCTTCCTTTTCCCACAGGACGTTGAGATTGCATCGATGAATCGACACCGCACGAAGAAGATACGAATGCATTTTCGTGGATCTCGCCTATTTTTGCTCAGAGTTACTACAAATTGTAACATTCTCTCAGAAAAGAGCCTCAGTTCCTAATGCTAGGAAATAATATTTCTACGATAGTACCTTTTCCTTCTTCACTATCAATTGAAATAGTACCGTTATATTTCTCGACCAGCCTTTTCGCAATTGAAAGCCCAAGACCAGTACCACCCTTTTCTCTGCTTCTCGCTTTATCAATTCGATAAAATCTATTAAATACCTTGGATACTTCATCAGGCGGAATCCCTATTCCATTATCTTTAACCTCAATACAAATTAGATCTCCCTTTTGTTTGGCAGAAACCACGGTCCTTTTCACCCTCTGGGAGTATTTGACCGAATTATCCATAAGAATAATTAATATTTGCTGCAAATGTTCACTGGAAATGGAAATATAATCAAGTGGCTGTTTAATCTCTGCCACTATTTCAAAACTAGGATGAAGAACCTCAAAGTTTTTGACCACCTGGTGAATAATTAACCTCGGATCTGTTTTCTCGTTGGGCTGCATAATTCTGGAATTCTCCGCCCGAGTTAAGTCAAGTAAATTAAATACTAATTTTTTCAGACGAGAGAGCTCTTGCATTGATGCAGAAAGTGACTCATCCAAAATTGCCTCATCTTTTTTGCCCCAGCGATTCAATAATGCTACATGGCCTTCCAAAATAGATATTGGAGTCCTTAATTCATGGGATGCATCTTCTACAAATTGTTTTTGCTGCAGAAAGGAGCTCTCAATTTCATCCATCATATCATTAAAAATTTTTGACAGGTCTGCAAGTTCATCATTTCCTTCAGGAACAACCATTCTCTCCTGGAACCCATTTTCTTTAATTCTTTTCATGGTTAAAGCAAGCTCGCGAACAGGTGTCAAAAATTGTTTTGCCAATATAAAACCAGTCAGTGCACTAAATAAAATAGCCGCAATCCCAAAGGTTGTCATAATGATAAATAGTTCATCCATCATTCTCCCATAGGATGTAAGTTCTCGAACAATTTCAATTGTACCATGGAAATTTCTTGTATTAATTGGGGTTCGTACAACAATGGTTTCATTTTCTTCAGATGTTATATGATCGAGTGTTTTTTCAGCTGCAGGTACGGGTTCAAGTGTGGGGAAATTCCCATTTTTATCAGAAATAATTACTTTTCCCTTGTTATCATAAACCCTTATCAGCTGGTTTTTGTCATTTAACCGATTTAATAGACTGCTGTTCTTTTGTATAAAAGCAACATTCAGACGATCTTCTTTTTCTTTATAATAAGATGTTATTTCAGACAATGTTTTATGGACAGACGCTTCCTCGCGTTTAAGCATCCACTTAGAAACCATATGGAATTGAAGAAAATTAACGATGAAAAATGTGAAAAATATGGCTACTGTACTGCTTAAGATTAACTTCGAACGCCATGGCATTTTTTTAAAAAAGGAAAAAGGCTTTATCATTATCTCATCACATATCCTGTGCCACGCACCGTTTGGATATAGCTCTGCTCACTATCGTCGTCGATTTTATTCCGTAAATAACGGACGTAAACATCCACCACATTTGTCTCAACACCTGTATTATAGCCCCAAACTTTATCTAGCAAGACTTCCCTGGTTAACACAATATTAATATTTCCGATGAGAACAACTAATAAATCGTACTCTCTCTTTGTCAGATTTAACACGCGGTCTCCCTTTTTTACAATGCATGATTCCAATTCAACGGAAAGGTCTTTAAAGGTTAGAACCGTCAGTTCAGAATGTGAAAGCTGATCCATTCTCCTGAACAAGGACCTTAGCCTTGCAAGCAGCTCCTCAATAGCAAAAGGTTTCACAATATAATCGTCTGCTCCGCTATCAAGGCCAGAGACACGGTCAAGAACATCATCTCTTGCCGTTACCATAACTACCGGAAGCAATGGTTTGGTTTGGCGGATTCTTCTGCAAACCTCAATTCCGCTTAATTCAGGAAGCATGAGATCGAGGAGCACAGCATCCCATTCCTCAGTAACCGCCGCATTCAATCCTGTTCTGCCGTCGGAGCAGACCTTAGTTTCATAGCCTTCATACTTTAATTCTAGTTCAATAAATCTTGCCAGGTTTTTTTCATCCTCTATTATCAAAATCCTTGCCAAGGCATTTCACTTCCAATTTATGAATAGTAACTCTGTACTTATTTTATCTTATGTTTATCCTGAATAAAATCAAAGAACGCATGCACAATCTCAATTGATTGAAAAGAAATCAACGAAAAAGCCGTTACAGCAAAAAAGACTACCGGCAATAAACGTATCCACCACATTTTCTCTCCTCCTTTTGATACTCTGATCAAATAAATTGGCAGAAAAAATTGAGGGATTTTTATTATCATTAGAGTACTAATGTTTTCATCATAGACCTGTTAATTTAGATGTTGATGAGAAAATTATGAGAATTCCCTGTGAACAAGACATATGGACACCCTGATTATTTGCAGACAACCAGTTGTAATTAAATAATAAAAGCATGAAAATCTCAGTACTTTCCTACCTAACAAGACGCTGTTAACTTTTCAGTAATAATTGTCCCTGGGTGTGAATAATAACGTATAACCTTTTACTGTTATTTTGTACAAAAGCTATGGTAAGATCCCTAATTTGCTCTCTTTTCCGCAGTTGATCTGCCAAGCCTCCCTCTGGTCCTCACTGTAGTAGTCTTGTCAGACCAGCTTTTTCCCAGACTCTAAACATACAAAGAAATGCGAATGGAATGGCGATGGCTCGAAAATCATCTTTCGATCAACAACATCTTATAAGTTAGCCTAAAAAAAAGAAAAAACACATGCCGGGGGGGCATGTGATAATTAGAGAGAACCTTCATTATTGGTTAGACCGATTTACAGCAGCAAAACAAAATCTGACCTAAGCAATAATGAATTTAATATCAGCTGTTCTGAAATGAAGTTCTCAAATAATTTATTTATACTCGTTCATCTTAGCTTTCCAATACGAAAAGGGAATGAGAGAAACATTAGAATTTAATTAGAAAGCTCTCCAATACCTGATGGGTTTGGAAGTAAAGAAAATTTCTCTTCCAAAATCTCAGCAATTCTTTCCGCTGCTTCTTCATGGCTTAGGGAATAAATATCATAAAAATCCCCCTCATATTCTTGAAGCTTGTGATCATATTTAGGATCATAATAATCTTTTAATAATACCTCAATCATATCCTCATATTTTCGTTCTTCCAGTGCCTTAGTCAAAGAACTTCTAGCCTCTTCATTCTTCAATCTTCTAAAAACCTTTTCAAGGGCTTCCTCTATTTGTTCATGATATCCTTTTTCACTTTTGAATGGCTCAATATATTCCTCGGTAATATGTTTGATCCTTTGCTCCATAGTTGTTGAAAGGTAGATATGCACACCTGTCCGTTTCTTCTCCATTAGCTCATCTGGCTGTACGCATTTTCCGACTCTCTTGCTTTCTGCTTCCATAATAAAATATGGGGAACCCTGAAGCTCTGTAAGACGTTGGAATAAAAGGGCATCAAATGTTTTTTGATTATTCGCCTGACCAAGACCAACGGTACCGAAAATAGAGCCGCGATGGGCTGCCATTCCTTCCAAATCCATTATTGGATAACCTTTTTTAGCAAGGATTTTTAAAATTTCCGTTTTACCCACTCCTGTTAATCCGTGTAAAACAACTGCTTTTTCTGGCAGAAGAGAAGGAATTAATTTTAAAATTGCCTGACGGAAGGCCCGATAGCCACCTGAAAGTCTTCTAGCATGAAGACCAGAAAAGTCAAGAAAGGAGGTGACAGCTTTACTCCTGTTTCCACCGCGCCAGCAATGTATAACAGGTGTCTTTCCCTCCGATACTTCTTTAATTTCCATAAGCAATTCAGGTAATTTAGGTGAGACAAGTTCCATTGCCCGCCATTTAGCTGCTGCCTGGCCGTCATTTTTATATATAATACCTATTTCATGTCGTTCTTCGTCAGTGAACAACGGGACATTAATAGATCCTGGGATAAATCCATCTTTATATTCAATAGGTGCCCGTACATCTATAACTACAGGATCTTTTAAATCTAAAAGTTCCTCAATAGTAATTTCTCTCATTTTAAACAAACTCCTTAAAACTGTATTTACATTACTATTCTAAAGGAAAAATAATGTCTTGAAAACTTCCATAACTTATCATACCTTATTTAGGAGTTTTGACAGAAACTATAATTGATAACCCCAAATAAAAAAGCTGCTCTTTTTGGCAGCATTTTAAAAGGATCTGAAGGAAACCTCTTTCTTATTTACATCCCTTTTTTAATGAAAAGGAGATGCTGTAAGCTTTTCAATAGCCCTGCAAAACTTCTTCCATTTTGGAGGAAAAGCTTGCATTCCCTCACTTTTATAAACTGTTTTTGTCGTCTTCAATTCAACAAACCAGTTTGTACCATCCAGAATAATTCCTTCATTTGTTGGATAAGAGGATTCCCATTCCCATAACTTCATTGAAAGTATATCCCTTTTAAATTCTTCAAAATCACCTGGCAATTTTGATTGATATAAATTTTCCATGTTTATTTCTCCATCTCTGTTTCGTGTCCAGACAAGATAGGTAAATCTTTTTTGAAGAAAATTAACTCTTACTTGGTAACAAGGACCACTAAAACCGCCAACGTATGCTTTTAAAAATTCTGGGTATTTTTCAGGAAGTATAGAAATTTGTTCATTATGATTATGAAATAAATCTTTCTTTCGAGAGATGACAGACTGAATCTGTGAGGGTAAAAATGGACTAGCCATTTCAAGATCTTGTATATGATTTAATTCTCTGCATAGATCAGTTATGGGCATAGGTCCCTTTTCCTCTAAAATAAATAAAATTCTTTCATACACTTTCATTTTTCATCCCCCTGCCGGTTAAACCTTGTTAAAAGTTTACATAAAATGAAGGTATCTGGTTTTTGCTATCTCCTTTGAGTATATGGTATTGATCCACATTCTGCTGTAACAAAAAGCACGAAAATATAGGGAATTTTCGATTAATTTAACAGACCTTTAGTTTTCGAAAAAAAGGGTATAAGAGAGTAAAAGAGGTGTTTACCCTGATTAACAAAATGGCAAAGAACTTTGAGAAGCCCAAAGGCTCACTCGGCAAAATAACAGGATTGATAATGTATTTCGAAAACAGAAAGATCAATAAATGGACCATCGACCAACTCAAAATCCAAAAAAACGACTGTATTCTCGAAATAGGATACGGGCCAGGATATGCGGTTCAATTCATTTTGGAACATAATAAGCCTTTAAGGGTAGACGGAATAGATGTATCAGAAAAAATGAAGGAAACAGCATCGAAACGGAACAAAAATTGGATGGATTCCGGATCGCTTCGATTATTCTGTGGAGATGTTTCACAATTTGAAACCTTAAGCAACACCTATGATAAAATTTTCTCTGTGAATAACTATCCGCTCTGGGAGGAACAAATGAAATCACTCAAGCAGCTTTTCCATTTTCTAAAACCAGGGGGCAAAATCATACTAACCGTACAGCCCCGTGAAGAAGATGCTACTGATCAAACCGCACGCCTTTTAGGAGAAAGCATGAAACAGGACCTTCAAAAGGCGGGATTTTCCAATATTAAAATTTCCTTTAAGAAGGTAAGACCGATTTTAACCGTTTGTGTTAGCGGTGAAAAATAATAATAAAATGCAGATGCGCACGGAAATATTGATCGTCATGATTCAACACGTCCTATCAAACAAAAAAGTCCACTCACGATGATGAGTGGATCTTTTTTTAGGTTGTACTAAAGGTAGTTTAAAAAAGCCTTTTTTTTAAATAATTCTTTTAAATCAAATTTGTTTCTTTATGAAGGGACGTTACTAACTTTTCAATACCCTGTAAGTCATTTTCGTTAAAAAGCTCAACAATTCTGCTTCCTACCACTACTCCATCACAATAGGATGCTAATTCGCGAGCCTGTTCTTCGTTAGATACTCCGAAACCGGCAAGAACAGGAATGCCAGAAAGCCTTTTAACCTCCTGCAGGAACTCTCCAATTCCTGACTGGTATTCCTTCCTTGTTCCTGTTATCCCTTTAACGGTAACTGTATAAAGGAAGCCGTTTCCCTTTTGAGCAATCATTTCAATCCTTTCTGGAGGAGTAGCCAAGGTAACAAGTCTGATCAGTTCAACATTCGCTTTTTCTAGGAGAGGGGCAATGATATCCTCCTCCTCGACTGGCAGATCCGGAATAATACAGCCATCTATTCCGGCTTCCCTTATGTCCTCTGCAAATCGCTCCACCCCATAGGAAAGGATTGGATTCATATAGGTCATAAATAAAATTGGTACAGAAATTTTGCCCTTTGTTCTTTTTAGCTCAACTATTACATCCCGTAAGCTGACCGAGTTGGCAAGCGCCCTTATTCCAGCCTGCTGAATGACAGGTCCATCAGCAACTGGATCCGAAAAAGGAATTCCAACCTCTATTAAAGAAGCCCCGAATTTTTCAAGTGTTAATAGCCGATCTGCCAAACAGCCGAGTCCGCCATCACCCGCCATAATATACGGAACAAAAGCCTTTTGCCCGTTTTCCTTTAGTTGTTTGAAGGTTTCCTGGATTCGATTCATTGTGATTCCCCCCTTTTTAAAATGCTCCTTACTGTATCAACATCTTTATCTCCACGGCCTGAAAGACAAATAATTAGAGTTTCTGTTTCTTTCATTTTTGCTGCCTGTTCCACTGCAAAAGCGACAGCATGTGCGCTCTCAAGCGCTGGTATAATTCCCTCAAGCTGGGCTAGCAGCTGAAATGCAGATAATGCTTGTTCATCTGTAATAGAATCATAGATTACACGTCCTGCATCCTTAAGATAGCTATGTTCAGGACCTACTCCCGGATAATCGAGACCCGCCGAAACTGAATGGGCCTCCTGAATTTGTCCATCTTCATTTTGCAGAAGGTACATTAAAGAACCATGTACAACTCCCGGTCTTCCTTTTGTAAGAGATGCAGCATGATATGGAGTATCTACCCCTTTACCTGCCGCTTCGACACCATATAACTTTACGTCTGTGTCTCCGATAAAAGGATAGAACATCCCCATTGAATTACTGCCTCCGCCAATACAGGCAACAACAGCCTCGGGGAGCTTTCCCTCCCTTTCAAGTATTTGTTCACGTGTTTCATTGCCTATTACACTCTGAAAATCTCTTACCATCATTGGAAAGGGATGTGGCCCCATGACTGATCCTAATAGATAATGAGTATCGTCTGCATTGGCAACCCAATAACGCAAAGCTTCATTGACAGCATCCTTTAAGGTCGCACTTCCAGATTTTACGCTAACCACCTTTGCTCCCAGAAGTTCCATTCGGAACACATTCAGCGCCTGTCTCTTAACATCCTCTTCACCCATAAAAACAACGCAGTCAAGCTTTAACAGTGCACACACCGTAGCAGTTGCCACTCCGTGCTGTCCTGCGCCTGTTTCTGCAACAATTTTCTTTTTTCCCATCCTTACTGCTAAAAGCGCCTGCCCAATGGCATTGTTAATTTTATGCGCTCCAGTATGATTGAGATCCTCACGCTTAAGATAAATCTTTGCTCCACCGGCATGCTTTGTTAGATTTTCAGCAAAGAAAAGTGGTGTCTCCCGTCCAACATATTCTTCAAGAAGCCTTTTTACCTCGTCTTGAAACTCTGGATCGTTTTTTGCTTTCTCGTATTCTCTCTCCAGCTCAAGTACAGGCTGCATAAGGGTTTCTGGTACATATCTTCCTCCGAACATTCCGAAGTGACCTCTCTCATTTGGCAGTGTGTAATCTATCATTTTGTAGTCCTCCCTTTGCTTGTTTAGCTTGCATTATAAATTCTTTCATTTTTTTTATATCCTTTTTTCCATCAGTCTCTACACCGCTGCTTACATCAACCATTACCGGATTTACTTTCTGGATTGCCTCCTTAACATTTTCAGGATTCAGTCCGCCTGCGAGAATAATAGATTTTCCGCCTAAGTATTTTGAATCCGCCTGGTTCCAGTCGAATGCAATTCCATTTCCGCCGATATATTTCCCTTTAGGGCCATCCAGCAAAAGGAAGTCAGCCGGATAGTCTGTTATATAAGATAAATCCATCCCTTCCTCGATACTTACAGCTTTAATAACTGGAAAAGTAAGGCTTTGGGATAATTCTTTACTTTCATTTCCATGAAGCTGTAAGTGTGTTAATCCAACATAATCTGCAATCAGTTCCATATTTTCTTTACTTTCATTAACGAATACTCCAACTTTCATCATATTGGATGGTAAAATCTCTGCAATTTCCCTTGCTGTTTCCTCATCTATTTTGCGTTTGCTCTCAGCAAAGACGAAACCAATGGCATCAGCACCAAGCTCTGCTGCTGCCAAGGCAGTCTCTTTATCTCTGATACCACAAATTTTTACCTTCATTTTGCTGCTCCCTTCAAAAACGGAACCCTCAAATCAGTTAAATTCTTTTGAATATCTCCGCTTCTCATAAGAGCTTCCCCAACAAGAATCCCATTTGCACCTGCATTCCGAACTGTTTCTGCATCTGCTTGAGTGAAAATGCCGCTCTCACTGATTAGAAAACTGCCTGAGGATTTTACCCGGCCAGCCAATTGCTGTGTCGTTTCTAAAGAAACATTGAAGTTTCTTAAATCACGGTTATTTATTCCAATAAGCTCGGCCTTAATACATAATGCCTTATCCAGTTCTTCAGCATTATGAACTTCTACAAGCGGCTCAAGGCCCTTACTTTTAGCGTAGTTATACAGATCTAACAGCTGGTCTTCATCCAAAGCAGCAGCAATTAATAATATTAAATCTGCTCCGCTTGCATTGGCGAAATCGATTTGAATTCTGCTTATGATAAAATCTTTGCAAAGGACCGGAATCCCTACTGCTTCCCTGATTACTTTTAAATCTTCAAAAGAACCCTTGAAAAAGGTTTGGTCTGTTAAAACGGATATGGCCGAAGCTCCACTCTCTTCGTATTGCTTTGCCTGCTGTACCGGGTCTGCGGCTCCATTGATTATGCCTTTTGATGGTGATGCCCTTTTAAATTCGGCTATAACAGCAAGTTCCTCCGCTTTTTTCAGTTTCTCAATTAACGACCTTTTTGGTAAAATCACGTCTACTTGTGTGGTTTGATTTTCTTTTAATTTTCGAATTTCCTTTTCTTTTTCCTTTAAGATTTTATCTAAAATAGTTTCCATTCAGATTGCCTCCTGCCTTACCTTTTTTGACCTATCAACTAACTTCATCAGTTTTTCCTTTGCTGCTCCGGAGTCTATACTTTCCTTAGCAATCTCAATACCTTCTTTAATTGATTGGGATTTTTCAGCGGTATAGATTCCCAGGCCAGCATTCAATAAAACAGTTTCTCTGTAAGCTCCCTTTTCACCTTTTAGAACTCTTAGAAGAATATCAGCATTTTCCCTGGCTTCCCCGCCAATGATGGCACTGTTGTCAAAACGAGAAAGTCCCACTTCCTCCGGATAAAAGGAGGAGGATGAAATTTGCCCATTTTCCAAAACACATAAATGGTTTTCTCCCTGTAAGGATGCCTCATCCATGGAACCTGCGCCGTTGAGGACAACGGCTTTCTTTCTTCCCAAAGTTTTAAGTACCTCAGCAAATAGCGGGAGTAGATCTTTCCTATAAACACCCAGTAATTGATAATCTAAATCTACTGGATTCGTAAGCGGCCCAATAAAATTAAAGATAGTTGGAATTCTTAGCTGTTTTCTAACCGTCATAATTTTTTTCAGCTTTGGATGGACATACGGGGCGAACAAAAAGGAAATGCCAATTTCCTTTAAATTTTCTTCCGTCTGTTCCGGAGTAAAATCAAGCCTTACCCCCAGATGCTCAAGCACATCGGCGCTCCCTGTCCTGCTTGAAATGCTCCGGTTTCCATGTTTGGCAACAGTTATTCCTGCACCAGCCAATACAAATGCAGATGTAGTGCTGACATTGAAACTTGAAGATCCATCGCCGCCTGTTCCGCAATTATCTAATACATTTGTTAATCCTTTCGTAATTGGAAGAGATTGTTCCTTCAAAGCCCGAACTATCCCAGCAATTTCTTCAACTGTTTCCCCCTTGGCCTTCAAGCCCATTAGGAATGCAGCTATTTCGCTTTCCGATACGTCTTCATATAAAACACTGCGAAATGCTTCTAGCATCTGTTCTTCCGAAAATGATTTTTTTTCAGCCAATTGGAGCAAATAGTTTTTCATTTTCACTCTTCCTTTCCATTTCAGCTATAAAATTCTCAATTATTTTTTTCCCAGTAGGTGTTCCTATAGACTCAGGGTGAAACTGCAAGCCATAAACCGGATATTCCTTATGCTTTACAGCCATAATTTCCTTATCATCCAAAGAAACGGCCATACATTCCAATTCTGCTGGCAGGCTATCTTTAGTAAGCAAAAGCGAATGGTATCTCATTACTTCTAAAGGGTTTGGCGTTGATGCAAAAAGATGACTGCCACTATGTTCGATTAACGAGGTTTTTCCGTGTTTGATTGTATTCGCTCTTCCAATTGTTCCACCGAAAGCAAGCCCGATCGCCTGATGTCCCAGGCAAACTCCCAGAATGGGCAGTTTTTTATAAAAAGCCTTGATTACGTCTATACAAATACCAGCTTCCTCGGGTCTTCCAGGTCCAGGTGAGAGGATAATCGCCTTCGGTTTCATTTCCTCAATTTGCTGGATGTCTAAACTGTCATTCCTGACGACTTTCACTTGTTGTCCAAGTTCACCAAGATATTGATAGAGGTTATAGGTAAAGGAATCAAAATTATCAATAAGTAAAATCATCGTTTTCCTCCTAAAAAGGATTTCAATTTATTGATTGTCTCTTCATATTCGCTAACAGGCTGTGAATCATGAACGATGCCAGCTCCTGCCTGAATATAGGCATCTCCGTCCTTAAGAATGGCTGTTCGGATCGCTAAAGCAAAATCCATATCTCCACCAGCGGACAAATAGCCAACTGCTCCGGAATAAAGCCCTCTCCTGCTGTTTTCTAAGTTATTTATTATCTCCATGGCTCTTACTTTAGGAGCCCCTGAAACGGTCCCTGCTGGAAGGCAGGCTGCTAAAGCATCAATTGCTGTTTCTCCATCTTTTAATTCACCTGTTACTTCTGAAACAAGGTGCATGACATGCGTGAATTTTTCCACTTCCATATATCGCTGCACAGAGACTGTTCCGAATTCACATACCCTGCCTAAATCATTTCTTCCCAGATCCACCAGCATCCTGTGTTCGGCGAGTTCTTTTTCATCCGTTGCCAGTTCCCTTGCAATTTCCACATCTTCTTCAGTGCTGTTTCCCCGTTTTTTTGTCCCGGCAATAGGATTAACAGTTACTTTCTTTCCCCGAGTCTTTACGAGGCTCTCCGGTGATGAACCAATCACTGTGTACTCCTCAAAATCGATATAAAACATATAGGGTGTTGGATTGGCTGCCCGGTGTTTCCTGTAAAGAGAAAGCGAAGAACCTTTAAATTCCGATTTCATTCTTTGTGATAAAACCACCTGGAATATATCACCGTTAAGGATATGTTCTTTTGCTGTTTCAACATTTTTAATAAATTCATGTCGTTCCAGTAAAGGCTCGAACCCTGACAAGCTCGCCTCCTCCATCTCCTGGTAAGGGACCGCCGCCTTAAGTTCTTCCTGTCTTTTTTCTATTCTTTTTCTGATGCTTTCCTCGGTGCTTTCTTTAAGTAATGGCATTCCAGCAATGTAGACCTTTTTTTCAAGATGGTCGAAAATAACCATTTCTTCATAAAACATCAGGTGTACATCTGGCATATTTAGCTCATTTTTCAATTCCCCGCCAATGTTTTCAAACTGGCGAACGATATCATAACCTATATATCCTACTCCGCCTGCGAATAATGGCAGTGTGGATTGAAATCCTTCGATTGCAGGAAGTAAATTTTTTATTATTGAAATGGGATTTCCTTTTAAGATTCTATTCTCGCCATTAGGCTGAATGATTTGATTTGTCTCTCCGTAGCTGACAAGTTCGAAAGCAGGGCTGGAGCCTATAAAGGAATATCTTCCTTCCTCCTTGTGTTTAAGCGAACTTTCCAGCAAAAACTTTTTATTTCCGCTTAATTTTTGAAGTATCCCAATGGGTGTAAACGTGTCCCCCTCAAGTTCTACGCAACAGAAATTTTCTCTTAATGTTTTTGGTGTAATCATTATCGCTTTCCTTTCCTGAAAAATAAAAAAGTCCCCTATACACATAATGGTTATGTGTATAGAGGACGATTAGCTAACCGCGGTGCCACCTCAGTTGAAACAGGAGATTCCTGTTCCCTCTTTTCGGATACAAGGACAAATTGTCCGATACCCTATCCTTTTAACGGTGGAATTCCGTGCTGCCCTACTATGGTTCAAGCAGCCTCTCGCAAGCCCATTCGACAAATCGTTTCATGCCGGCTTCCACCTGACCCGGCTCTCTGGAAAGAAACATAAATGTTTACTCTTCTTGCTCAACAATTTCCATATTAAAATACAAAAAGGCCCCCATCCAAAAAGGACGGGAGACCCGTGGTGCCACCTTCATGAGCTATTAAAAACAGCCCGCTCTACCGATATCAAAGCTTATTCGCTTGAATACCTGTCTCTTGTAACGATGAGATCTTCGCCAGAGCCTACACCCTTTTTCAGGTTCGGTCCGGAAGCTCGGAAGTCCATTCACTAATACGTCTACACTGATTTCCACCTGCCATCAGCTCTCTAAAGTATCCGTAAAAGCTACTACTCTTCGTCTTCGCTATATCGTATTTCTTATATTGTTTTCTATATTAAGCTAAAGGAATAAAGGTGTCAAGAATTTTTATAAAATTCGTTTTATTTTTTTATAGATTATGTGTAATGCCCTCAGGTGGTCTTAACCAATGCCTTTTGACTTTAAAAGGCTTATAGAAAACAAACTTTTGCTTTTCATGGGCGAACGTTCGATATAAAACCCGTTCGGACAGCTTGGTAACTTACAATTCATCCTATCTTAATCATTAGCCCATTCAGACAGCTTCGACAATTCCAAGCTCCTCCTTGTCCGAATATAGGGTCCATTCAGACTGCTTTGACATTTCCAAGCTCCGCCTTGTCCGAATACAAGGCCCATTCAGACTGCTTTGACATTTCAAAGAGACTTCTTGTCCGAATCCATAGTCCATTCAGACAGCTTTTTCCCTCCTACAATTCAATACCTTTTTTCTTCATTTCAATAACTGTAAGGACAAACATTGCATGAGACCAGGTAAGTGGTAAAACCCAAGCTGGTTTTCCGGTTACTTTATTAACCTGTTCCGGAAGAAGGTTCAGTTCTGTAGAATATTTCACACACCAGTCCAGCAGCTCTTTGGCCTTTTCAAGCCGATCTATGTGTGTATAATATAAAGCCAGCCAAAGTGTGGTTAAAATCCATGGGTTTCCTCCAATGTAAATATCTCCTGGATAGCGTTCAATGCCGCCAATCAACTGAGAGGTGCACAATGCCTCGATGGTTTCAGCAGTTCGTATCATATTCGGCTCATTAGCATCTATCATTCCAAATGGTACGTTAAGACCTAACAAACTAATATCAACCATATCGTCTTTCTCAAGCTGATAAACGGGGTAGCCTTTACTATCCTCAGATGCCCGAACCTCTTTTCCGGCAGCCTGGTGTCGAGCAAATTCCGCTTGATCAATGGTTAGAAAAAATGCTCTATAGAAGGCACCATTATCTTCGTTATAGCCCTCTTCCAGGATGGTCTTCTTCATTTCTTCAGCTGCTGACTTGTAGTGTTCAGCGAGCTCTTCCTCGCCATTTTTTATGGCAAATTCTGCTGCTCCCATCAGTCCTCCATAAACAGCTGAGGCAGAATAAAAATGCTCCCCGTCCCGCTTTTCCCATAAATCCTTACTCGGCAGTGGCAGCTTTGTGTCCGGATCAATAAAGCTAACAAGGAAATCTGCACCCTTCCTCACAGTCGGCCACATATCCATCAGAAACTGATAATCCTGAGTAATTTCATAATGCTGATGAATACCCCAAAGGATGGATCCTGTTTCGTCAATCTGCAGCCCCCAAGTGGGTGCCAGAATAATATCAAGGTAATAACGCTGCTCCCAGGCACCCGACTGGGATTGAATACTTTTTAGCCAATAAAAAAACTTTCGAGCCCTATCATGATAACCCGCCTGATCCACTGCTGATGAGATAAATGCAGCATCTCTTCCCCAGCAATAGGCGTACCCTCCGGAGAAATCATAGTCCTCATCCACTTCAGGACCTGCTATAAAACCGCCATCCCGATTATGCATCAGATGAAATACAAGCAGGGATCGCTCGTAGATATTATTAATGCTGGGATCATTTATCTCGATAGGATTTGCCTCATTTAGATAATGCTTCCAGTAATTATCAGTCTTTAAAAAATGCGACTCATAAGAGTCTCTTTTTGCCTCGTTCAGCAAAGCAATAGCATTCTCATGCCCATGAGCTGCTGTAATAAATAAGGTAAGGCATTTTTCATCGCCCGGTTCTAAATCCATTTGTTCATATTCGATACCGCTGGATGAGCGATTAATAATTCGTGAACCGTTCAGTTTTCCGTATACAACGTCATCCACCGAGGCACCGCATTGTAGTTTTTTTACCTCCTGGTCAGAACCTACTGCAAAAGCGTATTCCCTATGGTAGTGAACCATGCAGTCTGACGTTTCATCAAAAAATACAGTCTGATACCTTTTCTTTTCGTCAATCATAAAATCGCTATATAACGTAACTGCCAGTGACAGCGGTTTTGAAGATTCATTTTTTATAGAAATATGCCGGACCAAAATATTTTTATCAGGCAAAACAAAATCTGTTTGACTTACATGAAGGTCAAGGCTCTCCATAAACGCCTCGGTCTCAAGGATATTTGTTTTCGGTAAATATCTTTGCTTGTGCGTCCACATATCATCATGAAAAAAATAGGTGCGATTGGAGCCGGGAAGGCCTCTAATCCCCACATAGAAACGGTTTAAATGCTGGGGAAAGTCGATGTTCGGCCAAACAATCCTTTGTGCCTGGCCATCTTTTGTCAAAGATACAAGCATACTTGAATTTCCGAGTATGGCATCCGTTAAGTAAGGTTTTTTTTGCATAGTTGTCTCCCCCTTTTAAATCTACTGGGTTCTCTTTTAATTTTATTCCCGAGCCAGCCTCCCGGAAAACCCCTTATTTTTTGTACTATCAGCCTTTTACAGAACCAGATGTAAGACCTGAGATAATTTTTCGCTGGAAAATCAATACGATAATAACAATTGGAATTGTAACAATTACCGTAGCAGCGGTAATATCACCCCAGGGAATCGTATAATCACTTTGATATAGAGAGATTCCGACTGGTACCGTACGTGCTGATTCTTTTGAATTTATAGTTAAAGCAAATAAGTATTCATTCCATGCCGCAATAAAGACTAAAATGGCCGTCGTAAAAACACCCGGTGCTGCTAGCGGAAAAATGATTTTACGGAATGTTAAAAAAGGTGAAGCGCCATCCATCTTTGCTGATTCCTCCAGGTCACGGGGGATTTGCTGAAAAAAGGTGGATAAAAGCCATATGGCCAGCGGGAGGCTGAACGTGATATATGGGATAATCAAGCCTGTATACGAGTTACGAAGGTTAAATTCCGTTACAAAATTATATATAGGCGATATTATCGCAATGTGAGGGAACATTGATGATGCAAGTATGATTCCCAATATAATCCCCTTGCCCCTAATGGGAAGCCGTGTTAGTGAATAAGCACTAAACGACGCAAACACAACAGATATTAAGGTTGTAAATGCCGCAATGACAAGGCTGTTCGTCATGTACTTAACAAGCGGCCGGGTAGTTAGTGCCGACCGATATGATTCAAGTGTTGGATGACTTGAAAACCATCTAAAAGAGCTGAAAATTTCCCCCGGCTGTTTTATAGAGGTTAGAAACACCCAGAGAAATGGAAACATAACGATAAAAATAAACAAAGCAAGTAAAAGGTAAAAAACAGTATTGTTTTTCGACTCCATCTTGTCATCCCCTATCGTTTCACTTTTCCTTCAAACAAATCGGATCCGATAAACCTGATATATATAAGACTGATCAAGGCAACTGAAATAAACACAATAATGGAAAGTACGGACCCTTCCCCGAAATTTTGCTGGGCAAAAAGTGTTTTATAGGCATAGATGGATATTACCTCGGTTGAGTTGGCAGGTCCACCGCCTGTTAATACGTAAATTAAATCGAATACTCTAAACGCATCAAGCGTCCGGAAGAGTAATGCAACAAGGATACTCGATTTTAATAGTGGAAGCGTTATCCTGCGAAATTGTTCCCACTTGGTTGCACCATCCACTGAAGCCGCCTCGTATAATTCCTTTGGTATTGTTTGCAATCCTGCCAAAAGCAAAAGAGCCATATAAGGCATTGTTTTCCAAATATCAGCCAAGACAACAGCAGACATAGCTCCCGAACCCGTGGTAAGCAAATTCCCTGCATTTGATACTAAATGGATTTTTTCAAAGAAGTGGGCAATAATTCCCGACTGTCCATCATATAAAAATTTCCACATCATTGCTGATACTGCTGTTGGAATCGCCCAAGGAATAAGCACAGCAGCCCGAACGATACTTCTTCCAAAGAATGCACGGTTAATGAGAAGAGCAACCAATAATCCAAGCACAAGCTCGAATAAAACAGAAAAGAAGGTGAAGACGAATGTATTTAGCAAGGACTTCCACATGCGTCCATCTTTTAGATAAACACCATAATTGGATAGTCCTACAAAATTTTCTGCCAGCATTTCTTTAGAAACAGATTTAGCTAGGCCTGCTGAGTCCTCAGCTAACTTTTTTATTTCCTTAGATCCTTTCATTTGATTAAGTTCTTTAGACATAGCCAGCATGTCGGAACGATAACCTTTAACAACAGGGTCATCGACCTGTGCATATTTTAAATTCTCATCCTTTACTGGCTTAAAGTTCTGTACCATTTCATCTACTTTATTAAATTGGTCCTTGAAACCTGGCTGCTTCATTAACTTTTTATGATCCTTATTGAGTGTAGTTATCCAGCCAGATGACTTTCCTGGTGCTTTAGACTGAAGCTCTTCCAGAGACTTCCTCAAATAATAATAGTCATTTGCATATCGTTCTACATCAACATTGGACTTAAGCATTCGTATCGATTTAGCTGGATCATTAAGCTTATAATCAAAAAGGCTGTTCCAAAAAGACATTGTAATAGGCCAGATAACAATTACAAGGATGAGGAGCAGGGATGGTAAAACGAAGGCATACCCCAGCTGCTTTTCACTTAGCGAAAAATTTCTCTTCAATGGAATCACCTTTTTCTTAAAAGTCCGTTTAAGAGGTACAATTAATGACTCGTAGAAAATGCGAAAGAATGGGAGACGGCTGTATGCCTATCTCCCCTTTTAATCGGCAAGGCTTTACTTAATAGCAGCCTTAATTTTTGTTTCCATATTCTGTACGGCCTGTTCAACACTTTCACTATTTGATAGAGCCTTCGAGACTTCAATTTGAATGATATCTGAGATTTTTTGGTAATTAGGTGTTACAGGTCTTGGGATGGTACTGTTGAGTGTTTTTATAAAGAAAGGCTCCTTAAACAGCGGTCGGGCCTTTTGAACTTCAGGTTTATCGTATAGCGCCTTAATAGTAGGGGCACGGCCGCCTTCGACTGCCGAAATAGTCTGGCCTTCAGGGCCTGTCATGAATTTAACAAATTCCCAGGCCTCTTTTGGGTGGTCTGTATAACGGTTAATCATTGCCATATACCCGCCCAGTGTAGATGCAGAACCCTTATCTCCTTTTGGAAGAGTTGTATAACCGAATTTTCCTTTTACCTTTGAAACTGATGCATCATCTGCTGTTTTAGCCATATAAGGCCAGTTTCGTGCAAGGGCTGTTTGTCCCTGATTAAATGCTCTTTCTGTTTCTGTTTCCTGATACGTTAGCAGGTTATTAGGTGTTACACCGGAGTTAGCTACTTCTACCATCTTTTTAAGTCCCTTAATTGTCTCAGGGCTATTTACAACAACCTTATTATTTTCGTCAATAATTTTTCCTCCGTAGGAACCAATAAACTCCATCGCATTTACAACAAGCCCTTCATATTGGTTAGCCTGCATCACATAACCGGCAGTTGTGCCGCCTTTGCCTTTTGCTTGTTTAGCCTGAGCGATAAGCTCGTCCCAGGTTTGCGGGGGATCTGGTATTAAATCCTTACGATAGAAAAGAATACCTGCATCCATGTATTTCGGCATCGCCCATTGCTTGCCGTCAAACTTAGCAGCTTCCGCAGCGCCTGGGAAATAATCGTTCATCTTGATATGGTCTTTGTCGATAAAACGGTCCAATTCCATGGCATAATTGGCCTGAGCAAATTCTGCCGGCCAAACCACATCCGCGTCAAACACATCAATCTCCGAGCTCTTACTGCTAAAGGCCGTAACGTATTGATCATGCTGCTGACCACTGCTGTTAGGCATTTCAAGGTAGTGAATTTTAATATTGGGATGTGATTTTTCAAAGGCATCAATTAGTTTCTTTGTACTGCCAGTTGTATCCGCACCTCGAGCATATGTAATTTCGACGGTTTTTCCCTTACTGTCATCCTTACTGCTTTTTTCTGAAGTGCCGCTTGAAGCCTTATTACTGCTATCTGAACAAGCCGCAAGAGAAAAAGCCAGGAGTGATGCAGTTGAAAGGGTAAAAAGTTTTTTTATTTTCATTGTATTCCTCCTCAAAAGTTGTCTTTTAAAAAAGCGATTACTTATTTCTTTTCCTTTCTCCAAAGATATAAACCTGAATATTCCGATTTTTATGTCTAAGGATATAACATTTTTTTAAGCTGCCTCTTCCATAAAAAGGCTTTTTAATTTTCGAAAATGAAGCAAATATTAAAGATAGAAATAACAAAAGGCGGGATTTGTCCATATGGAGAATGTTGAAAGTGTTTACGGGGCATCTAAAGCAGTAAGGAACTCCCACTCAAAAGCCAAGAAGAAGGGGAAGAAGAAGGGTGCTGTTATAGCCATATCTTCTATTCCTCTTGTTATGACATTGGGAAATTCCATGTTAATACCGGTTCTGCCTGCAATGGAGAAGAGTTTATCCATAACCGCTTTTCAAACAAGCATGATCATAACAGTTTATTCTATTGTGGCTATTATTCTTATTCCCATAGCAGGATATATTTCCGACCATATTGGCAGGAAAAAAGTTATTATTCCAAGTTTAATTATTGCAGCAATTGGCGGAGTGATTTCTGCATGGGCTGCATGGAAACTGGACAATGCATATTGGGTAATCCTTATCGGACGTTCCTTGCAGGGTGTGGGTGCAGCTGGTGCGTTTCCTATTGTCCTTCCACTCGTTGCAGACATGTTTAAAAACGAAGATGAAGTTAGCAGTACACTGGGGATTATTGAAACAGCCAACACCTTTGGTAAAGTACTCAGTCCTGTCTTGGGAGCTTTTTTAGCAGGGTTCATATGGTATATACCATTTTTTTCAATACCAATCCTTTGTGCCATTTCAGTTTTAATGATGCTGTTTATGGTCAAAAGTCCTAAGACTGATCAAAAACCACTGCCGTTTAAAGAGTTTCTCACCAATCTCAAAAAAATCCTTAGCGAAAAAGGACGCTGGCTATATGCGATCTTTTTCATTGGGGGCATACTTATGTTTGTCCTTTTCGGTATCCTGTTTTATTTATCCGATAAATTTGAAAAAGAATATGGAATTAAAGACATTAAAAAGGGACTATTTTTAGCTATTCCCCTCGGGGCTCTATGCCTCTCTTCATTTATAACGGGCAAATTTATAAAGAAAAACAAAGTTATGATGAAATGGATTAATCTAGGAGGAACTATTCTTGCAGCAGCGGCCATCGGTGCACTTTATTTCTCAGATAATCTTTGGTTTATGATTATTATGTTTTTACTTGCCGGAATAGGTATTGGCGTTGGACTGCCATGCCTGGACGCTCTAATTACCGAAGGAATCGAAAAAGAGGAACGAGGAACAATCAGTTCCATTTATAGTTCCATGCGATTTATAGGGGTTGCAGCAGGTCCCCCTGTTGTTGCTCTTCTTATGAAAAATTCCGATAACTGGATTTTTATCGTCCTCGGCGGAGCATGTGTACTTGCTGCCATTGTAGCCTTAATGGCTATTCGCCCGGGTGCTAAAAAAACAAGCAAAGCATAAAAACGCCGGGAAAAATCCCGGCGTTTTTAGCTAATTAAATTCTGAACGCACGATGGACAAGATGTTTCTTGTCAGGCGGAAGGTATATGAATGTACCGTTTTTGAGCGTGAAGTGCAATTATTGGCTTACCTTATGACTCCGTATCGCCGCCGAGTTCTCTTAGATATTATTTTTGACAGGTTTCTTTAAGATCCCCAGCAGCACCCCAGAAACTACTGCACCTGCTAGAATAGCTATTGCATACTGAAGTACACCATGTTCAACTAATGGTACGACGAAAATCCCTCCGTGCGGTGCTCTTAAGCCAATTCCAAATGCCATGGATAGAGCTCCTGCTACCGCAGAACCTGCCATAGCGGCAGGAATTACACGTAATGGATCAGATGCTGCAAACGGGATGGCTCCCTCTGTAATAAAGGATAGTCCCATGATATAACATGCTTTTCCTGCATCTCTTTCCTGTGTTGTAAATTTGTTTTTAAATAATGTTGTAGCAATCGCAATTCCCAGCGGTGGAATCATACCCGCTGCCATAATAGCAGCCATTGGCTGGTAAACACCACTTGCCAGTAAACCTGTACCAAAAACATATGCTGCTTTATTAACAGGACCACCCATATCAAAGGACATCATTAATCCAAGAACAATACCCAGCAGTACCGCATTTCCAGTCCCAAGGTCAGTCAGCCAGTGCGCAATTGCCTTATTCAATATTCCAACTGGCTTATTTACAACAAAAAGCATGACAAAACCAGTAATCGCTATACCAAACAGCGGATATAGAAGAATACTTTTAATACCTTCCAGGGACTGAGGAAGTTTTGAAAACAGTTTTTTCAATAAAACAATAACATAACCGGCAAGGAAACCTGCAATCATCCCTCCGAGGAAGCCTGCGCCCCCACTTGATGCTAGCATACCGCCAACCATACCCGGTGCAAATGCAGGACGGTCTGCAATACTTAGAGCGATGAAACCTGCCAGTACAGGAACAATCAATCCAAATGCATTTCCTCCGCCAATGGTCATTAATGCTTCTGCAAACTTGTTATAAGTTGGGTCACCAGGTTTAAAGGAGTTATAGCCAAACATGAAACAAATTGCGATTAAAATACCACCGCCGACTACAAATGGAAGCATATTTGAAACGCCGTTCATTAAATGTTTATAAAAACCAGTACGAGATTCTTTTTTATCGGATGATGCTTCGTCCGGGCCTGACTTTCCTTTGTAAACGGGAGCTTCCTGTTTTAATGCCCTATCAATTAATTGCTGTGGCTTTCTTATACCGTCAGCCACCGGAACCTGAATGACATGTTTTCCTTTAAATCTTTCCATTTGAACATTGATATCAGCAGCGATGATAACGGCAGCTGCATTCTCAATTTCTTCTTCTGTAAGAACGTTTTTTGCTCCTCCAGAGCCATTAGTTTCAACCTTAATATCAACACCCATTTCAGCTGCTTTTGCTTTTAACGAGTCTGCTGCCATATAAGTGTGTGCAATACCTGTTGGACAGCCTGTTACAGCAACAACAGTGTTTTTCTTTCCGGAGAGATCCTGTTCCTGTTCCTCTTCATGATCATAACTATTAATAATATCCAGTACTTTTTCAGGTGTATTAGCATTTAAAAGTTGCTCGCGTGCTTCCGGATTCATTAAAATCGAAGACAAACGGGCTAAAGCTTCGAGATGAGTATTATTAGCCCCTTCTGGCGCAGCGATCATGAAAAACAAATGGGCAGGCTGCCCATCTAGAGATTGATAATCCACTCCGGCTTTAGACTTACCGAAAACAATTGCCGCATCTTTAACAGCCTTTACTTTGGCATGCGGAATGGCAATCCCATCACCGATTCCTGTCGTGCTTTGTTCCTCTCGTTTAATAATGGCAGCTTTAAATGCATTTTTGTCTGTAATTTTTTCTGCCTTATAAAGTACTTCTACGAGCTCATCTATAGCTTCTTCTTTTTGTATAGATGTCATATTTAGAAGAATAGTCGGTTTAGTAAGCAGTTCAGTAATTTTCATTAACTCTCCCCCTCTTGAAACTCGGTTATTTTTACCTTCGGAAGTAATTCTTCAATTTGTTCTCTAGTACATAAACCGATTGAAAAAGCAGTTGCACTTCCAGAAGCTACCCCATATTTAAAAGCCTCTGCTAAGTTCCTCGTTTCCTGATATTTTGCAAGGAAACCCGCAACAGTTGAATCTCCAGCCCCTACTGAGCTTTTTACCTCTCCTGCTGGAACTTCTGCAGAAAAGGTAATTTCATTGTTTAAAAAAACTGCGCCCTTCTCAGCAAGAGAAACAATAACGTTTTGAGCACCTTTTTTCAGCAGCTCCCTGCCGAAGTATATAGCTTCTTCCTTAGTCCTTATAGTGGTTTCAAATAGTTCTCCAAGTTCGTGATGGTTTGGTTTTATCAGTAAAGGCTTATATGGCAGAACTTTCTTTAGTAAATCTCCTTCAGCATCAACGATAAATCCAGTGCCATTTTCCGTGCATATCTTTACTAAATCTTCATACGTGGTTTTCGGCATACTGGAAGGAATGCTCCCGGCAAGAACTAGAATATCTTCATTTGACAATTGGGCCGCCTTGTTTTTAAGTGCTTCTAAGTCCTGACTGCTGATTTTTGGCCCCCGTGCATTTATCTCAGTTTCTTTTTGAGATTTAACTTTCACATTAATTCGTGTATCTTCCTCTACCCAGACAAAATCTGTTTCAATATTCTCGCGGGAGAGGTATTCATCAATGTACCGTCCTGTAAATCCTCCTGCAAAACCGAGAGTCCTGCTTCCAACACTCAATCTTTTCAGAACCCGGGAGACGTTAATGCCTTTACCTCCTGGGAATTTTGTTTCTTTTGATGTTCTATTCAAACCGCCTAATTCTACTTCTTCCAATTCAACAACGTAATCAACAGATGGATTTAAAGTTACCGTGTAAATCATGATGTCACTACCTTTATTGTTGTTTTGCTTTCATAATGTTTGCTTATATCTTCTTCCAGCTGATTTGTAATAATAACTGCCTGGTTAAGATCAGCAATTTTCCCAAAAGAAATTTCCCCAAACTTCGAATCATCAGCAAGAATGAATACCTCTCTTGATAGGTTAATGGCCTTTTGCTTAACCATCGCCTCCTCCTGATCAGGGGTTGTATATCCAAATTGAGGATGGATGCCGTTAACACCAATAAAAGCCTTGTCAAATCGGTACATCTCAAGCCCTTCTAGTGCCCCCCGGCCAATAAGAGCATTTGTTGAAGGTTTAGCATAGCCGCCTAAAAGATAGGTTTTTATTCCTTTATTTAATAAGTCACTCAAATGCATAAAACCATTTGTGACAACTGCCAAATCTTTAACATCAAGAAAATCAATCATCTCTTTTGTAGTTGATCCAGCATCAAGATAGATACTGTCACCTTCTTCAATTAAGCTGGCTGCATATTGTGCAATTGATCGTTTTTCCTGAAGGTTTTTGGATGCTTTTTCAATCATGCTTGGTTCCTGAAGCTTCCCCTGAAGCCTCGCTGCCCCGCCATGAATTCTTTTTAAAAATCTTGCTTCCTCAAGCTGGGAAAGATCACGTCTTATGGTTGATTCAGAGGTATTAGTTAAATCAATAATTTCCTGGATTTTAATAACACTCTTTTCTTTTAGCAAATCCAGTATGATTCTATGACGCTGTTGCGTTAACACCTTTAGCACCTCTTTCCATCTTTCTCTGTGTTTATTTTACTGTAAGCGATGTCATAATTCAATCACTTTCAATCAAAAACATCTAAAAACAATCATTTTTGTGAACGTTTTTGAATGTAAACTGAATATTTTAACTTCCGCTCATTTTTTAATTATTTATTTGATCGAAATTTTCCTAATGAAATTTCTAACTAACTATGTTATATTATTAAAGCAGACATATAAAACGCGGGTGTGGCGGAATCGGCAGACGCGCTAGATTCAGGTTCTAGTGGGGGCAACCCCGTGGAGGTTCAAGTCCTCTCATCCGCATATAAAACCCAACCAATTCTGGTTGGGTTTCTGACTTTCTTTACTTTTATTATGGAGGAGTACCCAAGTGGTTATAAGGGGGCGCACTCGAAATGCGTTAGGGCGGGCAACCGTCGCGTGAGTTCGAATCTCACCTTCTCCGTCAAAAAAGCTTGCTCTAAATTATTGGAGCAAGCTTTTTTCTTTTTCCAAATCAATCATTCTTCTGCTGGATCCGGTTATTCTGAGGCTCACCTGACTTCCTTTACCCTCAAACTGTTAAAGTATTCTATAACTAAGATAGGTCCAACTCCTTCGATCTTAAAACTGTGGTTATTGATTATCTTTGTGATTTAATTGACATAAAATCCGAAAATGGGTTATTTGTCTTTTTTTAACGTAATTACAAGATTTCATAAAAAGAGTGTATAATAGTGGAAGAGAATAACGAAAAAGGATGATTTGATGAATATAACAGGCCATACAATTGAAAAACTTGAAGATCCATTTGGACTTTTATCAGGAGACCGCTACGAGTTCTTTTTGGATATTGATGTAGATGAAGAAGACGAGCTATACTCCGAAAATGGAATAGGTTTAAAAGTAATCTATGGTATAGACGGAGATAACCATAAAATTCTACAATATAACTTTTATGAAAAAGGATCAGAGAAAGTTCTCGATTTTGAACTTGAAGAGGACGAAGAGGCAGATGTTAACCTTTACTGCAAACAGGCAGTAACAGATTTGGCTTGAAGATTAAAGTAAAACGTTAGAAAGGCAGGGATTTCCCTGCTTTTCTTTTTGTTGCCTCATTTACGAAAAAAGCTTAAAACAGCAAAAAAGCTTTACTTTTTTCTCTTGATAAATTTGTTCAACTTTTTCAGACTAATGAAGAACTTTCTATTAAATACAGAACGTTTCTGAGGATGGCGCCTAAAACACCAAAAATCCTTTCCTTGTTAAGAACAGTTTCCCGCCTATTCCTTCGATATGTAAAAAACATGTTCGGCATGCAAAGTTTCTCCTACAGTAATTATTCCATAGGAAAATTGTTTTTGCCTCCGTTTGTCGGTTGCAGATCCAGGGTTAAATAAGAGAATTTCCCCGGCCCATTTCTTCAGGGGAATATGTGAATGTCCGAAAATGATCATATCTACATGATCATCTTTAAAAGCACTGAGGGCTCGCTTTTCAGTTGTCTGTCCTTTCCCATGCCCATGAACAAGCCCAATGTGAAATTTACCAGCTTCGATAATGTTCTTTTCAGGGAAAATTCCTTTTATATCTACTCCGTCGACATTACCATACACTCCCTCGACTTTACCGTATTGGGAAAGCTCCTCATAGACCTCCACCGTTTGCCAATCGCCCGCATGCAAGATAAGGTCTGCATCGACAAGATCCTTTAATAAAGCCGAGGGCAGTTTTTTTGCTCTTTTCGGTATATGCGTATCTGAAACAACAACTATTTTCATAAGATTCCTTTCGTAATACATGGATAATGTTTTTTATATTTTTATATTCCCAAACCGCCTAGTTCTTAATCTCCACAAAAAAACAGGGAGAAATTCATCTCCGCTGTTCTTCAAAGGTTTTCCCCAGGTTAATGAAAGGCATATAAACAACTCATAAAGTCTTCGAATGGAAGGGAAACCTCTCCCTCCTAAGGATATTTACGGTAAGGAAATGCAGCATGTTTCTGAATCCTTTTTCTAAACAAAAATATTCTAAAAAGAGCCGAATGGTCTGTTCATAAATAAAAAAACAAACACGCCTGGTGGATTCCCGGCGTGTTTTAGTGTAGTGTTTGCGGATTTTTTAAAAATATGTCCATAAAGTTTTGAAGAAGCTTTGGAATATCTGCTTCCATGCCTATAAAATCGAGTGTCTCTTTTGGCTCCTGATCCGGTTTGGGACGAAAATCTGCAATACTTTTACCGCGGGCATTTCCAAATTGCTCGATTCGAACTCTTCTCGGCAGGTATCTTACCAGACCTGGATTGGTCAAAGCTATCAAGGGAACTACATCATGAATGGGAGCGCCTTTAATGCCGGGAACTAGCTTTTGATAAGCTGAAAAATAGTAATCATATGCTGGTTTTAACAAAGGCTTAAAAGGGCTGGGGCTATTTACTGACAAATACTCAACCATTTCAGGAGTAACAATCGCCCGGTTTGTTATATTTAAGGGATGAAGAAAAATGTTCCTGCCTTTTTCCATAACGGTGTAAGCTGCGATTGGGTCGGCATAAAAATTGGCTTCAGCTTCAGAGGTTACATTCCCTGGTACAAGAAAAGCTCCCCCCATAATATAAAAGGCTGATACATCCTTTAATGCATCAATTCCATATAGAATAAAGGGCAATGCAAGTTCTGTGAGCCTCCCAACCCCAACGATATAAAGGTTGTTTTTGTATTGGTTTACAATCTCAATAATTTTATTGATATCATACAATTTAAGGTTTGTAAGGTTTGCTGGCGGCCTAATCGGACCAAGTCCCTCTTTTCCATGTATTTCAGGATAATAGGAGGTTTGCTCACCTGATAACGGTCCAGCCGCTCCTGCGATAATAGGGATATCCTCCCTGCCTGCAAGCTTGAGTAAATATGCGGTGTTCCTAACGGACTGTTCTTTCGTTATATTTCCATACCCGCTTACCACACCAACCACATTAATCTGAGGGTTCATCAATGCATACATCAAAGCAAAAGAATCATCCACACCCGAATCAACAAACATGAGGACATTAAACATAGCGATACCTCCCCAGCCTGATTTAATAAAATTGCCCTTGAGCTGGTCGTTCCCTGGTCAAGGGATAAAATATATTTACTCACCACTGTCCCTCCCATTTCTTTTTCCTTACTTAAAAATCTAACAGATGGAGAGTTAGAGCCGGAATCTATAAACCTTTTTTATACTCATAGTACCGAAACATTATAATACAGCAGACCAGCCATGCTCCTCCTGCCGTAAATCCTCCAATAATATCACTCGGAAAATGAACCCCCAGGTAAATTCGGCTAAGTCCAATCAGGAATATCAAGACAAACATGAGAGTGGCGCCCGTAATTTTTCTCCACTTTTTATGGTAATAATGAATTAAAATATAGGCGATTGCCCCATAAAAAATAAAGGAGCCCATTGAGTGCCCGCTAGGAAAACTAAATCCCATCTCGGTAATTAAAGGTTTAATATCCGGCCGTGTCCTTTTAAAAATATGTTTAAGCAAAGAATTAAATAACGAACCAATGCCAGAGGATAATAAAATAAAAATTCCCAAAGCTCTTTTCTTAAGGAGAAAAAGAATTAAAGTGGCAAGGATAACCGCAATTATTAGCCATCTTACTGATCCTAGAAAGGTAAAAAAAAGCATAATTTCGGTCAATTTGGGTGAGATAAACCCCTGAATATAATGGATAATTGTTTGATCAAATTTAACTAATTTATTCTCTCTCATTTCATTGGCAACGAGGATAAATACACCTAAAAAGGTTCCCAGAATAGCTAAAATAACAATCAAATAAATCGCACTTATTTTTTTCTCTTTCTCTACCATCATTCTGACCGCCTTTTCCTGTTTTCAACATTATTACATTTTAAAAATTATCTTTGCAAAAATATTGAACCGGTTTCCTGGGGAAACCGGTTTGTTTTTTATGCCCGCTTTTTTGTTTTAACCGCCGCCCTTTTCTTTGGAGCAGGTGCTTTTTCCGCTTTGTCAGGTTTTGTTCGGTCAATAGAGGCCTGTAATGCGGCCATCAAATCGGTAACATTTGAAGCGGCTTCTTTAGGCGCTGCAGGAGTAACAACTTCCTGACCTGTTCGTTTTGCTTCAATAAGCTCAAGTAATGCATTTCTGTATTCATCTATATATTTTCCTGGTTCAAATTCTGTTGTTAGCTGGTCAATCAATAAAATGGCGGTATCCAATTCCCGATCAGTTACTTTATCCTCTGCTGGTACATTCGGTACATCAGCAGCTTTTCTGACCTCATCCGGGTAATGGATTGTTTCCATGACAAGGGTATTTTCGTAAACCCTGATTACCCCCAGCTGTTCCTTTGAACGGATAATCATTCTTGCAATTCCAACCTTTTGTGAATCCTGCAGGGCTTTTCTTAAAAGTGAATATGCTTTTGAACCACCCTCATGGGGAGACATGAAGTAAGTCTTATCAAAATAAATGGGATCTATTTGTTCCATTTTCACAAAATCAATAATCTCTACTGCCCGGTCTTCATTTTCCTTTTTTAGTTTTTCCAGGTCTTCATTCTCCAACACAACATATTTACCTTTTGTATACTCATAAGCCTTAACGATATCTTCAGGCTTTACTTCCACTTCGCAAACCGGACATACTTTTTCATATTTAATTGGTGAATGGCATTCCTTATGCAGAGTACGCAGTTTAATATCCTTATCCTCTGTTGCCGCATGAAGCTTTATCGGAATGTTTACAAGTCCAAAACTAATACTGCCTTTCCATATTGTGTGCATATATATCTCCATCCTTTTTTTATTATTTTTCTCAAATGTAAATTCCTCATTCTTATCAACTTATGGAAGGATGAAATCTGACTAACTTACGAAAAATAATGTTACAGACCATATTCTAAGGAGCATCTTCGAATGAAACCAATGCTGCCTACACTTACCTTTGATACACCTTCAAAGCCTGATTGGTTTTATGAAGTAAAATACGATGGTTTTCGTGCCTTTTTGGAATGGGATAGCAGCGGAATTAAGCTTATTAGCAGAAACGGTAAAGACCTTCTTCCGCAATTTCCTGAAATAGAGAACTTTCTTCTCCAGAATGAAAAGTTATTTAGTCCATCTTTGCCGATAATCCTTGATGGTGAGTTAGTGCTTCTTGAAAATATTTTCAAAGCCGATTTTTCGGGAATTCAAAAAAGAGGAAGAATGAAATCAATTAAAAATATTGAGGAACAAGCTAAAAAAAGCCCTTGCCGGCTGCTTGTGTTTGATATCTTGCACCTTAGCGGAAAACAGCTTTTTTCTGCGGGCTACCTTGAACGAAAAAAAGAACTGGCAGCCCTGTTTGATTCTCTCCATTTTGATAAAAAACCGAATCCCGATTCAGAACAGCTGCTTCAATTCGTTGAGCCTTTTAAGGATTTTAAAGAATTGTGGGAAAAAGTTGTTTTATTTGATGGAGAAGGAATTGTAGCAAAGCAAAAGGGCAGTCCTTGGGAAGAAGGAAAAAGAACAACATCGTGGCTAAAATATAAAAATTTTAAACACTTTAATTGTTTTATTACAGATCTCGATAAGTCCAATCAGTATATTGGTGTTGGAGTCTATAAAGGAACTGAAGTAGTTAGGATTGGACATATTTTGTTTGGCCTAAAACCAGATGAAAAACAAGCTCTATTAGCAACACTTAAGCAAAACAGCCGACATGAGGATAGCAAATATATTTATGTTGACCCGGCAATCTGCCTGGAAGTGAAGTATTTAGAGCTTTACGAAAACCAATTAAGAGAACCTCATTTTGAAAGGTTCCGTTTTGATCTAACTCCCACTGAATGTACTTATGATAAGTTTGTATTACAGAAAAAAAACCTGCCAAAGGAATTTGAAATTACACATCCAGAAAAACCTTTATGGCAGGATAAAGATATAAGCAAAATGGATTATATTAATTATTTGCTTGAGATTTCACCTTATATGCTGCCTTTTTTAAAGGACAGGCTGCTAACGGTAATAAGATTTCCACACGGGATGTTTGGCGAACCTTTTTATCAAAAAAATTGTCCGGATTATGCCCCCGATTTTGTAAAAACAGTCCAGGCAGATGATATTGAATATATCCTGTGCAACAATCTTGAAACACTTTTATGGCTGGGTAATCAGCTCGCGATTGAATTTCATATTCCATTCCAAACCATAAAAAGCAGCGGGCCGAGCGAAATAGTGTTTGATCTGGATCCTCCGTCAAAGGAAGCTTTTCAGCTTGCTGTACATGCTGCAATCCTTATTAAGGAAGTGCTGGATGAATTAAATCTAACCGGCTTTATTAAAACTTCCGGGAACAAAGGTCTCCAGATATATATCCCTCTTCCGGAAAACACCTATTCTTACGACGACACCAGGCTTTTCACCAGTTTCATTGCAGAATACCTTATTTCAAAAAGACCGGACTCCTTTACTGTCGAAAGACTAAAAAAGAACAGGCAAGGCAGGCTTTACGTCGACTATGTTCAGTATTCAGAGGGAAAAACAATTGTTTCTCCCTTCTCTCTAAGAGGCAATGAACGGGCTGGCATAGCAACCCCTTTATTTTGGGAGGAAATTAACTTAAAAATGGATCCCAATGATTACACCTTCATCACAATAAAAAAACGAATGGATTCTCTGGGCAACCCATTTAAGAATTATTTCACTGCAAAAGACAGTCAGCCTTTTGCTCCCATTCTGAAATTTTTAAGGCAGAATAAAGGAATCACGACCCTGATATAATTAGAAAATCTTGGCATTCGCCAAGTCACTTTGGCGGATGCCCTAGTTTTACTTATCCGTTCAGAATTTAGGAATATAAATTCTGATTAGCTTAAGAAAAGCGCAAGCGCCCTGGTCAGATGATGAAAAGCTAAAATCGCCACACACTTGATAAAGCAGCGCTTTTCCTTCGTGCAATGCGGATGCTTCGAAACGTTCTTGTCCTGTTTCTGGAGTTTGGCTTATGACCCCGAGCTGTTCGATCCATTATCCTCACCAAGATATTTGAGAAAATCTGGGGGGGCGCTGAAGCCAGATTCCAATAACTTTGTTTAGGTTTATCCAAAGATTAAAAAATCCCATATAAAAAGGGATAAGGCTGGCCCTTATCCCTGCATATTTGTATCTAAAAATTGCTTTACTTCGCTTTGAAGTTTTCCATAAGATACCTGTTCACCAAAATCTTCTTTTGGTCCTGTTGTAAAAGAGTAGTCATCCATATTAATGGTTACTCCAGCTTTATACATAAAGGTGGCATTTCCAATAAGGTCTATTTTGTAGCCCTCTTCGTATTTGTGGGCCACACATTGAACCAAACCCCCATTATTATAAACATTTACCTTTTCCTCTAAATTGTTTAATCCTAAGAGGCAGGTAACAAGGGTGGAAGCTGACATGGCTGTTCCGCAGGCATTTGTAAAGCCTACTCCTCTTTCAAAGGTACGTACATATATGTTTCCTTTAGAAATAGATTTTACGAAACTGACATTTACTCCGTCAGGGAACCATTTATTTGGGCCATTCAGTTTACTGCTTAATTCTCCTTGAAAGTCGCCTTGAAGGTGTTTCTCCTCTACCATTGCAATTAAATGCGGATTAGGAACGGCAACTGCTGTAAATTTAAGTTCTTCAGATAACTCGGTAACTTTTTCGTTTTGAAGTGTTTCTTGATCCAGGATTAAAGGCAGATCTTTTAACAAGAAAGAAACCGGAGAAATTTCTACTTGAAAGGTGGTTATGTCCTGAAATATATTCTCCTGCTCACTAACATGAAGATCCGCTTTCATTGTTTCAATAATAGCTTCCTTCTTTCCATGAAGACCACAAATATATCGGGCTGCACAGCGAAGACCATTTCCGCACATTGAGGCTTCTGAGCCATCTGTGTTAAATACTCTCATTACACCATCAGCATGATCGCTTTTTTGCAGGTACAAGATCCCATCTGCTCCTAATTCTGTATCTCTGCTGCACAACGCTTTTGCGATTTCTGCCCTTTGAATCTCTGAAAAAGTATAATCATTTGTTATCTCGTCTATAATCAAAAAATCATTTCCGGAACCATGGCATTTAATGATTTCTAATTCCACTTTCAAAACCCCCGAACTCATGTTGTATTAAGAATAACATAAGAATGACACAATTTATTTTATTAATCAATTTAAAAATAAGCCTATGGTAAACTTACCTTTTGATTTCCATTCCCGGCATGCACTATCCTCGGGCGGTCAAGCTGCTGTCTGTGAAAACCTTCTTTGAAAAGCCACCAGCGACTTTGCGAAGAGCTGGTGGTATCTTCTAATACTCTACAGCGCTGGAGCACGAAGGAAATTGCGTTCGCTCAGGGAAAGCAGCCTTGAATTATCCCCGCACGAAATGATGAGGATTTTCGATGAGCCTCCCGCCTTCTGCTCCAATGAATATAGTGCAAACTAAAAAAGGAGCTTTAATATAACCTTTAAAAAAACAGCCGGGTATAAACCGGCTGCTACATGAGTGAAGTTTCAAGTTCAATTAATTGTTTTGACCAGGTCATTGCCTGCTGATAAAAACGGAACGCTATGTCCTCTGGTATATTTAGCTGAATACATAAAAGTGATGCTGCTTCCCAGTCCCCTTTTTCAATTGCCAGCGAAAGATCAAGTACAAGCTTCAGTTCATTATTTTTCCCTTTTAAGGCTTCGCAAATATCCTCCTGAAGAGGTAGGTCCACCAGTACATCATTCATTGGCATGTTAAGCAAAGAGTCCATCATTGAAAACATTCCTGTCATAAAAAACGATGGAGCTCCTGCGACGTTATGTAAATATCCAGCTATTAATTCACCCATTTTTGCCCTGGTTAGACTCATGGCAACCATCTCTTTGGAAGGCTCCTGGTTTGCTCCCGGTGTTTCTCTGACAGCCAGTACATAAATCCATTTTTGGATTTCGATTAACCCTAGAAGGACAATAGCCTGACGTATTGAATTAATTTTTTGCTTTGGCCTGTAAGCTGGAGAATTGATAAGTTTAAGAAGCTTATAAGAAAGTGATATATCCTTTTCAATTAGCTTTGTAATCGTATCTATTCGGGGCTCAGGTGATGATAAATGATTAATAATTTCATAGTATGAATAAAAATACGACGGGATATCTTTTGTTGTTAAAATAACAGGCTTGGAAAAAAGTACCCCTGAAAATAGTGATAACCGGCGTTAACTGCTGACTTGAACTCTTCCCGGGTCTCTATTTTTTCAGCTAAAAGCTGTATCTTTTTTTGAAATACAAGAGTTTCAATTTTCTTCCTCATTGCTGGAGTAGAATTTTGAAAGTCTACTTTTATAATATCTATGTACTTTAACAGTTCTTCTAAATATGGATTTCGTTCATTTAAAATAAAATCGTCCAGAGCAATCTGATATTCCATATCCTTTAATTCACGGCAAATAGCTATAAGATCAGGACCAAGAACAACAGTTTCAAGTATCTCAACAACTATTTCACGAGGCCGGAAAAAAGTTGGAAGCTTAAGTTTAAGTAATTTTTCCGTAAAATTAATAAAACAAGGCTTTCCATTTGATAACTGGTCAATTCCTATATTTAAAAAGCTATTAATAATAACATCGGCGGTAGCTTTATCACCATCCACCTGTGGAAAGTAATTTATCTCGTTATTTCTGTAAAGCAGCTCGTAAGCATAGATTTCTTCCTTTTTTGTTAAAATTGGCTGTCTTGCAACAAAGACTTCCATCCCTAGATCCCCACCCGAAAAGGTTTATATTATATTCCTCTATTATGATAAATTTATCAAAAAATGTAAATACACAGGACAAAAGTCTTATCAATTTACCTTTCAATAAAAAACTCGTTAATTAAAACCGATATTGCGAGAAGATTAATATTTGTGTTTTTATTGGGGTTAAGTGTAAGGACAGGAGTGTTGGGATCTGGAAAGATACTGCTCCATTCCACAGGCATCCAGCCTCTTCTCAACCGCCCTATACTTTCATTATCCGGCATTAAAATTTGCTCATCCATAAAAAATGAAGCTCCCTTAATCTCTGCTAAAAAGCAGCCATTGCCCTCAAAAAGCTCTTTTTTCATTCTTTTAAAGCCCGGCCTTTTCCTCTTCTGAAACTTACCTGCGTATTCCCCCATTTCATTCCAAACCTCAATTTCTAGTGAGTTATTATTTTTGACCTTAAAAGATCCTCTTATACTACTAAATTGATCAGTAAGGATGTATTTCCTCGTGGAACCTATAAAATCAGATAGTTTACGTGAAACAGGGGATATTTCCCCTGCCAGGTTTCCATCAGGATAAAAGAGCTTTACGCTAGGCGTTATGGCCGGCAGAAATAATACAAGTAAATGCCGGGAACTAAATAAATGAAAATAACTCGTCCCGCTTGAATGCATATTCTTTTTTATTGATATTCCATCCCTCGTTTTATTCCGGTAGAGTTGGTAGCTTAAGAAACTATAGACAATAAAAGGTATACATAGCAGCATTAATATCTTTTGATGTAAAATCAATATATTTCCCAATACAATGAACATTGCAGGAAAAAGCGCTAAAAGGCCGCCATTAAGTGTTAAATTAGCAGAATCCCGATAATATTCATAGATTTTCATAATTTTAATGACTCCTTATCTATCCTCTTATTCAATTCTATTTACCAGAATTTAAAAAAATGATAGAAATAAGCAAAAAGAAAAGGGAAAAGCCAAATCTGCTTTCCCCTTTTCTTAACTTACGTATTATGACTATTGCATCCATTTAAGCATTTTTTCTGCAGATTTTTCCGCATCCACATACCCCTGATAATATAGCTCTTCTAGCTTTTTGGGATCCCTTTCCATTCTTCCGACTTTCAATGGGACAGAGGGACGAACAAGGAAGACACTGCCCTTCTTGTTTTCCTCCTCAAGGAAAGCCATTGTCTCGTTATAAATACTATATCGCTGCCTTAAGGACTTTTGTAATCCAGTATATAAAGGATATTTACGATTAACGAGGAAATGAAACCGTGAGGGCTTTTTCAGATATCCCTCGTTCCGGGTCAATATGACAACATTTTTCTTAAACCCATCCTCTATCGCTTTCTTCACAGGGATGGGATCGCTAATTCCCCCGTCCAGCAGCATCCTGTTCTGATAAGATATTTCCGGTGCTATAAACGGCAAGGAACTGGAAGCCCTTAAAACGGTTAAAAGATCTTTTTGGTAATCTTTTTTTCCAAAATAAACAGGTTCTCCTGTATGGCAATCGGTTGTACCTACTACAAATTCGGATGGCCTATCGTAAAAAGCATTATAATTATAAGGAACATGTTTGCTTGGAATTTCATCAAAAATAAAATCCATTCCAAAAAACTGGCGGTTACGAAAGTAATTTCTCCAGGAAATATAGCGGGGATCGCCAGCATATTCAATTGTTACTGTTTTATTTCTTCCCCTTTGACCTGACAGATAGGATGCGGCATTACAAGCACCCGCGGAAACCCCAATTACATAAGGGAAAAAAATTTCATTTTCTAAAAAGAACTCAAGGACGCCTGCAGTATAAACGCCGCGCATGCCCCCTCCTTCTAAAACAAGGCCTGTTTGGTCTAACATTTTACTCTTCCCTTCAATCGTACATCAATCGGATATTGACTATTATAGTCCAGTTAAGCCTTGAATAAAAATTAAACGCATTCTTAGGCAGCGAGCTCTTTTTTTCGAAAAACGACTACACTCAATGTCAATAATATAATGATTGCTAAGGCTGCAATGGCTGCGGCTGCGCTTGTCGCACTGGGCAATGATTGACCCGCTAGAAGCTGGTTAGCATAATCAGTAAGCATGGAGGGACTCCATTTCATCCACTTAGTCAGCGTACCGCTAATAAGTGTATAGATAATAATTGTGGCAATTGAGATGAAGCCTGCAGTTCCTGGAACCAAAAACAGTGAGCTGCAAAAAACAGTAAAAGTTAAGATAAGGGCAAGCCAAAGGGCATACAATAAAAACGAAAGGAAGAAATCCCCAAACGGAACCCATTCAAAAAGAATCCCTGTGTAATACCACGTAGCGAGGTATCCAATGAAAAAGGAGAAAACCATTAAAATAAGTCCTCCCATCCACTTTGCAGTCACATAGGAGATAAAGGAAACAGGTTTTACAAGGATCATAGCAGCAACTCCGCTTCTTCGTTCAACTGCAATAATCCCCATGGTGGTTAATACGATAATCAAAACTCCTATTGAAGTATAGGAGCTGAGCCCTTTAGCAAGAACTTCGGCCGCCGATGGCTCTGGGAGCTTAATAACAGCCCCTTTGGGCAGTCCTCCCAATGCATCCAGAATGGGCTGCATATAATAGCTTGTTAGAGGCTCTTTTACTCCTAATAATATAAAAGTTATAGGAACCCAGATCCATTTAAAGTTTCTCCACGTTTCAACCAATTCTTTTTGCAGAAGTGTTATCCACTGGCTCATCCATTCCCACCACCTTCATAAAGATATCCTCAAGTGTCATAGAACTGATTTCGAATTTGGTTAAAGACCAATTTTCCTCCGCTATTCGGTTAAGAAAATACGATCTTGCTTTTTCCAAATTAGCCACTTCAACCCTTACCGTATCACCTTGAGTTTCCAAGGAATTTACTAATGGAGAAGCTGCAAATAATGTCACATACTTATCGGCGTTTTGCTTAAAGGAAAAGTCAATTCTTGCCTCCATATACCGGTCCTTTAATTCCTCCATTGTCCCTGTTTCCACTATGCGGCCCTTGTGGAGGAAAAGGATTTTATCACATACCTCTTCAGCATCGTTTAAGATGTGCGTGGAGAAAAGGATGGTTGTTTCTTTTTTCAATTCCTCTAACAGTTCAAGCACTTCTCTTCTTCCAAAAGGATCCAGCGCAGATACCGGTTCATCCAGCATTAGGAGAAGCGGCCGGTGAATTAGTGCCTGTGCAATTCCGAGCCTTTGCTTCATTCCACCGGAAAATTTTGCGATCCTTCTATTTTTTGCTTCTTCAATGCCTACTCTTTTCAGCAATTCAATTGTTCTACCCTTTGCTTCCCTGCTGCTTAGTCCTGCAAGCCTTCCAACATATTGAAGAAATTCTTTCGCAGTCATCCAGTCATAATAGACAGGAAACTGCGGTAGATAGCCAATCAAGTGACGGATGTCATCTCCTTTTCCATTAGTTGAAAAAGAAATAGAACCGGATGTTGGTTTCATCAAACCAGAAAGCATTCTTAAGATGGTTGTTTTCCCGGCACCATTTGGTCCTAAAAGAGCGATACACTTTCCCCTATCAAGCGAAAAATCGAGCCCTTTGATGACCTCTGTTCCCTGAAAGCTTTTTTTCAGCCCGCTTACCTCAACAAGGGTCATTAATCATTTCTCCTTCCTACAATAAAATAGAGAACTGGGCCAATTAAATTAACAAAGAGAATGACTATTGCCCAAAGCCATTTTGGACCCCTTGTATTTTCAATTCGAATTAAATCGATAACAGCCACAATTATTAAAATGAGATTAATAATTAAAACCGGAGCTAATACTGCAATATTTATTCCATCTATTTGACTCATCATTTTTCCCCCTAGTATTCATTTCATCTCATCTGACGGATAACTGGAAAATTCGTTCAGTAATCTGAATAATTTTTTTAAAGTTTGTTTTGACGAAAATTCTAAAAACTTCCTTTGGTTAATTTGTTCCCAACTAAACAGTTAATTGATAAAATATTTAAAACTGTTTCTAGTCAGGGGAAAGAAATTAAAATGACAAAGATATTATTAAAAAATGCAAAGGTTTATCCTGTAACATCAGAGGTAATTGTGAACGGCGATGTATTAATTGAAAACGGAATAATTATAAAGGTCGGAAAAAATCTGGTCAGCTCCACTGATGTTAAGATGATAGACTGCAGTAACTATTGCTTATTTCCGGGATTTATCGATGTTCATACTCATTTGGGGCTTTATGATGAGGGAACTGGCTGGGCTGGTAATGATGCAAATGAGACGGCAGAGCCTTTAACACCACATATTAGAGCGATAGATGGTGCATATCCATTAGATACAGGATTTTTAGATGCCATTAAAAGCGGAATCACAACTGTTCATATTATGCCGGGAAGCGCCAATGTAATTGGAGGGACAACATCCGTCATAAAAACACACGGGAAAAACATACAAAAAATGATCGTAAAAGAAACGGCGGGATTAAAGATTGCCCTTGGAGAAAATCCAAAAAGGATTCATAGTAATGGGAATAATGCTTCTATTACACGAATGGGAATCATGGGGATGCTGAGGGAGGCTTTTTATAATGCCTTGAATGCAGATAATCCTGATGATTTAAGAGTTTCGCCTCTTATAAAAGCATTAAAGAGAGAAATTCCAGTAAGGATCCATGCGCACAGAGCTGATGATATTATATCAGCTATCCGGCTTGCAGAAGAATTTAATCTGGACTTAAGGATTGAACATTGCACGGAAGGGCATTTAATAGCAAGTGAGCTCTCAGGAATGAATTTAAAAGTATCTGTTGGGCCAACTTTAACAAGACGAGCAAAGGTGGAGTTAAAAAACAAGACATGGAAAACCTATCAGGAGCTGTCTGAAAATGGTGTCGAAGTTTCCATTACCACTGATCATCCCTACACTCCTATTCAGTATTTAAACATCTGTGCAGCAATAGCTGTCCGCGAAGGACTTCCTGAACAAAAAGCATTAGAAGGCATTACTATTAATCCTGCCAGAAATCTACGTGTTGATGACAGACTGGGATGTATTGAAGAAGGAAAGGAGGCAGATTTGGTCCTTTGGAGCCATCATCCTTTCCATTATTTAGCTCAGCCGAAATGGACTATGATCGGCGGTAAAATTGTTTATCAGCAGGTGTAGTAAATTGTTGAAAATTGGAATAAAATTTAACAAAAAATAAGAAAAAAAACTATTTATTTTTCGCGTTTTTTTTTGTATGATACTTGAAGTGACCTCTTATAAAAAGGTGCCAAATTTCTTTTGGCCCCAATTCAAACTAGAAGGTGTTTTTTAGATCTAAAGCTTTAAAACAAAATGAAATAGGGAAGGCAAATGGTGCGCCACCAGGTATTCTGGTTCTAGTGGGTTCGATTCCCACCCCGAAATTTTTTAGCAATACAAAAAATTTCGAGGTGGGACGCTTCATATTAAGTGGAATCGGACTGCCTAGCTGGAGGGACAATCATGATTAAAAAACGTGATCTTTCAGAATGCCATGCATTATATGAATTGATGACGCATCCAGATGTCTTCCCTTTTGTGCGCCAAAAAGCGGCTTCATACGATGAATTTCTTTTCGTAACGAAGCAAACGATTGAAGCAGAAGAACGCGGTGAATTAATTTCTCGCACGATTCATGACGAATGGGGCGCGCCAATAGGAACAATCAATCTATATGATATAGAAGATAATGCAGGTTTTCTAGGTACGTGGCTGGGAAAACCCTACCATGGTAAAGGTTATAACAGCCCGGCAAAAGAAGCATTTTTTGACGAGCTATTTTACGAGCTTGGTATCGAAACAGTCTTTATGCGGATACGTAAAGTAAATATCCGATCCATAAAAGCTGCAGAAAAACTTCCGTATGTTGTGAAGGCAAATGAAACAAGGAACGCTATTTATGAAAGCTTAAATGCATCAGAGGATGTATATGATTTATACGAAATTCCAAAAGATTTATATACTCTATATATGATGAGAAATACAAATAATAATACAGATGCTGATGACTCTCAATTGTTAGAAGCCTAAAGTAAACTAGGTAAGAGCTGAGTTCCAATAGATATAAATTCAGATTAGCTAAGTAAAAGGCTGGAACTATCACAGTTCCAGCCTTTTTGTGAGATTTAATTAAAGGTTTTGCTCCAGATTTCCTGACTTTTCAACCCAGCCTGTTTGCTGAAAAAATTCGTCAAGCTCTTCATTGGTCAGGGTTTCAAACCGACCATCTTCAAAAAACACCTGCGTCTGATTCGGATTTATGCGATTTGTCCTGTGGCTCATAATCCACTCATCCTTTCACCAAATATAAGTTAGTTATATTATCTGCCTCTGGCAAAAGGTTTATTCCTCTTATTCAAATTGTTCATAAAATTTGAAAATACTATAGCAAAAGTCGAGGATGAATAGAAAAACCAGGCATCACATCCTGGTCTTCTATTCATCAGTTTTTTTCATTTGTTATTTCCCAATATAAATTTCTAATTAAATAGGTCTTGTAAAGCTCTAATTTTTTACGCTCAACTGGATGTTTACTAATCCCCATTTTTTTCAATTCTTGAATAAACCAGCCCTTCGAGCCTCTAAATGCCATGATGTCAACTCCCTCAAATGTATGTTCCTACACTTTATGAGAGAGCACCTATATTAATTCTTAAATTTTGGTTCTGTTATACTTGGTTTCGCTTCAAGACACTCGCTACAACTACCATTTATAAAAATCAATAATGTTTTTAAATAGAATTCAGCAGGCATATAAAGGGTCAAAGTAAAAACAAATTGCAGATGAGGAAAAACAGCTTTGATTAGAGCTTCTAAAGAACATGATCCATTAACCGACCTAGAATAAACGCTGATAAATTAAAACTGGTATCCCATTAATTGCCCCATTCTTTTTGGTATCTCAATATTGTTTAAGACGCCGTCAAATCTTTCGCTGCCAGGCCCAAATGCAAAAATGGGAACCATATTTGCCGTGTGCCCCCCTGTAGAGCTTAATGCCCGAATCCTGCTGCTATTTATACCAGCATTCATGTGCTGTGCTATGATGCTGCCAATTTCCCATGCTGCATGTTTTGAGGCGTACATTTGTCCCTTGTTGGCTTTTAATCTTAAATTAAAATCACTGACTTCCTTATCTGTTATCACAAGGCCGGCATAATGAGAAAAAGCTCTTTTGACACTTTCGGCAGTAAATTCCCCTGTATTTGGATCGAATATAAGTTTACTTGCCATAAATTCTGGTGACACTTTAATTCTTTTATAAGCTTCTATATTTATTGGCTCATCTGCTGAAACTCCCATTGTTTCATGATCAGCAGTAACTACCACAAGTGTATCTCCGCGTTTTTCTGCCCAGTTAACTGCATACTTAACTGCCTCATCAAATTCTATTAATTCACGCCAAATTCCTGGAATGTCGGAAGAATGGGCGGCATGGTCAATCCTCGCTCCTTCAATCATTACGAAAAAACCCTTATTACCTGTCGATAATGTTTCAATACCTTTTTGTGCCATTTCTTTTAAGGTAGGCTCCTGGCTCGCCATCTCTTCTCTGTCCTGCATATAAGTCATATAGGAAGAATGAAACAAACCAAGCACCTTACCACCTTTCACGCCGGCAAGCTTTGTTCTATCAGTAACATACGTGTACCCATTTTTGCGAAATTGATTTACAAGATCGAAACCGTTTTGATTTTTCGGCTGAAAAAAATCACCTCCGCCGCCAAGAATGACATCCACCTGATTCTTTAATTGCTGACGGGCGATTTCAGGCTGACCACTCCACCTATGGGACACACTTGCTGTGAATCCTGCTGGTGTAGCATCAGTTACCAGACTGGTTGAAATGACTCCTGTTTTTTTTCCATCCTCTTTGAAAAGATCAAGGATGCTTGGAACCTCTTTTCCATCTGGTGTTACCCCTATCATCCCATTATTGGTTTTTCTTCCAGTTGCTAAAGCTGTGGCGCCTGCAGCGGAATCTGTTACAAAGTTATTGGCAGAATATGTTCTGGCAAGACCTGCATGAGGAAGTGTCTGCATAAACAGAGTGCCTTCTTTCCCATATTCAAACAACCTGCCAATTTCAAGCTGACCAATGCCCATTCCGTCCCCAATCATATAAATAATATTTTTTGGCTTTTGAAGCAGCGGATTTTGGGGTGCTGCTTTTGCCGTATAATCTGAACTGCCAGCAGAAACGGTAATTCCAGTTAATAGTACGGAAATTAAAAAGCCCTTTACTATTTTTCGCAATTTACTTCCTCCCATTTTAATTATTTACCCATAAGTTTCCTTGAATGAAGAATAATCATTCATAGGCATTTTTTAAAAGAGGATTCCACCCTTAGAAGAAAAGGCGTAAGAGCCCGGTTAGATGATGAAAGGCTAAAATCGCCACGTCCTCGAAAAAGCTGCGCTTTTCCTTCGTGCGATGATTAAGCTGACGAAGCTTTCCTTGTCCTGTGGCAACGCCTTCCTGACCCACTTCCTGTGGGCCTCCAACAGGCATAAGACGAATCACGTAGTCATCCTCGGAAAAGCTGAAGCTTTTCCATCGTGCGATGCTGATGCTTCCGAAGCGTTTCTTGTCCTGATTTCTGAAGTGATTTGGCTTATGACCCCGAGCTGTTCGAATTATCACCTATCGGTCATAATCCTCACAAGATATTCAAAGAAACATATTCCCGAGGAAAACTGGCTGGGCGCTGGAGCTGGATTACAATAACCTAGTTCAAGTTATCCACTAGTTAATAATCTAAATTTCCTAAACGACCAAAAAGGCTGCCCCCTCAGGGACAGCCTTTTACACTTCAGCTAACTTTTTCTTTATTGGTACTTTCATTAATAAACTCAATAAACAAATCCACAATTTTAGCATCCCATTGTGTGCCACGCCCTTCATGAAGGATGTGGCCTGCCTTCTCCTGTGGCATCCCTTTACGATACGGACGATCAGAGGTCATTGCATCAAAAGAATCCGCAACAGCAATGATCCTGCCGAACAAAGGGATCTCTTTACCTGTTAAACCATCAGGATATCCATTACCGTCCATCCGTTCATGATGTGAACGAACTCCGGGGAGAAAGTCAGCAATTTCACTTATTGGGTGAACTTGTTTTAGAATGTTTTCTCCAATTACAGGGTGAGCTTTTATCAAATTAAACTCTTCATCAGACAATCTGCCTTCTTTAAGAAGGACCTTGTCGGGAACACCTATTTTTCCTATATCGTGCAGTAAGGCAGTTTTATATAGAGCTTCAATCGAGTCCTTTGGTAAATTCATTTTGATGCCTATTTCTTTCGAAAAATCCGCAACCCTGACTGAATGGCCTGATGTATATTTGTCTCTTGCATCTAAGGCGGCAGAAAGAACCATTAAAAAGCTTTCGAGCATCATTTTATTTTTAGCATCATGTTTTTCCAGCTCATGGATCATTTTATTAAAGCCATTAAATAAGTCAGAAAACTCATCCGTATAGACGTTCTCCATGTGTATGTAATTTTGTTTTTCAACTTCACCCATCATTTGCTGAAGCTGAAGAATTGGTTTTTGAATATCTTTTGCCATAATTCTAGAAATTAAAATCGAGTAACCCATTGTTATGAGGAGGACAACACCGGCCCATTTCCAAAAAACAGATGGATTCATTCCGCTAACTTGCTGAATTTTCACCTGGGCAGAAAGAAGAAACAAAATGACCGGAAATATTCCTATTAATACAATAGCAGTTCCAAGTTTTAAACTGATGGGAACCCTAATTTGTGATTTTAAAGTTTGAACAGGCAAAGAGACATTTTGATTTAAAAACATGATAACTGGCTGAATCGCTTTAATCGTAAAAAAATATTCTATTAATGCATGCATGGAGGCTATTATTAAAGAAGCTACCGAGGCATAAACAACATAAATATAGGAAAAGTTTAATAATCCATTATGAATAAGCAAAAGTGAAATGGAGGCAGCAGGAACAGAAAACCCAAATAGATGCGGCCCCATTATTCTTTTGGCTGTTAATTCAGGAAATTTCAAAAGCTGGCTATATGCACTTTCCGTCAGTTCCGGATTTTTAAAATGATTGTCAAAAGCCTTCTTAATGGGACTTTTTTGTTTCATAAAAAATAAGAATTCGCAGACAGCCATAACGGACAAAGATCCGGCAATAATAGCTATTAAAAGCAGGCTTTCTGTATGATTTATTTTTATACTCATAAACATTGGAATTCCTCCGGCAACAAAAACAGCCAAAAAGGAACCAACTATATAATTTAAAATTAAACGCTGGATAAACTGTCTATATTCCTTCATATTACTCCTACTGGTTAATTGAGAATTTTTTTCAATTTTACCATTAAAAGCAACTGTTGAATAGATGAGTTTATTCCACTCGATATATCTTCCCCAAAACATCAGCCCCGCCTGTTACAGGAATAACACTTCCCGTGATAAAACCTGATTGATCATCCGTTAAGAAGGCTATCACTCTTGCAATGTCCTCACCTGTCCCTGCACGACCCACAGGTGCAGCCATTTCTTTATCTTTACAGGCGTCAGCAATCCTCTTTTCCTTCCACTCATTAATGATATCACCAGGACAAACCATGTTAGCGGTTATGCCAAACTCTGCTTCTTCCAAAGCAATCGATTTAGTAAGTGAGGCCAGTCCAGCTTTAGCTGCCGCAAATACCGAGCGATAAGCCCATCCAGGTGCTGTCTCGGCTCTGTCAAATCCCATCGTGATTATTCGTCCCCATCCCTTTTCTTTCATTCCAGGCAGCAGGCTTTTTGTTATTAAAAAGACAGAAGATAAATTCCCATGCAGTAAATAATTCCATTCCTCTGCTGTATACTCTGCCATTTTTTTTCTTTCGTGGATATAGGGGCCTGCATTATGGATAAGAACATCTACACAAGAATATATGGAAAGTACCTCCCTTACTAAACTTTCGCAGTCCTCCGGTTTGGAAATGTCACCTTTATGTATAGTAGCTTTTATGCCGAATTTTTCATTTAATTCCTGAGCCAGTTTACTGGCTTCATACCCGCTGTTTCTGTAATTGATGGCAACCGAAAATCCCTTTTCAGCTAAAAGATAAGCTGTCATTTTCCCTATTCCGGATGCTCCTCCCGTAATAAAAGCGGTTCTGTTCACATTTAAAACCTCAAATCCTCTTTATTTTCTTTCCTCTATAGTAAAAAGTTATTTACTTGAATGCAAATATTAACGATATCCTAATTGTTTTGTTTCCCTGAATTTAAGTGGAGAAGTTTTTATAACGGATGGGCGTGCCATTGCATAGTATGGGATATAAAGTTATGAAAAGGCAACCCGCCAGTCTGGCCATATAGCTTATGGTCTGACCCAAGAATAGATAATTCCCCAACATAAATGGGGTACATCTAATTTTGATCTAAAAAAGGATGTGAAGGGATGCAAACTGTCATCAATATTTTTAGCATGAAAATTAACAGTGTCTCCAACAATGGTTCTATTAATATTGGCGAAGCTCTTCATAACGCACATACAGCAAATTCGAAATCTCAAGGCCAAAATTCATCCTACGGAGACTACGCTCCCCCTACTGCAGCCATGGAAAATGTATTTATTGATCCGGACGTTAACGATATGGGTGATATCGCGAATCCGGCAAATGTTAACTCAAATCAAATGTAAAAAGGATTGAATCCAATGCCTTTTCAGATTAATATTTTCAACATCAAAACGAACGCTATTAATAATAATGCAAATATTTCCCTGGGCCCTGCTGTTCATAACAGCCATACAGCCAATTCTAAATGGGTTGGTGCAAATCTAGGATTTGGAGACCTGTCGCCTACAGGACAGTTTTCGACTAATGGCGTTGGAGACTTTGATATAAGTGACCAGGACCAAATTGCTAATCCCTCTTCACCGATTTCGAACCAATTTTAGCTTTGGATCTGAAAGGAGACCAATCAGATGTTTCCGTGGAATATTTTTCCTTTTAATAAAGATATGAAAAACATGATGGGCCAAATGAAGCCGGATGAAATTGATTCTTATGTCAATAACCTTCTAGAGAAAATGCTTCCGGGAAATATGAAGGGGATGACGAACCCACAGGATCTTTTCTCTGGAATGAATTTCTCTGGTCAGCAGCAGCCGGCAGCCGCACCTGGCGCCCTGAACTCTTCTTCATTTGAAACACATGATTTTGTTTTTGTAAGAATCCCTCTTAAAAATGAGGATTGGATAAAACAGCTAAAGCTGTATCATACGACCAACCAGCTCATAATTGAACATATACCAGAATTTGATGATAAGCATACGATTCCTCTGCCTGCGATAGTAAGGAAAAAAGGCTCCTCTGCCAATTTTAAAGATGGAACACTAGAAATTAAACTTCCCAAAAATATCGATATGCAGTTTTCAGAAATTGATGTTAATGAAATTTTATAAACATCAATTTTTTTTGCATTTTTTTAGATTCTAAAAATAAGATAGATTAGCAAATCATCTTAAGAGGTGGTTTTAAAAATGGAAATGGATAAATTAAAACAATGGCTTGATATCGCCAAGCAATACCAATCCGATGACTTCTGGAAATCGGTGTTTGACGATAAAACAGGCAGCAATCCCATTCACCGTACTAAATCTTCTCATGGCTTCAACAGCCAGGATATTCTCCCTAAATGTGACCTGTTTGAAAAAGACAATTACCTCATCTTAATTGCTGAAATGCCAGGATTAAAAAAAGAGGATTTTCAGCTCTCCATCCTGGAACAAACTTTGACACTATCTGGTGAATTCGTTTCACTTGAACAAAATCTCAGATACTTTATGAAGGAACGACCAAGCCGTAAATTCGAGAAAAAAATCAATCTCCCGTATCCTATCTTGAAAGAACAGATTCAGACGGAACTTGATAAAGGAATTTTTACATTAATTGTTCCAATTAACAAGGAAGATATGGAGGATATCCCCATTTCCTTTGGTGAATAAACACCAGAATTGAGGTAGTTATGCGATTTCCTTTCCGCTTTCTTCCATCACAAAAAAGACTACTCGAAAAGCTGTCGGATATCGAAAAGAAAATGAATACCATTGAAAAAATCTCGGACATTGAAAAGAAAATGACTGGACTTGAAAAGCTTCCAGATATTGAGAAGAAAATGATTGCTATTGAAAATCTTTTAAAATCATCATTGCATGAAAAAAGGAATCATTACACACCAATTAAACCACCCCCTTCTGCCACTTCTTCAGATGAAATGCCTTCCATTAAAATTGAAAATATAAATGTAGATAAAATCATCATTGAAAAACTTGATTATGCCAATAATTTTGGACAGCTGGGAATAAAAGAACTCTCTGGAAAGCTGAATATAGGAACCAGTTATGAAGGGGATATTTCAAAAGAGGCAGCAAAGATATTTAAGAAGAAGCTGGAGGGCAAATCTGAAAATGACTCAGAAAATGAACCAGATAGCAAATTTAAAAATAATCCAGATAGCAAATCCAAAAATAATCCAGCTAGCAAAACAGAAAATACTGACGAATCATCTTCAAAGATTAACTTCCGGCCACGGGAAGAATAAAAGGCAAAGCGCAGTATTTTCTGCGCTTTGCCTTTTTGTTTATCAAAATTATTTTCCAATGAACTCTTGTGTCCAATAGTTACCCTCGGCAACATATCCAACACCAATATATGTGAAATTAGAGTTTAATATATTTCTGCGGTGGCCTTCACTGTTCATCCAGGCATTCACAACCTCTTCAGGAGTTTTTTGTCCCATTGCGATATTTTCACCAGCTGCCGTATAAGAAATACCATACTTTTTCATCATATCAAAAGGGGACCCATAAGTTGGGCTGGTATGATCAAAGTAATGATTTGCCTGCATATCCTTTGACTTATCTCTTGCCATTTTGCTTAATGCAAGATCAACTTTAAGTGCTGGCAGACCATTCTTGGCCCTTTCCTGATTCGTTAAATCGACAACTTTTTGCTCATAGGCACTAAGCTGGCTGGAAGTTTGTGCTGGTGCCGAATGAGCTGGAGCAGCTGTTTTGTTTATAGCTGGCTTTTGGGCAGCAACTTCTTGTTTTACCGGAGCAGATGCTTTACTCTGGTTTGCCTGCCCAGGTACTGACTGCTTTACAGGAGTATCAGTGAAATTCCACTGGATACCATGTTCTTTGACAAACTTTTCTATAAAACTATTTAAATCGAGATTATTAAAATTGGATGTTTGATAATAGTAGACTTTTTCCTGTGGTGCTGCGGGGGTATTTGAAGCTGCATCCGCCTTGTGAATTCCTGGGCTTGCTGCCAATAAAGCCGCCGCTGCCGCTGTTCCAATTAATGCTTTCTTTTTCATTTCTTTTTCCTCCCCTGCTTGCGTTTCTATTTTTCGCTACTAGCTTACCATAGCTTTTTTGTAATATTTCAGGAAGGAAAAGGAAACGAATTTCTTAAGATCTATTTAAAAGGATCTTTCTAGAGGTATTCACTCAATTTATCTAGTAAATTCCTATGTTTAAATGCTCTTAAATAATTGGTTCATTTCCAAACTTTAAAGGAAGTTACTTTCACCTTTACCATAAATTATCATGAATAGAGGGTTGACAGGGTTTTATTATAACTAGGTTTATAACTAATTTTTCATTTCTGTAACTTTTTTTACTGCTCTTTGCACCTGCGAGGTTTCCCATGGACCGCTTTTCCGCAGGTCATTTAATAACAGCCTTGAAAGCCCCTGCACGAAGGAAATGAGATACCACAAGGAATTCGCCCTGGAATTTACCATCGCACGAAACTCCAAAGCATAATCGGGGATTTCCGAGGAGCCTCAGGCCTTTTGCTTAAGAAAAAACAACAATGAGCTTTAACAGAGCCATTTTATTATAAGGCTCGTTTTACAAAACGACCTTAAATGGGGATATTAGCTTATAAAAAGCTTTTCACATTTAGAGTTCTTCCATTATTTCATAATGCATCCTGATAAGGGCAACCTTTTCTTCAACTCCTATAGAGGAATTAAGTATCCTTTTTGAAGCTAAGTAATATTTCTCATACTTGCCCTTTCGTACTCGTGGATGAGAGTTTTCATCGAGGAGCTCCCTTTTAATAGCTTCCTTCAAAATAGCTTCACTGCCCTCCATTCCCTCAAGAAGCCTGTTATTCCATATCGAGCGGTACCGCGTCAATAGTTTATCAAAATCCACCAATGTTCACCTCTGTTTCTCACTGCTTTTCCTCCTAGCATTTTTACATATTTAACTGCAGAATTGCAAAAAATACATACTAATCTTTTATTTGGAAGGAGATTTATATGCCTACACCATACCGCTGTCCCAATTGTAAAACGAATCGGAGCAGATTTAATTTGATCCAGCAGCTTCCCCATCCAGTAAAGATGGACCCAAATTCGGGAGAAATTGTTCAGGAATATTCCCAAAGTGAATTAGATCCTTTTCATATTCCCTATAAAGGGCCTGAATTAAAAGTCCAATGTGGGGTCTGTGGGTTAGTTGAAGATGAACGAACGTTTATTAAATTTGGCGAGCAGCAAATGTAAGAAGCTAAGACACCTCCCGGATATTCCCTGGGAGGTGTTTATTTTAATATTTCATCATTTAAAAAGGTAGAATCAACTTTCCAGGAATCATAGGGGACTAATCGTACAACATTCATTTCCCCCTGAAATCTTTCTGCCCCCTTGCCCTTAAGCTGGATATCCAGGGTAATGGGAACTGTAAGGATGATCTGCTCTCTGATATCCTCCTCCGGAAGAATTGGCATTCCTGATAACCTGATATTTTCAATCTCTTCAAAAACACTATTCCATTTCAAATCCTGCAAAGATGTTAACGAAACAATGTCACTATCATGCTGCTTTATTCCTGCAATATAGGCTGATATTACATCATAGGGCCCCTGTTTCGCTATATGGCTCTTTAACTTTCCAGCTGCCTTTAGAGTCATTAATTGATGTGATAAATCCATAAAATTAGATCGATGTGTTGTACTGCCATAAAAATGGATGCAAAAATGGCCGGGAAAATTATTCTGGAGAGCTCCTGCACCATGAGGCATTCCGTGCATAGATGCTGCAATTCGTTTACCTTTGTAAGGTATAAAAATGGCCCTTCTCTTCCAGCTCCACTTACCGTCATAAATACTTTTCATAATTTTTGTGTCCTTTGCAGACAACGGCTGAACATCTGCATGACGGCTTCCTGCCCGCCTCTGAACTCGAAACTTCTTTCCTGTATTAACATCTATAACAGTAAATTTAGAATACCTGGGCAATGTCTGATTTGCTTCTTCCCATCTCATCAATATCCCTTTTTCTTGTTTCTTTTCCCCTGCATCACCTATTCCAGGAAAGGTGAAAAAGATAAAAACAGATAAGATTATCGGGATATAAATCCTTTTCATTTCCTTCACCTTCATTCGCTTTTTAATGTATCTATAAAAGTTTTACCTAAGGTAAACTCAGACATGCATTCTAAAATGGTTAAAAAGAAAAACCCCGTCAATGCGGAGTTCTTTTCATCACTTATTTTTTGGAGGAATACTCTCAAGTTGTGCCAATTGATCCTCTATTTTCTCCCAGTCTATTCCTTCGCCAATAAAAACCAGGTTTAATGGGATATTAATATATTCCTTCATATAAAGTGGCATTCCATAAGAAAACTGAAAAAGATACGGTTTATCGGAATAGGGAAATTTAATGTAACCCTTGATACGGTAAATCGAATCTGGTAAACCTCGTAAAAATTGTTCGAATTCTTCCTGGTTTATAGCAGATTTGAATTGATAAACAAAAGTTGATAATTTTAAATCCTGCTGAGTTACGGGAATAATATCCGACCTTCTTGCAGAAAGCTGCAGCTTCTTTAATAGCTCAACAGGAACCTTGGAATGGGTTGTAAGCAGGCATTGTGATGCCGAGTTAATACTTTGGATTTCATAGGTAATGGAGGCCTGCTGGGAATCAGTTAATTCATCCATTTTATTTATAATGATAAAATCCGAGTGCCTTACCTGCTCCAGCAAAAGCTGCTGAAGCTGTGGACTCATTGATTTGCGCTCAAGCCATCTTGAACCGTCTACAGTAGTAATGATCCCTTTTACGTTTAGCTTCTCAGCAAACAAAGGAGACAGCACAGAATCAAGAACCTCAATAGGATGAGCAGCCCCGGTTGTTTCAATATAAATAACTTCTGGTTTTTCTTCCATTAGAAGCCCCTGCATCTGTCCCTCTAATTTATCTTGGATTGTACAGCAAATACATCCTCCAAGTAATTCTTTTAATGCAACATCTTCATCTACTGCTTCAGAATCGATTGATACTGTTCCCAGCTCATTCATCATTACAGCTACTTTGCGGCCTAATTTATGTTCATTTTTGAGCAGCCGTTTTAATAAGGTAGTTTTCCCGCTTCCAAGAAAACCAGACAAAATGTATACTTCTGTTTTCATTTCGATTAATTCCTTCCCTATTCTTCCTGCCTGCTATCTTCCAGCATTTCTGTTAGAATCGCTGAGACAGTGGCTTCTATCTGTGAAAGACTCCTGTTTGTCAGGTATCCAGTCATTTGAAGCCATTCACTTTTACATTTCCACAGCGGAATATGTCCATCGGGGTAATACTCCCCCTCATGTTCAAGTCCTATTTCAATAAAGGATTCATAATCCTCCTCAAAAAGGTCGTCTTGATCAGCAGATTTCCCTTTGCGTATTCTTATTACATCAACCAAAAGACTTTTACCTGGCTGAAACCTTTCAAAATAGATAGCTTTATATTTTTCACATATTGTTTGGCATTCATTTTCCAGGAGAAGGATTTTATCTTTAAGCTGGCTGTCAAAATCAACAATTTGCTTCATCTTTGTCACCCCACCCGGTTTATTTTGTTAATTTAATTTTAAATCATCCTTTTTTAGCTCATTTCCTTTTTTATCATCCTAAGAGATAATTTTAATTCATTTTTTAGGTCCTTACAAACAATTGAGAACTGATGATTAGCTGATACAGATTTCACATTAAAAACGGGTAAAAGATACTATACTAAATAAAATTTCTAATGCAAAATTATAAGCATTTTTTTCTTTTGGATTAACAGCCCGGCGTATATTTTCTTATAATATACTAAAGCTCTTTCAGAAAGGGTTTTCATCATGCTATATGAAAATGTAAATCCTCCTTCACTGCCTCGGTTTGTTTCAAATCCAACACATGATTCATTTGCCGAACTCCTCTTTAACAATACGGGCGAATCTGATTTTCTCGACTTTAAGATGAAGTGGATAGAATTTACCAAACTTGCAAAACACATGCTTGCTATTGCTAATTCCGGTGGTGGCTGTATTATTTTTGGTGTGAGCCAGACAGATGACGGCTCTATCCTGCTGAATGGTTTAAGTGAAGAAGAGTATATGGACAAAGCAGACGTCGATAATAAACTTGAACGTCTTCTGCCCAAGAATTTGAAATTTAGGACTGAAGATTATCACTTCATCCATAACGGTCCCCCTTTACTGAAAAATAAAAGGTTTCAGTCCCTCCTTATTGAATATGACCCTAAATATGTTCCCTATACATCAGTACTTAGTAAAAACGAGCTAAGATATGGTGCTATTTATGTTCGCCAGGGAACCAAAACCGTTGAGGCAACAAATGAAAAACTAATAGAAATAGTCTTAAGGAAAGTACAGTCTGGGGGATCAGGTGTAAATGATTTTACTTTAAAGGATCATTTGGAACAATTAAGAGAGCTTTACGAGGAGCTTGCCAAGCAAGCAGACGAAGAATATATTCTTTTTTTAAAAGAGCTTATTGATCAGAAGAAAATTCGAATACTGCAATATTTGGATATAATTTCAACAGGTTAAAAACATGGCTATTACAATAAGAAAAAACAAAAACCCGGAGCTCTTGCCTCCGGGTTTAAAATCTTTACTTTTTCATTCTTTCTTTTAAGACTTCAATTGCCTTATTTAATTGAGTATCATTTTTAACGATTTTCTCTCTAAGTAAATCCATAAGCTTTAGAGATGACTTTCCGTTTAATACTCCGTTTGTCTCAAGCTTGTTATCTTTTTGGAATTTAATAACCGCAGCCTGGGTTTTTTCGTCAAAGAAACCATCTTCCCGTCCTGGATCATATCCGATTGCTTTCAGCATTTTTTGTGCATTTTTCACATCAGTCGATGAATCGGATAGCTTCATGGCAGTTTCCGGATTGATGACCTGCAGATTCGCATAATCTGGCAGTGGAACATCGTAATCCGGTTTTATACCTTTTTTATGAATCCAATTTCCATTTGGTGTCAGCCACTTGGCCATTGTAAATTTAAGATTGGATCCATCCGGAAAGTCCTGAGCAGTTTGGACAGTACCTTTTCCGAAAGATTTTTCACCAATGAGCGGAATTCCTGCTGACTCTTTAACAGCCGAAGCGAGAATTTCGGATGCGCTGGCACTTCCTTTATCAATTAAAACGACAAGAGGCAATGAAGGGTTACCATCGTTTTGGGAGGTATATTCTTTTATTTTTCCATTTCGGTCTTCCACTTTAAATAAAATTTTTCCTTTTGGAACAAATAAGCTGGAAATATTTACAGCCTGGTCCAGCAGACCGCCTGGGTTCTGGCGTAAATCTAAAACAAGGCCTTTCATTCCCTTTTTCTGGAGTTCATTTAACTTTTCTACAAGCTCTTTTGAAGAATTAGTTGAGAAGTTGGTCAATTGGACCTTCGCCACTCCATCTCCAACCATTTCACCATATACTGTTTCAATCGGGATATCATCGCGGATAATTTTTACCTTTGTATTACCCTCTGCTCCCGGACGCTGAATTGTAAGCTCTACCTTTGTCCCTTTTTTTCCTCTAATAAGCGTTACTGCTTGGGAAGAGCTCATTCCCTGCAGACTTTTGCCATCCACAGATAAAACGATGTCTTTTGGTTTTAACCCTGCTTTTTCAGCCGGAGAACCTTTAATTGGTGAGACAATGATGATGTGCCCATCCTTTTCCTGGATTTCGGCACCAATTCCTTCAAAGGAAGAGGAAATAACTTGATGAAAACCTTTTGATTCCTCATTGTTCATAAAATCCGAGTATGGATCATCAAGCGATTCAACCATTCCATTAATAGCACCATTCACAAGCTTCTTTTCATCTAATTTTTGATAATAGCCATTTTGAAGTGTGTCAAAGGCAGTATAAAGTTTATTGAACTCTGGCCTATTTGTATTAATTGCAACTGTTTTCTCTTTGCCTGCTCCAAGTGAGAATGCTGTTATGCCAGCAGTGAGTAAGACTGTTAGCAGCAAAATCAAGGATAATTGCCATTTCTTCAGCCGAATAAATCCCGGCTTTTTTTCAGGTTTCTCCTGTCCCTGATCAACCTTTTGTTCTTCCAAATCATTCACCACTTTCGTAACCGTCATGTCATATGTAATAAAATCCTTATTGATTAGAATAACATTCTTATTAGAATATTAGCAAAGAAAAGTTCATGAACAATTCATTAAAAAATAATGAAAAAAAAGGAATACCGGAGTACACCTTTTTAAATTTTTCTTACCTCTTTAAAATATTCCTCAAGGGTCCAGTTCCTTTTATATATCTCTGTTGCAGCCTTTATACCCACATAACGGAAATGCCATGGTTCAAATTCATAAACCGTAACACTTTCTTTCCCTTTAGGGTAGCGGAGGATAAAACCAAATTTATGTGCATTTTGAGCGAGCCATTTTCCTTCCTTCGTCTTAGCGAAAGCTTCGCTTAAATCAAGATGCTGTGATGGAGAAGAAATATCCATTGCGAGGCCTGTCTGATGTTCACTGTTTCCTGGCACAGCAACAGCCTGTTCGGCCTTTTCTACTCCTACATGATTGACTTCTGCATCAAACAGAGATTTTTGGCGGGCATATGACCGATAACCAGATACAGCATATAGTTCTACACCTGCTTTTTTGGCATCAGCAAACATCCGCTCAAGTGCTGTTGCGGCTTCCTGGCGTATATAACTTTTTTCGATTTTTTGTGTTCCAAACGGAAATGGAACATTAGGACGGACCAGATCGGCAGGCGTATAGCTCTCCGGCAGCGCAAAGTCTTTATTTACCAGTGCTAATAGATTATCTGGATTCTGAATAACTTTTTTACCATCAGCCACTTTAATTTTATTAAAATAAGCAGCTTGTAGTACCGGACCTCCAACAGTTGCCTTTTTATTTTCGTGATTACTTTTATTTTCAGTGTTGTTTTTGTGCTGAACGCTTTCGTGTTCATTAGTAAAAGGCAGCTTTTTTATGAGCGGCTCAAGCTTTCCGCAGCCCGATAGAAGAATGCTGCATCCGATAATAAATAAAAACTTTCTCATTATAAATTTCACCTGGTTCAAATAGATTTTTTGACAATAAATCTATTCTAGCATAGATTAACATGGAATCCAGAGGACTTTGGACTTACCAATAAAAGGAGAAAAAAATGGAAAAACCATAACGTGTTGGACCACAAAATAAAGTTCTTTTCTCTTGTTACGTATAGACACGGCTAATTCTAGCTTACTAAAAAACCTATGTAGTACAATCTCTTTCTCATCACCTCCAAATGTCCCCCTAGATAATTTCTCAAAGGACATCTTGAGCTGTAAAATTATCCTTTAAATGAAAAAACTCCTCCCAAAATAGGAGGAGTTCAAAATTTATTCCTTAATAGCAGCCTCAAGTGCTACTTCAATCATATCATTGAATGTTAGCTGGCGTTCTTCTGCAGTAGTTTCTTCACCGGTTAAAATATGGTCACTAACTGTTAATATTGAAAGAGCTTTACGTCCAAATTTAGCAGCAAGTGTATAAAGAGCCGTCGTTTCCATTTCAATGGCCAAAATCTGATATTTAGCCCATTTTTCATGATCGGCATTATCATTATAGAACTGATCAGCTGTAAATACATTCCCGGCCTTCAGATTAAGACCCTTTTCTATACCTGCATCGTATGCCTTTTTTAACAGGTCAAAATTCGCTGTAGGGGCATAATCAATTCCCTCAAAAGTCAACCGATTCATTTGGGAATCTGTAGAAGCTGCCATGGCAAGAATCACATCACGTACCTTTACATCTCTTTGAATCGCTCCGCAAGTTCCAACACGGATAAGGTTTTGTACATTATAGCTTTGCATTAATTCATTTACATAAATCGAGATAGAGGGAATACCCATTCCTGTACCCTGAACAGAAATTCTTTTTCCTTTGTAGGTTCCAGTGAAGCCGAACATATTTCGTACTTCATTATAACAAACAGCATTTTCTAAAAATGTTTCAGCAATATATTTTGCTCTCAGAGGGTCTCCAGGCAATAGTACTGTTTCAGCAATTTCATTTTCTTTTGCTCCAATATGTATACTCATAAAATAGAATATCCTCCAGTCATTTAATAAATTGGTTAACTTGACCAATGAACAATCCAACTATACCACAAAGACATTTTGGTTGAAAAACCTTTCCTGCCGGTTCATGTTTTTTTGTTTTAAGGAAAAGCTATATATAGGCTTTACTGCAAAAGCCGTATTCATGCTTCCTTTATAAGAGGGAGTAAGTATTTCATTTGAATTCCATATTGAGCGGGAGGTTAACAATGGGCAAAAAACACCGAAATCGCATAAATGGAAAAAAGAAAAATAATCATATTCCGCCGGAAGCCATCGAGGCGGAACATAACGCTCATGCAAAAGAATGGACTGCTGCTGGCGGCAGAAAAAATAAAGTTTAAAGATAAAAATCAAAAAAGAAGGTATTCCTTTTGTGAATACCTTCTTCCTGCAAGCGGATACTTATTCATCTAATATGAATTCGGTTGATCGTTTTCCATCCATCCGGCTGTAATTGATAATAATATTGGCCGAATTTCCCCTGATCAATCATAATAATATCCCCAGTGGATAAGAACCTCCCAATATAATCTCCCGGCATTGAGTCAGATACATTAAACTTTTTAAATACCTTTTCAAGGCAATCATTATGACCCTGGCCAAAGACTAAGGTTCGATATACTTCACGGTATCCTTTGTTTTGTCGGAAGCTTGGAGTCTGGAAAATGGTTACATCGTAATGGACAGCTGCTTTTTTGGCGAGAAATTTAATCACGTTAACCCCTCCAAATATTCTGTTAACTCTTTTGTATAAAGTTAAACAGTTGCCCATTCGTTTCCTTCATCAAAATTTCACTATTTTTGTCGAATACAAACAAAGATCAGCAGTTAAATCAGGCGAATTTTTCAATTGTTCTTTCCAGTCTGTCAGGTACTACTGAAATATCAGAAGGAGATAGAGTAAGACTTACATGTGTCTCATCCATTTCCAGGGCTTCTGACAATAGGCCTGCAAGCCCCCTTGCTCTTCGGTCAACTTGTAAAAGTACATTGATATTTCCATTGCCAGCAGGGAAGAAGGCAACTTCCAATTCATCCAAAAGGCCACGGAACCTTCCCGAAGCAGGAACATACTCGAATTCCTGAATAAACGGCGTTCGCCCTCTCAATCGCCTTGGAGCCTCCTGGCAATCCGCTTCCCTTAAACGGAAACCGAGGTCCTGAACGGAATGGAGTACAGCAGCCATTAAATTTGTTGGGATTACTTTTATATAGTCCTGGTCGCTGGGATCCATGGCATTCTTGATATCAAGCCCAGTTGAAAGCCAGATTTTTGTTCTTCCTATTGTAATAGGCGTGTCCTCAGGCAGCTTAAAGGAAAAAGGAAAAGCTCTCTCATCTCCAGCCCTTATAATAAACGGAGCGGCAGCAGCCATCCTTTCAATGCAGGCTGAAACATTATATTTTCTATCATTCGATTCTTTCACATAAGTTGTGTGGACTGACAGAATAATCTCATCAATTTCCTGATCCACGCTTCCTCCTTTTACAAAAATAGAGCCCTTCATGGTTTCTCCCGGCATGTAGGTTTCTTTTTCCAATTTGGTGTCAACAGATGCCGCCCCTATTCCCACACTGGCAAAAACTTTATTGAAAAATGACATAAGCTTTCTCCCCCTTACTAAAATACTTTCTGTGTTTACTTATTGATACATACGATGTGCAGCCTGAAAGGTTTCAAAAAAGGAAAGCTGCATGTAAAAAAGACGAAGCCTGCTGCTCCGTCTTTTTTTTGCTTATCACTGATAGTTGCATATTTTTAGAATTTATAACAATGGGAGATTATCTATTCCCTTGCAGATTAATCTTCTCCTTCAACTTCTTCATCAATAATACTTTTCTCAATTAAGTATTCGAAGGTGATGTCTGCAAGTTCTTCAAGCTCCTCTTCGGAGGGAACATAACCTCTTTTCGTAAGCTGATGAAAGAAAAATTCCGCAATTTCTTCCGTATCAATAAATACTTCAATTTCTCTCATAGCATCTCCCCCTTTTTACTGAATGTATGAAGGTCCAAGCTTTTTCATGCTATTTAAATAGAAAAAGCGTATACATTCAATGCTCCCATTCTTGAATTTTTAATATCTTATTCTATTCATTTTAGGACAAGCATATATTGAAACACAAATGATTGAATTGGAGTGGATGTTATGAAAGGGTTTAAGGTAATAGTCGAGAATTTAATTCAGGATGTAAACAACGATGAAGGCTTATTGATTCCCCTTTTTGGAAACTTTACAGACCTTCTTTTTATGATGATTAAATGGGGTTGTATCCCTTTCTTTTTATATGTTCTATTATCATTTTTCCAAATGAACTAAACGTGACTTTTCCCATCATTATTCATTAGGCTTTGCAATTTTCTCACAACCACCCTCATTACATGGTAATATTCCTGGTCATGGAACATTTCGTATAATATACGGTAATCATTATAAATATCCAAAAGATGGTCGATTAATTGCTGCCGGTCTTTTTTTCGGTCCATCTCTTCCCTTTCAGCCTTCCTGTAGCCCTGTGCAGGCTTTTCTAAGTTGACTTTCTTATTCTGCTGTTTATTGATCGGATGCAAAAGGCCAAGTTTCTGAATAAACGTATCGGCACTTTCGGAATCAGCAACAAGGGTTAACTCCTCTTCGTTAGCTTCAAGCCATTCCCCATCGCTAACCCGTGATAGTTCATAGATCACATCTTCCCATGCGTCTTCTTTGTAACGCCAAATTTCCGTACGGAAACCTACAACTTTAAAAAGATCCGAGCTATATCCCGTTACCTGAACTAAATCCCCAAAGAAAAATTTATATTCTATATCTATATGTTCCTGTTCAACCACACTGCCCTCATACTCTGATAGCAATTGAAGGCCAGATTCAAGGTAAAGACCTTCACTGTTATTGACTTCATAAACATACTTATCTTCCAGCCATTTTACGTCGGTAATTTTCCCGACTGTCCCATACATGGTTATCACGACTGTATCACCGATCTTATATTTCGGTTTTTTTCTTTTATCCATATCCTCCATCCTCTCAATGATGAGCCGTGAAAATTGATTACAATATTATATGCATAGGGATGGAGGAGGCGACGTTTAAGAAAAGAAAAAATCGCCTTCTTATAAAAAGAGGCGATCATCAATTTACTTATATTTTTATGTTTTTAGCCTTCAATTAAGAGATACAAATCCCAGGCATCATCGAAAATAGCCATACTCTCTAAATACTGTCCGTTTAATTCCAAGTAAGAAGTTATTTCTTCGTAATTAAAAGAATTCTTTGGAAAGCTATGGTCTAGATAGGCATCATTTGCAAAGCGGCTGATATTATCCGGAGGTTTCGGATGACGGTATTTCATTAAGAAATGATAAAATGATTTACTCATATTAAACGCCTTTCTTTTTTGCCCGGACAAACCCGGACTCTCTAGTTTATATATTATAACGGATTTTTCTCCCCCGTCCATCTTTTAAAACTTAATCCTCTGCCTCCGTAATTCTATTCCTCGCCGCTGAAATCAAAATAGTTTCTTTTTAACAAACGTGTTTTTTCCATTAATTCACCATAACTTACACTATTGGAGAGTTGTTTGGTATTAATCAGGAACAATTGGTCCTCAATTTCCTTAACAGTGTCAGTGGTTTGATAGGTCATTCCACAATCTCCGCAACAAACAGTTGGAGTGTCTGTGATTTCAATCGCACCAGTTCCATCGGGAAGTTCCCAGTATACCTTTTTTGTTTCTATTTTAAAGCTAGGACTGCCGCACCATTCACATACACTGGCCATTTTATTATCCCCCCTTACTCTTTTGCTGCAGTTTCTCCCTCCGATTTTGGCAAGTTGGGCTGCTGGGTTGTTTTTTCACTTTGCACCTTAAACTTCTTTTCTTTCAGCTCATCCCTTTTTTCTCGCTTATCTTTTAAAGACATGTGACCTGGATCATGGGCATATTGCTCCCTGCGGTTTAATCTTGCCAGCCCCTCTGGTACAAGATTAAATTGGCTGTCATTCATTATCGAGGAAATACCAACATTTGATCTTTTCTCCTCCATGTTCGGGTAAACCTGCTGAAAATAATCTTCTGCTTTTCCTGGCGTATAATTTTCTGGCTCAGGATAAGAAGTTATCACTCCCTCAAAATTACGAAGAACAACCTTGCTGGCACTTTGTGAAATGAGGTAATTTGGCTGAAGTGAAATTTTGCCGCCCCCGCCCGGAGCATCCACAACAAAGGTTGGTACAGCATATCCCGATGTGTGTCCCCGCAATCCTTCAATTATTTCAAGGCCTTTTGAAACGGGTGCCCTAAAATGTCCAATTCCTTCAGATAAATCACATTGATAAATATAGTATGGACGGACTCGAATCTTTACAAGGTCATGCATTAACTTTTTCATAATAGGGACACTGTCATTGATTCCTGCAAGGATTACTGATTGATTTCCAACTGGGACCCCAGAATTTGCGAGCATTTCACATGCCCGCTTGGAATCTTCGGTAATTTCAATTGAAGTGTTAAAATGTGTATTCAGCCAGACCGGATGATATTTTTTCAGGATATTACACAAATTTTCGGTAATTCTCTGAGGAAAAACCACAGGGGCTCTCGTACCTATTCTAATTATTTCCACGTGATCGATTTCTCGCAGGTTTTTTAATATATATTCCAGGATGTTGTCATTAATGAGCAAACCGTCACCGCCGGAAATTAAAACATCTCGTACTTGCGGTGTATTGGCAATATATGAAATAGCGGCATCCAGCTGTTTTTTTGGCACTCCCATGCCAATTTGGCCTGAAAAGCGCCTTCTGGTGCAATAACGGCAATACATTGAACATTGGTTCGTTACCAGGAACAAAACACGATCAGGATAGCGGTGTGTAAGCCCAGGAACAGGCGAATCCTCATCTTCATGGAGAGGATCCTCCAGGTCATACTTTGTTTTAAAAATCTCTTTTGAAATTGGAACGGACTGCATGCGGATTGGGCATCGCGGATCATCTGGATTCATAAGTGAGGCATAGTAGGGCGTTATATTAAGTGGGATCGTCTTTGTCGAAATCCTTACTCCCTCTTCCTCTTCTGGAGTCAGGTTTATAACCTTTTTTAAATCATCTAAATTTCTTACTGTATTTGTAAGCTGCCAGAGCCAATCATTCCACTGTTCCTCTGTAACACCCTTCCACAACTCTATATCCTTCCAATGCCTTTTAGGCTTATATAAATCATGTTTCATGATAAATTCCTCCTAATACCCTTTGCATAACTCTTTGCAATTTTCGTGCCAACTTTTATATAGGGCATTTTATTGATTATTAAGCTGTTTAAGATTTTTAAAGTAAAAAAACTGCCGGATTTCCGGCAGTCTGGGCTAGGAGGATTACTAAGTGGCTAAGTTAACTAATTTTCGTCTTCAATTTTTTACTCGACAGTTCCTGAGTACTTTTGTATTTTGTATTGAAGTGTTTGCCGGGGAATTTCAAGCAATTTTGCTGCTTGATTGATATTCCTTCCTGTCTTTTCCAATGCACTTTCAATCAGCTTTTCTTCCAAGTTCCTAATATTTTTCCTTAAAGAAAGAGATTCTGCACTGATTTGGAGTTCTTCAGAAGGCAGAGATTGATGCTTTAACATAATGGGCAAATCACTAAATGACAGCTTTTCCTCTTCGCATACATTCATCATATATTCGAGTGAATGCTTCAACTCCCTGACATTTCCCGGCCATTGGTATTGAAGAAACAAAATCTCCACTTCCCTCTCAATTCCGCTAACAGCCTTATTTAAATCGGCATTATACATTTTTATGAAATAGTCTGTTAGGAATAGGATATCATCCTTTCTCTCCCTTAGCGGCAAGAGGGAAAATGTGAATACATTTAATCTGTAATATAGATCTGAACGCAGTTTTTTTTCCTGAAGGGCCTGGCTCGGATGTTCATTCATTGCCGCAGCTACACGAACATTTATGGATATATTTTGTGAACTGCCTACTCTCCTGACAGTACCCTCTTCAAGTACTCTTAAAAGCTTGGCCTGCAGCTCTATCGGCATGGTATGAAGTTCATCAAGAAAAAGTGTACCGCCATCAGCAAGCTCAAATAACCCTTTTCTTTCAACTGCACCGGTATAGCTGCCCTTTGCAGTACCGAACAGGATACTCTCCAAAAGAGTTTCCGGTATAGCAGCACAGTTTTGGGCGATAAAAGGACCATTTGATCTGCGTGATGCTTCATGTATTCCCTGAACAAACAGTTCCTTTCCTGTTCCGCTTTCACCATATACCAAAATGGGCGAATTGGCCTTGGCAAGCTTCATTGCTTCTGCTTTGATTCGAATAAACTCAGGGTTCACTGTCATTAAGTCACTAAACGTATATTTAACATTTTTACCCGGCCGGCCGCTTTTTTCCAGGTTAGAAAAACCTTTTTGCAGCTCCAGCAGTCTCTCTGCTAAAAGCTTCATCCTGGAATAATCCTTCGCAATCTCGACTGCACCAATAACTTTATTTCGCACAAAAATGGGAAGGGTTGTATTCATGGTTTCAATTCGGTTTCCATGCTTATTAACATAAACCTGTGTCTGGTTATAAATAGGCTTTTGTGTTCTAATGACTCGCAGCAGGGTACTGGAATTTTCAGTCAGGGAAGGAAAAGCCTCAAGCAGGGGTCTGCCAAGGACTTCATCAATTGTGAGTCCATCATGCTTTGCAGCCACTTTGTTATAAAAAATCGTTTTACCCTCCGTATTAACGGCATGAATGCCCTCATCAATGCTTTTTAATATGGCTGATAAGACTTCATTTGTCATGTCTGCTATTTGAACCATTCTCTAGCACCTCCTTACAAACTATATGAAGGAGATGCCGAAAAATTGTCACCGTTTGCCCGTTTTCTGTCACTCTGCTAGATTTCGAACCCAGACGTTCATATTTTCAAGCTTGTCATATATATAGCAGTTATTCATGAGTCTTCCCTGATATCGGTAACCAAGCTGATGCAGGACCGCGTTCATACCGAAGGATAGTGCCCTTGCGATGGAATAGGAGCAATAAATTCCTCTCTCAAGCAGCTCTCGCTCCAGCCGCTTCAATAAAAACTTCATTAATCCGTGCTGTCGATACTCCGGAAGGGTTGCACAATCGGTCAATTCTGCATTTTTATAAAAATCATTTATTTCAGCAGATGCGGCACTAATGATTTCATTGTCATCCATATAAATAAAATAAACGGTTCCTTCACTCATTGTTTTCTTAATATATTCGGGCTGCTGAAGCGGTGTGGGATATATTTTGAACACCTTCCCGTATAAAGTGGCGAGTTTTTCAGCATGACGTTCTTCAGCCTTTATAAGAGTAAATTTTGCAGGAGGATGAGATAGGTCCTTTGGCTTATTTAAGTGAATAATACTTTTAACCATTCCGTCTTCTGTTATCCAATGATCATTCTTTTTTCTTTCTGAACTATAATATTTCGTGAAAAAGTAGGCATCTGTTCCGCGAAAATATCCACTAATCTTCGCTTCAAGCCCATATCCAGCTTCAATGAAATGGCCGATGTGCTCCGGTCTCCCTTTAACAATCAGTTTTTCGGCCTGATTCTCCTGTGCTAAATCCTCAGATTTATTTAATAGTACCGATAAGTTGCCCCGGTAATCATCAATCCGTACCCTTTTATTAAAAGGGTCCAAAAAAACTTCCATATAATAGTTCTCTTTATTTAAATAAACGGTGGAAGATGGCTGATGCATGGATTTTCTCCTTTCTTTTCTTTATATTTGGCTCTTACATTATAGAATCTGTAAAACTTGTTTGATGATTTCAACGGAATCTGCTTTAAGACAGCCACATGATAAAAGGTCTTTTAAAGTACCCTTATATTTTAAAATGCCTGGCCTTAAAAAAGGCCAGGCATTTTTTCACAACCATATTATTCCGTCTTAATGCTGATAAGCTTTAATTCAGTCATTTCTTCTACTGCATATTTAATGCCCTCTCGGCCCATTCCACTTAATTTAACTCCGCCATATGGCATTTGATCCACGCGGAAGGTTGGGATTTCATTAATCATAACCCCTCCCACTTCCAGCTTTTTCGCAGCTTTCAATGCTTTGTTGATATCATTGGTGAAAATACCTGCCTGAAGGCCATATTTTGATTCATTTACCATGCCGATTGCTTCATCGACTGTTTTGAATTTATTAATATGGACAATAGGGGCAAAGGCTTCTTCACAGGAAACCTTGTCTTTTGGAGAAGCATTTAGAAGAACGGTTGGAGTAAACACACCTTCTCTGGATTCTCCTCCACTAGCCAAAACAGCGCCATTTTCTACTGCCTCATTAACCCAGTCTTTTGTTCGCTCAAAATCATTTTTTGAAATCAGGGCAGAAATATCAGTATCTTCGTGAAGGGGGTCACCCAATTTCAATTTACGAGTTTCCTGAAGGAAAAGCTCCACAAAAGAATCGAAAATACTTTCATGCACATATATGCGCTGTACAGAGATGCAGACCTGGCCCTGGTAAGCAAATGCTCCTGTAACGATCCGAGGTACTGCCTTTTCCAGATTAACTCCTTCATCGACAATGACTCCTGAATTGGAACCTAGTTCAAGTGTTACCCTTTTAAGGCCGGAGTTTTCTCTGATATATTTCCCTACCTCCGGGCTACCGGTAAAGGTTATCATTTTGATCCGATCATCGTTCATTAGAACGTCGCCCACCTTACTTCCGCTGCCGGAAACAACGTTTAATGCTCCTGATGGAAGTCCTGCTTCATGAAAATATTCAGCAATTTTATAAGCAGAAAGCGGAGTTTGGCTGGCAGGCTTAAGAACAACTGTATTACCTGCGGCAACAGCAGGGCCCACTTTATGGGCAACAAGATTCATAGGAAAATTAAATGGAGTAATGGCTCCAATAACACCCAGCGGCTCTCTTACTGTAAACGCAAGCCTTCCTTCGCCTCCCGGGGCTGCATCCATAGGTACCGTTTCACCATGAATTCTTCTTGCTTCATGGGACGCAAATTTATAAGTCATGATGGTCCGGTCCACTTCTGCCCGCGCAGCTTTTATCGGTTTTGCTGCTTCCTTTGCTATGATACGGGCACATTCTTCTCTGTTTTCTTTTAACAGCTCAGCAACTTTCTCGAGTATTTCTGCTCTTTGATGAGCGGTAAGCTCAGCCATTTTCAGAGAAGCTTCTTCTGCAGCTGAAATAGCATTCAGTACATCAGTTTCCGAAGCCATAGCAACATCTGCGATTTTTTCGTGACCAAACGGTCCCTTTAATTCGTTGTACTTTTCAGTTTCTGCGTATTGACCATTAATCCATAATAGCTGCTTCAAAACAAAAACCTCCCCGCAGGATTTATCTAATCTATTTCTATTTTCTTATGATTCATATGATAAATCGAGGAATATGCTTTCAAAAATTGAAGTAAATTCCTGCAAGGCTATGCTTTTTGGGTCTGAGTACAGGTTTTGATTGCTTTTTCAAGTACTGCTATCCCTTCATTAAGCTGGCTGTCGGTCACCACCAGAGGAACCAGCAGACGAATAATATTTCCGTATAAGCCTGCTGTCATAACTACTAGGCCATTCTGATGACAGTTCTGGACAACCCTTTGAACAAGTTCTTTATTGGGTTCTCTGCCTGCCCTATCCTTTACAAATTCAATCGCACACATCGCCCCTAATTGCCGTACTTCTCCGATTTGCTCCACCTGCAGTCTTTCAAATCTTTCTTTAAAAACCTTCCCAATTAAATTTGCTCTTTCCAGCAAATCATCTTCCTGTATTGTTTTAATTACTTCAAGGGCGGCAACACAGCCAAGCGGGCTTCCGCCATACGTTCCACCGATTTCGCCTACATTGGGCGCATCCATTATTTCAGCTCTGCCTGTAACAGCACTGATTGGCAGTCCTGCTGCAATGGACTTAGACATGGTTATCAGATCAGGAATAACATCAAAGTGCTCAATGGCAAACATTTTTCCCGTTCTTCCAAAACCCGTCTGTACCTCGTCTGCTATAAAAAGAATTCCATATTTTTCACATAATGCCTTAACTTCCTGAACAAATTTCCTGGAAGGGATAACAAATCCACCCTCACCCTGGACGGGTTCCATGATAACGGCAGCGACATCTTCCGGAGGAACTTCGCTTTGAAAAAACGTCTCAAAGCGGTTTAGCAGTGCTTCATCCAGCTGTTCAGCGGTTGAAAATTCAGAGCGGTAATAGTAGGGATAAGCCCACTTATAGGTATCAGGAACAAATGGACCAAATTCGTATTTATAGGGCTTTACCTTACTAGTTAGCGACATAGCCATATAGGTTCTTCCATGGAAGCCGCGTTCAAATGAAATAATGGCTTTCCTGCCAGTATATTTCCGAGCTATTTTAACGGCATTTTCAACGGCCTCTGCCCCGCTGCTTAAAAAGAATGTTTTTTTAGCATGATTCCCAGGCGTAATACTGTTCAATGTTTCCGCAAGTTCTATATATGGCTCATACATCATGACATGGAAGCAAGGGTGAAGATATGAATTTATCTGGCGGTGTAGCGCTTCTACCACCCTTGGTGGACAATGGCCGGCATTGAGCGTTCCAATGGCACCTGCAAAATCAATAAATGTATTCCCATCGACGTCTGTTATTAGCGCTCCTTCTGCTTTACTGGCAAACGTCTGAATCGTATTAAAAGGACCTTTCGGAACATTTTTATTTTTTCTGTCCAAAAGCTCTGCTGCCTTAGGCCCCGGAAGACAGGTCTTTATATTAATTGATTTCATTCCTTCTCCCCCTCTCCTTGTGAATCCACCCCACACCACTTTAATAAAGTGAGAGCGATAATTTCAGCCGATTTATACAAATCTTCAAGAATAATATGTTCATTGGCATCATGAGCCGTTTCAGTTATACCCGGACCAAACACAACTACTGGGGTTCCTCCATAACGGGATAAAATTCCTCCATCTGTTCCCCATGGTGAAGCCTCGATTACTGGTTCTTCTTTGAAAATTTCTTTGTAGCTTTCGCTTACGGCACCTAATAAAGGATGATTCTCCTCAAGACTTCCAGGCTGCCAGCGGCCGCCAAACCACTCCACCTTCAAAGGGTTTTCCTTCAGCCACGGATCGTTTTCCTGTACTTTATTAAGCTTGGATTCCAGCTCATCCTGTGCCGAAAGCATCTCTTCATCCGGTGCAACACCCATTCTTCCTTCGAGAATAGCTGTATCGGGAACAGAGGAAGGCCATTCCCCACTCTGAATTTTTCCGATATTAATAGGGATCGGGATTGGAATACTGTGATAGAGAGGATCTGTAATTCTAGTATTTCTTTCCCGCTCAAGCTCCTGAAGAGCCTGGATGACGAGGGAAGTTTTTTCGATTGCACTTACTCCTTCATACCGTGTGCCGCCATGTGCAGCCCTTCCCTTTACAGTGATCCGATACCACATGGAGCCCTGCTGTTTTGGAAATATTTTTAGATTTGTAGGCTCAGGAATAATAGCACCATCCGCCCTGTACCCTCTTAATACGGCCGCAAGAGTGCCGGCTCCTCCGCTTTCTTCTTCTATAACGCTCTGGAAAATCACATCACCTTTAAGCTTCACACCCACAGCGGCTAGGGCCCCGACTGCCATCAACATGGCCGCCGTTCCTCCCTTCATATCAGTTGAACCTCTGCCATAAAGCCTGCCCTTTTCAATATGGCCGCTGAAAGGATCATGAACCCAGTTATTTAAATCTCCTACAGGAACAACATCAATATGTCCGTTAAGAATAATCGATTTACCACCGCCGGTTCCTTTCAAGACTGCAACAACATTGGGGTTCCCTTCATATTGACCCCTGTCTGAACAATAGGCCTCATGCTGGTAAAGCTTTTCATCGCCAATTTCCCAGATATCAAGCTCCAGGCCAATTTGCCGGCATTTTTCTATAATGATCGCTTGTGCGCTGCTTTCGTTTCCACGGGTGCTGTTTTCCTGCACGAGCTTCTGCAGGAATCTCGCTGTTCTTGGACGGTTATCTTTTAGCCATGCAAAAATTCTTTCCTGAATCTTTTCCATTCTTTCTTCACTCCCCGCGAATAAGTACTTTTTCAATGAAGTCTAGTAAGCAATTTTTCGGATTTTTTCAGGAAGGTTAATTCCACAGCCGGTCTTTTCAATAACAGTCTGGATATCATAGGGGGCAAAAAGCTCTTTTAGCCAGAGCTTACTGTTCTTGATTTCAAAAACAGCCAGTTCGGTAATAATCAAATCCACACATTCAGCTGAGGTAAGGGGTAATGTACAGGAAGAAACCATTTTGGGATTTCCTGCTTTATCACAATGATTCATGACAACGATGACCTTTTTTGCTTTTTGGGCAAGCTCCATGGCGCCGCCCATCCCCGGGACCTTTTTACCTGGTACAATCCAATTGGCAAGGTCTCCTTTTTCACTGACCTGGAGGGATCCAAGAATGGTAAGATCTACTTTTCCGGACCGAATCATACCAAAGGCAAGGGAGCTGTCGAAATAAGCTCCTCCCGGTATAAGAGTAACCGGGAAGCCGCCAGCGTTACATAAATTCTCATCTTCTTCCCCGACTGCCGGGCTGGGACCCATGCCAAGAATGCCGTTTTCGGCATGAAACATCACTCTCATATCAGACGGAAGAAAATCTGGTACCAGGGACGGGATACCAATACCCAGATTTACTACCATTCCATTACGAATTTCTTCGGAGGCTCTTCTGGCTATCCGGTTCCTCAATTCGATTCCCATGCCCATTTCCAATTCACCCCTCCCGACTGTATGACATAGTCCACGAACACTCCTGGGGTGACGATTTCCTCCGGATCAAGATAGCCAACTGGAACGATCTCCTCCACCTCTGCAATCGTAATTGCCCCTGCCATCGCCACAAGAGGGTTTGTATTACGTGCACTTTTGTCATAAACCAGGTTGCCATAACTATCGGCTTTTTTGGCATAAACAATAGAAACATCAGCTTTTAGCGCCGTTTCTACTAAATACTTTTTGCCATTCAGTTCAAACTGCGGTTTTCCATTTGAAACCATTTCATTATCAAGCCCTATGTCGGTTAAAATTGCTGGCAGCCCTGTTCCGCCTGCCCGAATTCTTTCCGCTAAAATTCCCTGCGGAGAAAACTCCACTTCCATTTTTCCTTCTGTCATTAGCTTACCTGCTATAGGATTTGAGCCAATATGGGAAGCGATTACCTTCTTTGCTCTCCCCTGGCTGACGATCCTTCCAATTCCGATATGCGGAAAACCAGTATCATTTCCTATAAGGATTAGATCCTTTACGCCCTTTTCTAAGATCTCACTAATTAAAAGCGGAGGTGAACCTACTCCCCCAAAGCCTCCAAACATAAGCACCATGTTATCATGAAAAAAATTCATAACCTGATCGACTTCGGCTATTTTCCCAAAAAGGTTTTCCATTCTCTTACCTCCAAAGGCTGGCCAATTTTATTGACCGGCGGGTTCATGAGCTGCCGCGATTTTTTCAAAGGCTTCCAAAGTCTGCTTTAATAAAGCTCCCAGCTGTTCCATTTCTCTTTTAGTAATATTTAAAGGTGGGGCAATAATGATGGCATCCCCGTTTATCCCATCAATGCCAGCTCCTGCGGGATAAATGAGCAATCCTTTATCACGTGCTAGTTTAACTATTCTATTTGTGGCTTGAAGAGTACGAGGAAATGGTTCTTTTGTTTTTTTGTCCTTAACAAATTCCAATCCAAGCAGAAGGCCTTTACCTCTGACATCACCAATACACTGAAACTGGTTTTTTAACTTGTTAAGCAAGTTTTTGAGGTAAATACCTTTGCACTCAACATTTTCAAAAATTTTGTTTTTTTCAAGATAGTTAAGTACAGCGAGAGAAGTGGCACAGGCCTGGGGGTTTGCACTTAAGGTGTGACCGCTCATTACGGATTTTGTTCCTTTGAGGATCGGTTCTATTACTTTTTCACTTGCAACTGCAGCTGCAATAGGGGCATATCCTGCACCTAATCCTTTTCCGAACGTAACAATATCAGGGATAACCTCCCATTGCTCCGAGGCCAGCATTGTACCTGTTCGGCCGCATCCGGTCATAACCTCGTCTGCAATAAGTAAAATGTCATTTTTGTCGCAGATTTCCTTAATGGTTTTTAAATAACCTTTAGGAGGAGCAATCGCCCCGCCTGCCGCCCCTATAACAGGCTCCACTATAAAGGCGGCGATTTTGTCAGCACCGATTCTTGCAATAGCGCCATCAAGCTCCCGTGCACATAAATAATTACATTCAGGTGCTTTTTGGCCATACGGGCAGCGGTAGCAATAAGGAGGATGTATAACAGGAAAATCATCCAGCAGCGGCACAAATCGTGCTCTTCTCGGAGGGTGTCCTGACATCGACAGAGCTCCAAGCGTAATGCCGTGATAGCTGACCCATCTTGAGAGTACCTTCATTTTGGTGTGGATTCCCTTTTCCTGCCAATGCTGAATGGCCATTTTCATCGCTGTTTCTGTTGCCTCTGAACCGCTGTTGACAAAAAAGCACCAATTCAAGTCACCTGGTGTCATTTTGGCGATTTTTCCGGCAAGCTTTTCAGCTGGTTCGCTAGTAAACTGGGAACGGTATACAAATGAAACCTTTTGGGCCTGTTCATGCATAGCCTCAATGATCTCCTGGACTCCATGTCCAATATTGGCAGTAACCGCTCCGGAAGACGCATCCAAGTATTTTTTTCCTTGCTTATCAAATAAAAAGACACCTGCTCCATAATCAATTATCGGATAATTTTCATCCAGGTCCGGCTTTATTAAATATGACTGCTCCACAAAAACCCTTCCTTCCTTTAAAGAAAACCAAAGAAATAAACCTGCATAATCTGAAAATCAGGTAAAAGAAAACCGGGCATCGGCCAGGCTTTTTTATTTACTTTTTTAGATAGCATTTTCTCAGCTTTTGTTCAGGACAATTTAGTAAAGTGTATGAAAGGAAAACTTCAATCTTTCGTTTTTTCGTAAAAAAAGACAGGCACCCGCGCTGGGTGCCTGCTTAATTTATATTTGTTCTATCAAAATACTTATGTCTTCTTGATCAGCTGTTATGGCTGCTTTTGCTCCGACCGGTATTGTGGCAAGAGGCTGGGTATGTCCGAAATTAACGTTTGCGATTATCGGAATACCAGAAAGCTCCTTTTTGGCTGTAATAAGTTTTCTAAGGGCGGCTTCAGTCATATTCGAGCCCTTTTGGAACCTGCCAATAAGAACTCCTTTTATCCCCTTTGCATGAGGGAGGTGCAGCAGAGATTGAAGCTGACGATCAAATAGCTGGGGATGTGATTCATCATCATCTTCGATAAAAAGAATGGAGTTCTCAAGAGATGGCATATATTCTGTCCCTTGCAGCAAGCTCATGGTACCCAGGTTCCCTCCAATCAGCTTACCTTCCGCCTTTCCTTTCTGAAGGACAAGATATCCATCTTGCTTAATAAACTCGCGAGACTCCTGGTCCTGGTACCAAAGGTCATCACTCCAGGTTTCAGAAGGTGCTATCTCATACGGTGCATCATTGGTTACAGCCTCTAAGAAGGACTGTAAGGTATAATCAAACCCTATCTTCATCCCGAAGGTTGAAAATAAGGGGCCTGAATAGGAGATCAAGTTCGCCTTTTGATAGAAAGCAAGATTCAATGCTGTTATATCACTAAAGCCGATAAAGACCTTTGGATTGTCTTTTATTAAATCATAATCTATGTATTTCAATAGCTGATTGGCATTATATCCGCCAAGAGCTGTTAATATTCCTTTCACATTTGTGTCCCGGAAGGCTTCGTGCAGGTTTTCTATTCGATCTTGTATGGAAGTACTAAAAAATTCATCATGCTCATAAACGTTTTTTCCGAAAGTAACGGTAAATCCAAGATTATTTAAACGTTCAACGGCCATATCAACCTGTTTTCCTTTTACAACAGCCATGCTAGTGGATGGTGCAATCACCCTAATTTCATCCCCTGGAGCCAGTCTTCTTGGCAGCATAAGATATCCCCCTATAATAAGAAACTATCCTTATCCTAACAGATTTACAGGCAGAATAGGAATAAGGTCCGCACCCAGCGGACCTTATTCCTATTCTCTAACTATACGAGAACCGTTTCCTTTGCCGGCTGGTTCGCTGTTTTTTCAATAATATCCCTGGCAATCCAAACACCGCAGGCACTGGCTTGAGCCAGACCACGTGTGACACCTGCACCATCGCCGCCAACATAAAGGCCGCCGATTTCTGTTTCAAACCTGTCATTAACTTTTGGCCTTGCAGAGTAAAACTTCGCTTCAACTCCATAAAAAAGAGTATGTTCGGAAGCAAGTCCAGGAGTTACCTCATTTAGGGCCTCTGTCATCTCAATTAAGCTTTTCAGCGTGTTATATGGAAGGACAAGTCCCAAGTCACCGGGTACAGCCTCCTTCATAGTCGGCTCCAAGAATCCCTCTTTAATTCGTTTTTCTGTTGATCTTCTACCTTTTAGAAGGTCACCGTATCTTTGAACAATCAAGCCTCCATTGGAAAGGCTGTTGGCAAGGCGCGAAATTTCATGGGCAAATTCATTCGGCTTGTCAAAAGGCTCGGAGAACGTATGTGAAACAAGCAGAGCAAAATTAGTATTTGGGCTGCCCAGCTTTGGATCTTTATAAGCATGGCCATTGGCAAGCATAATACCCGAATGGTTTTCTACCACGACGTGTCCGGAAGGATTACTGCAGAAGGTCCTTACTCTTGTCCCTACAGATGTATTAAAGACAAACTTCCCTTCATATAAATGTTCGTTAATTTCCTGCATGACAATATTTGATGTCTCAACCCTTACGCCAATATCTACCTGGTTATTCATCATACGAAAGCGTCTGGATTTTAAGATTTTGGAAAGCCATGCTGATCCATCCCGCCCTGGAGATATTACGACCTTTTCAGCTGAGATAATACGTCCATCCTTTAATTTAATGCCTGTTGCTTTATGGCCGGAAGAGGATCTTTCAGTCATTAAGTCATCGACCTCTGTTCCAAAAACCATGTCTATTTTAGTTTTTAAATACTCATATATGCTTTTCAAAATTTCAAGGTTTTGTTCAGTTCCAAGGTGGCGGACCTGTGCACGCAGAAGCTTGAGCCCGGCAGCATATCCCCTGTGCTCTATTTCTTTTACCTTATCAGTGAGCGGATCTGTAATGCTTTGAGTAGCACCGTGACTCAAATTAATTTCATCGACATATTTAATCAGATCAATTACTTGGGAATTCGAAAGATAATCGGTCATCCAGCCCCCGAACTCACTTGTTATGTTAAATTTGCCATCAGAATATGCACCGGCTCCACCGAAACCATTTGTAATGGAACAGGCAGGCAGACATCCGGCAAACTCTTTTCTTCCCACAGCAGGGGGACATTTTTCAATTTTCTTTTGTAAAATCGGACAATTTCTTCTATAGATGTCATGGCCTTTATCAATCAGCAATACCCTAGCCTGCGGTTTTTTCAGAGTTAATTCATAACAAGTGAAAATCCCTGCCGGGCCTGCACCAACCACAATCACATCATAATTTGTTTCCATCATCCATTTCCCCCTAGCATAAATTGCATTTCCATAGGTAAATATATCAAGTTAACAAGCGAAAAGTCAATAAAAATCCGAATTAACTTTAATTTATATATACTATCGTTCGTGTTTTGCTCTTTTTAAAATAATTCAGACATACTAATAAAAAAACTCGATCATTAGGTGCTTTAAATAATTTAATTCTGCACAATAGAATCTACTCCCTTTCCGCGGACTAACTGCCAGGCCCCTTGCTGCTGGGTCTTGTCAGCCAGTTTTTCAGCAGGAGTGTCGAGGATTCTTTGAATGCTTTGCCTAAAAATTTTTTCACCTTGTGATATTCGCCTTTAAGCAATAAAATATGTTAAAACAAACTTAAACTGCAAAGCATTCCAGTCCCCTTCATAAAATTGAAAGTTTTTCGGTTCAATTATTGAAAGGGTATTTACTAAATAGAATGTTTTAAACAACCGGATAATTGAATAGCTGCTAATAAATAGGCCTTTTGCCTGCTTTAAATGGTAATTTATTTCCGGTAAAATTGTCATGATTCATATATTCAGTCATCTCAGGAGGAAGTTTCATTGAGTCGAAAATATTTATCCGTTATACTTGTTTTTTTTATGGTCTCAGGGATCATTTTTTATATTAATGGGATTACGAAAGCAAAAGGAGACGAATTAAAGGGGAAAAACATCTATCAAAAGATCCAGTCAGGACAAAAATTTCAATACATAATTGTCGGTGACAGTATTGGCAGGGGTTCCGGTGCAAGAGTACCGTCACAAACCTGGTTTGCTCAATGGGAAAAGCAGATATATAATCATTACCATGCTTCAGCTGTTCATTATCAAATTGTTCAAAGCGGGGCGACTGCCTTCGAGGGGATTGTAAAATTCCAGAAAGAGAAATTAAATAAAGATATCGACCTTGCTTTTATCGTATTTGGTGAGAATGACAGAAAGTATATGACTGCACAACAATTTTCTTTTTATTACGAAAAGCTTATCCGAGATATTAAAACGACTTACCCAAAGGCTGAAATTGTAACTATAACTGAGAGCTGTCTCCAACACCCCAAATTTGCCGATACGATTAAAATGCTTTCCGAGCATTATCAGTCAACAAATGTGGATATGAGGGAGCCCTTTCGAATGTCTGGGATTCCAGTAAAGAATCTAACCAGAGACATGGTTCATCCAAATCCAGACGGCTATCGTTTATATGCAAATGAGCTGTTCAAGGTATTTACCAGCAAAGCCGCCAGTCAGAAAATCATACCTAAAAGCTTGGCAGCTCCTATGAATTCTGGTACTGACATATCGTATAACAATGTTAATAAGCCAGTTGCAAGCAAGGATTTTTACCGCCGAGGAGCCTATTATATAAGCAGCAAGAAGGACGCCAGCCTGGAGTATGACTTTTACGGAAATTCAGTTGGAGTAAACGTATTTCGCCATATAAAAGGAGGCAGAATGAATGTCTATATAGACGGTAAATATTCTGCCAGCATTTCTACATGGTGGCCTTTTGGAAGAGAAAGGCATTTATTTATTGCGAGCAATCTTGGCAGCAGTAAACACCGAATTGAATTTATCAATACAGGGGCAGGAACGCATTTGGCCGCCGGCTCAAAGCCAACCGTTCGCATTTCTTCCATTATTGTACCTTCCAGAATCAAACATTAGGAGAAACATACATGAAGTTTATTTTAAGAAATTTTATCAATGGAATCTTAACCTTTGTTCCAATACTATTAGTTTTTTATGTTATTTATAAAATTTTTGTGTTCTTGGATAGCTTGCTTGGCAACGTCTTAAGGGAGCATATGAAGCACGGCTATGTACCTGGTATCGGTCTTTTGGTTACACTCGCTTTAATTACTGTACTGGGCTGGCTTTCAACAAGGTTTCTTACCGGAAAAATTATAGAGTTAATTGATACTCTGCTAGAAAAGATTCCTTTTGTTAAAACCATTTACAGTATTATAAAGGATACTGTCCAATCCTTTTTGGGAGACAAAAAGTCGTTTTCTAAGGTCGTACTCGTCACTATCCCAGGTACATCAATGAAAAGTATTGGATTTATAACCTCTGAACAGCTTGAAGCTTTTTATCAGCCTCTTGCAGATCATGTGGCAGTATATGTTCCGCAAACCTTTCAGATGGCTGGGTTTACGTTTCTTTTTCCAAAGGATGATGTGGAAGTAATCGATGTCAAACCTGAAGAGGCCATGAAATTTATCCTATCGGGAGGACTTGCATCCAAGAAAGTGGAGGAAGCAGAAAAAAGGGAAACACTCTCGTAGAATTTTCTGTTTTTCCATTAGAGTTATTAATTGCCATAAGGAAATGTGTTATCATGAATAGGATCGGGTATAATGGCAAAGTAAGCTAATAAACCCAATTTTAAGAATGCAATTATTATTCATGATTTGAGGTTTTAAAATGATTAGAAGAGGAATTCCTAACTTATTTACGCTAAGCAATTTATTCTGCGGTTTTTTATCGGTTGTATTTTCAGCCAATGGAGACTTTCGTAATGCTGCCCTACTCGTTTTGATTGGGATGATGCTCGACAGTATGGACGGCAGATTAGCACGGATGTTAAATGCCCATTCCGAAATTGGCAAAGAACTGGACTCTCTTGCAGATGTTGTGACCTTCGGTGTGGCTCCAGCTATCCTTGCCTATTATGTTTCTTTTTCAAAATACGGGCTGATTGGCCTTATTGTGGCAGGTCTATTCCCTTTATTCGGGGCCTTCCGTCTGGCAAGGTTTAATGTGAACACAAAGAGCTCGATTAAATATTTTACCGGTGTACCGATTACGGCAGCAGGCGGGATTTTGACCTTAATTGTTATGCTTACTAAATGGATACCGGATATTATCATCAACATTTCATTTATGGCGCTCTGCTTTTTAATGGTCAGTAAATATAAAATTCCTAGTTTAAAAAGCGTTCCGCTGCCTAAGTACGGGACAATTATTACTGCACTGCTTGGCTATCTGATATTTATTATCTTTAAAAATGAACGGGCACAAATGCCTTACTTTATCTACATTGCTGTACCGCTATATATCGTATTTATCGGCTACCAGCTAAAAAGAAGAAGCCAAAAAAAAGCCGCACTTCATGAAACGGAGTTAAATAATAAACATGACTAAAAAACCAGCAGCTCTAAAGGGCTGCTGGTTTTCTAATACACGTTTTTACTCAAAGGTAATTTCCATGATTGGCGACTTGCCCCGCTCCACATTTCCCAATGTAAGCTTTTCAAAAGCAGAAGCACTGTCCCCATTAGTTATGATAATGGGGGTTACAAGACTTTTCGCCTTAGCGCCGACTGTATCCATATCAAACGTTACCAGCTTGTCACCGGCCTGTACTTTATCTCCAGCCTGTACGTGCGCAGTAAAGCCTTCCCCTTTTAAGGAAACAGTCTCAAGGCCAATATGAATAAGGATTTCTGCCCCATTTTCCGCGCGTATACCAATAGCATGCTTGGTAGGGAAAACCTGAATAATTTCCCCTGCAACTGGAGCAGCGACTACGCCTTCCTTCGGTTCAATGGCAAGTCCGTCTCCCATCATTCTCTGTGAGAATACAGGGTCTGGAACCTGCTCTAAATCCACTGCATTTCCCGTAATCGGGGCAACCAGCTGAACGGTTTTTAAAGTTTCTTTTTTGCCAAATAATTTTTTAAACATAACTTTCATCCTCTCTATTCAAAAAGGGATTTGAATTCTCCGTATCCCTCATGTTCCAGGTCTTCTTTAGGAATAAACCTCATAGCCGCTGAATTAATGCAGTACCGAAGTCCATCTGGTCCAGGTCCGTCATTAAAAACATGGCCCAGATGCGAATCTGCATCCTTGCTCCTGACCTCTGTCCGGATCATAAAGTGACTGAGATCCTTCTTTTCGATAATTTCCTTATCTTCGATTGGCTTTGTAAAACTCGGCCAACCACAGCCGGCATCATACTTATCAAGAGAGCTGAATAGAGGCTTACCGGAAACAATGTCAACATAAATTCCATCCCGGTTTTCGTTCCAGTACTCATTTCGAAAAGGGGGTTCCGTTCCATTATTCTGTGTTACATCAAACTGCATAGGTGATAATTTATTTTTTAGTTCTTCTTTATTTTTCATTTTTGTTCCCCCAGTGGCTTTGAATGAACCCTGCCCTGCCAGAGCCTACCTGGTAGGACTGATAGTGTGCGGGATTCTTTTTATAATAATGCTGATGATACTCTTCTGCTTCATAGAAGTCTTCGGCAGGCAAAATCGGAGTAACGATTGGCTTAGAGAATCTCCCGCTTTCCTGAAGCTCCAGTTTTGATTTCTCCGCAGCTTCTCTTTGTTCTTCATCATGATAGAAAATCGCCGTGTAATAGGAACGGCCCCTGTCATAAAATTGGCCTCCGGGATCTGTTGGGTCAATCTGCTGCCAAAATAGTTCAAGAAGTTTATTGTAAGTAAACACCCTAGGGTCGTATGTAATCTGTACAGCTTCAATGTGGCCCGTCACACCAGAACATACCTGCTCATAGGTTGGATTTTCAACATGGCCACCGGTATAACCGGAAACAACCTTCATAATGCCGGGCTGCTCGTCAAAGGGCTTAACCATACACCAGAAACAGCCCCCAGCAAAAGTTGCTTTTTCATACAAAGTATCCATATCCTTCACCCTTTCTCCATTAAAAGTCTTTCTTTTACCTTTTCCCTATTGCTAAAAAATTAAGCTTTGATTTCGAGTATACAAGATAAAAGAGTGGTTTTAAAATAATACACCTTAGAAGAATCTAAACCCAACATAAAAGAGCCGGCAAGTGCCAGCTCCATTACTATTTACTCTTATTTTTTATATTCTTACTGACATTTTTCCAGCGTTTTTTCTCTTCTGCTTGCGCCCTTTTATCGACTTTACGTTCTAAGAAGGCAAGCTCCCTCTGCAGTTTTTTATAGCTTATATAACGGTCTTCTGTAAGAATGTTATTTTCAATTGCCCTTCTTACTGCACATCCCGGTTCATCCTCATGCCTGCAGTCCCTAAATCTGCACTCCTGACCGAGTATGTCAATATCAGTAAAGGTCTCCTCAAGGGCATCTCCGCTTTCCCAAAGCTGCAGCTCCCTCATTCCAGGAGTATCAATTAAAATACAGCCGTTATCCATTAAAATAAGTTCGCGGTGGGTGGTTGTATGTCTTCCTTTGTCATCGGATTCGCGGATTTCTTGTATCTTTTGTTTTTCCTCCCCAACCAGCCTATTCGTTAATGTCGACTTCCCTACACCTGAAGAACCAAGTAAAGCAACTGTTTTCCCTGGCTGGAGGAAATCTTTTAATCCATCTATACCACTTTCGTTTTCCGCACTTACAGCAATAACAGGAACACCTAACGCAATTTCTTCCACACTTGCCGTTTTTGCCTCAATGTCATCACATAAATCCGACTTACTCAATACTATTACCGGATTAGCCCCGCTTTCCCATGTAAGGAGAAGATATCTTTCAATTCTTCTAAGATTTAAATCCTCATTCAGGGAATTAACAATCAGAACGGTATCGACATTGGCAGCAATTATTTGTTCCTCTGTGGTTTTACCTGCCGTTTTACGAGAGAATTTGCTCATTCTGGGCAATAAAGCATGAACCGTGCCTTTTCCTAGTTCTCTTTGTTTTATAGCCACCCAGTCTCCAACTGCAGGGTAATCCTCACGCCTGACAGCTTCAAAAGCAAATTTCCCAGAAACCTCACAAAGCAGTTCCCCGGCATCCGTCCACACCCTGTACATTCTTTTGTGTTCGAGCGCCACTCTGCCAAGCAACATTTCTGTATCTTCATAAGACGAGAATTCCTGTTTTACTTTTTCATTTATACCAGTTAATAAAAATGTCAATTTATATTCCTCCACAATTTAAATAGATATCCGGAAATCCGGATTTTTTCCATCAAAAAAACCATAGGCATGACAGCCCATGGTTTTATTATCGTGGCGGAAAATGAAGACAAACTTTCCCTACAATAATTTTCCCGTACGGGCTGTGCAAACGATATAGAGACTGCTCACTGCAATTAATAACTCTTTACTCATTACACTTCACCCGCTTTCATATATTCTGATTTTTATCATATGCAATAAAAGGAAAAAAGTAAACAATTTGGAAAAAATAATGAACAAACTGTGTGATAGGCACCGACCCAAAGACATATGCATACATTATCGCAGTAGATAATTAACTGGGAGTGTACGCAATGGACGAAAAAAGACGGATGGATTATTTTCAAAAAGCAGCTATTTATGATTTATTAGCATGCTATTATAAATACACCAATCCAGCCATGCATGTTTATTATTATCAAAAGCATCTAAAATCATTAAATAAAGGGGTTCAATTTATGAATCAGATGAACCGCCCTGCCAGAGAGGCAAGAGTAAGGGTTATCCACGCTGCACCAGGTGCTCCAAATGTTGATATTTATGTAAACGGGCAAAAAATACTGACCGATTTCCCTTTCAAACACGTGAGTGATTATCTGTCTCTTGCTCCCGGAAAATACCAAATAGACGTATACCCAACTGGGAACATGACAGAATCGGTCATTAGTAAAAAAATAAGCGTTGAATCCGGGAGGTCTTATACACTCGCTGCCATACACAGTGAAAAATTCCTCAGGCTGCTTGCTATCCCAACTGATTCTAATGTTCCGGCAAATGAGTCAAAAATACGCTTTGTTCACCTTTCACCTGATGCACCTGCAGTGGATATTGCTGTTAAAAATGGTGATGTCGTATTTCCTCATATCTCCTACCGAAAGACTTCCAGTTACCTGGGCCTGACTCCAATGACAGTAGATTTAGAAGCGAGAGTTGCTGGCACTAAAGATGTGGCACTTTCGCTGCCAAAAATGAGATTTGAACCAAACCGGTCCTATACTCTTTTTGCTGTGGGGTATGTACAAGGGGAACCCGCATTAGAAGTAATAACTGTTCCAGACTAATAAAAGGTGTTCCGCAGCGGAACACCTTTTTATTTTACCGGCACTAGCAGGTCAAAAGAAATATCGTCTTTTTTCAGATTAAATTTATTAACCTTCACTTTTGCGTCACTTTTCAGTTTCAAATCCTGCATTCTGATATACACCATTCTGTCATCCGGCAGAATTTGAACCCCTCTAGGTAATTTGTAATTATCACTGATCATTTTCATTACATAAGGAACAGGGAGATGAAGCCGGCCAACTGAAATGGATTTTTGTTTTAGCACCAAATCTCCATTCTTTTTAGCCTGCGGCTCAAAGGTTAGTCTCATCTTTAATTCATCACTAAAGAAAGGAATGCTTCCGTACAATTCCACTTCATCAGCCAATACAATATGGTAATCGATAGGGCTTTTGGGAGCTTCCTTTTTTAAATAGTACTGAATCAGCTGGTTAAGATCCTCTTTATTTGATTTAATATAAAAAGAAACATAGTCCTTTTTGTTAGAAGAAAGCTTTTGTATCTTTGTATCCTTTGGAGGCGTCAGTACCGTAATCAGAATGACTGCCACAATAATGAAATTGATAGCCAGTAAAACCAAAAATCCAGTTTTCCACTTGTTTTTCATTTTCTTTAATTCTCCTCTTTCCTTGCTGCTAAATACCTTTTGGATATGGCAGGCAAGGCCTTTACCTCCAGCTGATTAAATGTTCTCTCTGCAATTAGCTGGTATCCCCTATCATTCGGATGAAAGTGGTCGGTGAAAAGAAGATTTTCTTTTGTATTAGTAAAAAGATCTTCTATTTGAACAAACGAAGTATTCGAGAAGCTGGATACAACCATTTGTCCAGCACCATTCCACTCCGTTACCACCTTTTCCAGTTCTTTATTATTTGCAAACCATCTTTCAAATGGATTATACAAACCAATAAGAACAATCGACGCATGGGGATTTTCCTGTGTAATAAATGAAACAATCTGGGTTAAATGAGTAATATATTTTTCTTTCGCTTTTTCAAATGCTGATAGCTGAAGATTAGAAAGATTATCATAAACAACCTTCATGATATCATTGCCGCCAATCGTTAGAATAACCATGTCGGCTTTTTTGATATTCCCCCTAATTTCATCAGTCTTCAGTCTCTTTAATAGCTGAGTCGTCCTGTTGCCTTTTACCCCGTAGTTATAAAAATGAACCCCTTTGATTCCTTTTTCATTCTCAAGCCGCTTTTTTAAATAAGGAAGATATCCCCCCTTATTGCTGCTGTCACCAATACCCTCAGTAAGAGAGTCACCTGCGGATACTACTGTCAGTGGTTTAGGAATAAAATCAGCGGGAATGCCTTGATATTCATGAAGATTTATTTTTTTATCCGGCTGGCGTTTCCAAGTCTCCGGCTGGCTGCACGAACTTAAAAGGAATACGGAAAGGAACAGGCAGGTTATTCTTTTTAACATATAATCCGCCTCCCTTAACTTATAGTTATTATAACACGGGAGAAAAATTACATTACATAAAAGGAATTGGGCAAATTTTGCAGATTAAAATAAAAAAAGGCCCTTTAAAAGGGCTTATTGCAAGGTCTTTATTTCATCTATTATCTTGTCATACGGTATTTCTTGCAAACCAGTATAATACTTTTGTATTTTACCTTCCTGGTTGACTAAGAAAAAATCAGTCCCATGGATCACTTGATCGCCTTCCTGTGGCTTTTTCACGATCATTTTAAATTCCTTCATAGCCTTAGTCTCGATTTCTTCCTGGGAATAACCGGTCAGAAAGTTCCAATTCTTAAAATCGACACCAAACCGACCGCCATAGTTTTTTAAAGTCTCAGGTTTATCAACTGTAGGGTCTACACTGAATGAAACGTACTCCACATTTTTGATTCCAGCTTCTTTAACCTTTTTCTGGAGGGATGCCATATTGGAGGTCATTGGAGGGCAGACATCGACACAACTAGTAAATACAAAGTCAGCTACCCAAACCTTTCCTTTTAAGTTCTTACTGCCAAATGATTTTCCATCCTGGTTGGTATAAGAGAAATCCTTCACTGGCCAATTCTGAGCACCTTCAATCTCTTTTTTTCCACAGCCTGCCAATAGAAGAACTCCAATAATAAAAATAAGTCCAAAAGCCCGCACTTTCATCTAATCACCTGCAATCTTCATTTACTGTCCGTGATTATTTTAACAAACTCGGACAAAAGAAGAAAGATTAATCAATTACACCCGTGCGGACAATTTGATTATCAATAACTATATCAAAGCTCGCTTCCTTAAACTTCTCTCTCCACTCTGTCTTGGTCATCTTTTTTCCGCGCAAATGCGTGTTGTATTCGTTGCCAAAGCCGACAGGGTCGACTCCCAGTGTTTGAAACTTCTTAATCATAAAGCCTATTTCCTTTTGAAAATGTTCATTTATCTTTTTTTCAACAAACTTAATTGCCTTGGGATCTCCAACCTCCATCGGCTCGGTCATTTCCAGTATCCTTGATTTAAGCTTTACTTTAACACTAAAGCGAAGCTTATCCTTATCCAGCAATTTTATTTTGTGGCTGCTGTTTATGTTGTCAATCGTGATATAAATTTTGTCATGAAACTCCCGCTCTCGATGGCCTGCTGTTTTAATAAGCAAAGGCTTAAAATCTTTTGCATTCAATGGAACTTCTTGTGATCCTGCTTTATAGGAGTCTACAAGAACCTTCAAAAAGAAAAGACTATTGGGTTTCAATTCGCCAACCATCCGGTCGTTCTTAAACAATGCCATAGATGATATAACAATATCTCCACGATTGAGTTTCAAGACGGGCAGAACTGGATCCTTCCCGACATCATAAAAGTCATGGTTAAATTCGTGGAGGGTTGGTGAAATTACCTGTTCTCCCTCAACGTTTTGCTTAATCAAATTATATAAAAAGGTCCCAAGATTAGAGCCTTTTCCAATATTGTTTTTAGTTAAGAGATCAACCGCTTTCCCGTCGGAGATTGTAACATAAAGCATATTTCCAATTGTCGGATCCCGGTTAAGTGTATCAATCAGCTGAATTATTCCTCTTTTCGCCAGTTCCTTACTATATATGACTATCCGCATCTGGCCCGAAACTAATTTATGGCTTGTCTGAAGGTTTTCATCCTGCCTTAACCCCTTACTCGTTTTTGCTTGTTCTATTATCTTTTTTGTAACGTTTTTTTCAAGAGGATCAAACTGCTGGTAAACAACTGTTCCCAGGATATTATTTTTTTTCGAAAGGTCAAATCCAGCAGCCGTTATCAATCCCAATTTTTCAAGAGGCCTTTGCTGAAGGCAGCCGCTAAGAAAAATAAGATTCATTGCAACTATCACAACCGCCATCTTCTTAGCCTGCTTTTTCATTTTGCTGCCTCCTTTTCTTTAGCTTCTTTTTTATAACTACAACTGCATATAAAATAGCTGGATAACAAATAGCCAAATAAAAGCCTGCTTCCCCAATGTAATCCGTTATGAGATTCATTTGGTATCTGGCCTTAATAAAAAAGTTTCCTAACCAGGCAAGGCCGGCAATAATATAAATCCCTTTCGATTGCTTAATATTGAATAATCTTGTAAATCCCTTTGAGGCAGCCCAAAGGTATGAACATAAATTTGGAAGGATAATAAGGAGCCAAAAGGAAACAGCAATAAACTCAAATCGCTCCAGATTCGGGAGCCGGACGATTTTGAACAAGGAAAGTACAGGCCAAATCGTTCTTTTTAAGCTTTCCCCTGCGAAAAAGGTGATGCACACAACTGTCACTACTGTAAAAAGAATGGTTGTATACAAGTTCCCTAATTCAGCGTATAACAGAGCTTTTTTCTTTTCTTGAACATAGGGATAAACAAAAAGCAGTAGTTCAAAGCCCATTATTGAAAAAGAAGTTTTATATATACCACTGGCAATATTTTTAATGCCAGTATTCATGATTGGGAACAAATGAGTAGGATCGGAATACTTCAAAGGCGAAATTAAAACCAGAATAAGCCAAAAGGTCATAAGAAACGAAATAAATGAAAATCCTACTACCATCCTGATTCCTGAAAGGGAGGCATAAACTGCGAGAGATATAATAACCCCCGATAGAACCCATGTCGGCATATCGGAAAAAATCCAGGCCTGGACAATCTCAACATAATTCATGCAGATATCGAAAAAGACACTGCTTAGATAAACCATATACATTACCCCAAGCATTCTGCCAAAAAGCTTGCCAAACAAGTCCACCTGTATTCCATATAAATCAGCGCTTTCGTACTCCCGAAGCAGCAGAAACATAACCCAAAGGATTATTCCAGTAAGCACACCAGCCAAAAGTACAGAAATCCAGCCGTCATGTTCCGCTTCAAGATAAACAATTCTTGGCAGTCCTGCCAATCCAACACCTGTCTGGGTTACATGGATTACAAACATAACCAAAAATGCATTAAATAGCAGCCCCTCTTTTGGCTGTATATTTACCTTCATGTTTACACCTACTCATCTACATCCTTCTTTTTCTTCGCTTTTTTCGGAGGGGAACGTTTTAAGTCCCCAGGCTGATTTGATAATGGTCTCAGATAATTAAACTGAAATGGGAAACGCAGAAGACTATAGCCAAAATCCTTCATACTTAAGGGATACAGGGGAGCCAAATAGGGAGTCCCCAGCGTTGAGAGCTTTAGAACATGAATGATCAAGAAACAAAAAGCCACCATAATTCCCAAGCCCCCCCACAATCCAGCCAGAAGTATAATAGGGAAGCGGATAATCCTAACAGCTGTACCCATTAAATAACTAGGTGTAGTAAAAGAGCCAAGGGCACTTAGCGCAATAATAATAATCAAGATATTGCTTGTAAAACCGGCATCTACCGCTGCCTGCCCAATAACAATACCGCCAACAATACCCATTGTCTGACCCACTTTGGTCGGCAGCCGGGCCCCAGCTTCCCTTAAAAGCTCGATAACAAATTCAAGCAGAAGCGCCTCAAAAACAGGCGGAAAAGGAACATTTGACCTCGACTCCCCTAAGGAAACGAGTAAAGGTGAGGGAATCACCTCGTAATGATAAGTCAAAACCGCCACATAGGCTGGTGTAAGCAGGATGGAAAAGAAAAATGAAAAGAAGCGAAGCATGCGCAGAAATAAACCCATATTCCAGCGCATATAAACATCCTCTGTTGATTCAAAAAAGCTGAAAAAAGGACTGGGTCCGTAGATTGCAGCAGGACTTCTGTCTATCAGGACGCCAACTCTTCCTTTTAAAAGAACAATTGATAACCGGTCTGGCAATTCTGTTGTTAAAAGCTGCGGAAAAACAGTCCAGCTATTATCTTCAATAAGCTGTGCAAGAACAGTGCTGTCAGGAATATGGTCAATACTGAGGTCTTTAATCCTTTGCTTGAACGTATTGACATTTTTTTCATCTGCAATGTCTTTGATATAAACTATTTTTCCTTTTGTCCTTCCCCGTGCGCCAACTTCAATATCCTCCATTACAAGCATGGGGTCCTTTATGTTGGCCCTGATAATATTCATATTGCTTTCAAGGGACTCAGTAAAGGAAATCTTTGGACCGTAAACAAGTGATTCGGTTTCTGCCCTTTCGAGCGACCGCTCCGCAATCTTTCCAGTGTTGATGAGAATGCCACATGGTTCTCCTTCAGAATACAGATAGCCTTTTCCCTCAATCATTGCCTGAGCGATTTCTTTAAGCTGATTAGCATAGGAAATTTGTGCGGCAGGAAGACAAGCTTGAAACATTTCAAGATTCCATGGTGAATGCACCCTGGCTTGAAGAGGTTTGATAATGATGTCCTCAAGCACCTTCATATCCGTCATGCTGGTTAAAAAGGAAATTAATAAATGCTCACCATCTTTATAAATCTCCCGGAATTCCAAATCGGAGGTTTCCATTAGTTCAGCTTTTAACTGCTGCTTTAATTCTTCTATTTTTAGGCTGTGTGCTCGAGGAGTTTCATTCTCTTTTTTGCCATTCCGCCATTTGAACATAGTTGTTCACCTTTTAATCTGTCTATTTGGAGTTCAGGGTAACTGCTTTTTTGATTTTTTTAGGTTTTCCAGAACTTCAAATTTTAACCACAGTGAAAGTCTGATATTAGAGCAGAGGGAAATTTGAGGCAAGTAAAAAACCCGGAGGGCTCCGGGTTAAAAGGGTTTATTCAAAATAGTACATCAGCGCGAATGCACCGGGGCCCGTGTGGGTCGAAACAGTAGAATTGGTATAATCAATATCTTCTATTTGATAACCGGTTAACTCAAAAACACTTTCTTTTATTTTTAGTGCCAATTCCAGTGCTTCCGCATGGGCAATGCCAGCACCTTTAATAGTGCATCCCTTTACATCCTCAGCAAATTGCTTTGCTAAAAACTTAACAACCTGAGAATGACTGCGAACCTTGGCAACAGGTGAATACTCAGCGCCTTCAAGTGAAGCAATCGGCTTAATATTAAGGAGAGATCCGATAAACGCCTTACCCTTCCCAATCCTTCCGCCCTTCACTAGATTTTCAAGAGTATCTACCATTATATAGAGGCGAGTGTTGAGGCGGATAGTTTCAAGACGGTTTAATATATACTCAAGGCTTTGGCCTTCATTCGCCATGATAGCCGCCTCCTTCACCTGGAAAGAAAGTGCTTTAGAAATAAATTGTGAATCTATGACAGTTACCTTTGTCTTCGTCATACTGGCAGCGCTTTCTGCCGACCGGACAGTACCACTCATTTTCCCCGTCATATGTATTGATATAACCTCGTACCCCTCAGCACCCAACCTATCGTAAACCTCTAGGAAAGCACCGGCTGATGGCTGCGAGCTCTTTGGTAATTCCTTAGTTTTCCTCATTTTTTTTATAAACTCAACTGGACCAATCTCTACCCCATCAAGATATGTTTCTCCGTCGATCGTTATGGAAAGAGGAACAACCTCAATTCCCAGTTCTTTTACTATTTTTTCAGGCATGTCCATAGTTGAATCGGTTACAATTTTAATCTTGCTCATAAAATCACGTCCCTGTAAAAGCATTCACCTGTATTATACATGCTGTGCGATGCGAGAGAAATTAATTGAAATTTTTAAAATATTAATGTGCTTTTAAAAGATAAAAAGAGTGCCGGTTTCCCGACACTCAAAAGTCATTAAGCGTTATTTTTTAGTTCGCCAGATTTAAAAAGCTGTTCATAATCAGGCCATCTCATTGCTCTCTTTAAATGGTCTCTAAAGGAATAGCAGTTGTGAGGCATTTTCGCTCCGTAGATGGAGGCAATGAAAGTTTGCAAACGGACTTGGATCATAAAATAATAAGCGTTATCTTCCTCCAATACAGGAATATCCATGACTTTAACCTTCTGTCCAACTTCATTTTTGAACTCTAGGCTTTTCAATAACAAAATATCAATCCTCTTTTTCACCCGTTTGAATATATTATACATCACCTTTACCCCGAAATGTGTCTGTTTATGCGTATATTCATAAATATTTTCAAATATATTTATTGATTGCCTGGCTGTTGTTTTGATTCTGAGTAAACTTGTTTGCCAACAATTCTAACTTCTTTTGCCGCTCATTTCGATCCTCGGCTGGCTGATGAAATACATGCGTTATATCACGGGAGCATACCGGGCAAATCCACTGGCCTCTCTCCGAACTGCTAAAGGACGGCTGGTGGCAATTTGTACATATTTTCTTGAACATAAGGGTCGCTCCTTTTTTAAAAGTATATTTATGTATGTAATTGATAGTTAGTAAATCTTTTTCCAGTTAATGGCGCACTTAAACTTATAACTGCCTCTTAAATTGCTCGACTTTGGTAAGGAGGTCCTCCATATCCGTTTTATGTTTGGATACTGATTTCTCTGCCATGTTTAATCTTTTTCTAAAATCGTCCATAAGAGTTTCTAAATTATTTATTTCTTCTATTAAATCGGAGCACTGTTTTCCGGTTTGAGTGATGCCAGTTTGAAGGCTTTCGTTAGGTTTAAGTTTCATTTTGACCTCTTTTTAAAAAAAATTCTTTTATAATAACACAATGTTCATTATAATGAACTCAACAATTTAATTTTACATAACGGTTTGTTCTTTTAAAAGAACTTTTTGTCGACATCTTTTTCAACCAATTATTTAATTTTTATATCAAATAGATTTATGTTATTCTTGATAAAGAACGAACAATTTAATTAAAGGATTGGCTTATGAAAAGACAACTCGCACAATATAAAAAAACTAAAATATCCCGAAGATCCTTCTTAAAAGGACTTTCATCTATATTTCTTGGTGCTGCCGTTTCCGGCTCGTCCTATTCCTTTCTAATCGAGAGGTTCTGGATTGAAACAAAGACCATTAAACTTTCTTTCGATAGGTTACCTAATTCATTTTCCGGCACTAAGATAGTGCAAATTAGTGACCTTCATCTAGGGCATTTTTACAGCAAGAAAAATTTAAGTGACTTAGTGAAGAGAGTAAACCGGTTAAAACCGGATATTTTGTGTTTTACAGGAGATTTAGTAGAAGATGGAATTGAAATGCTAGAGGATTGCATTCCATTATTACAAGAGTTTCATGCCCCTCTTGGCAAATTTGCAATAGAAGGAAACCATGATTTTAGAAGCGGACAACACAATATGGTGATAGAGGCTCTATCTCAAGGTGGATTTAAGGTTCTCGTAAATGAAAATACCTTTATTGAAAAGAACGGACAGAGGATTTACTTTGCTGGCATCGATGATATGATGTTTGGTGTTCCAAATATCCCAAAATCTATTGATGGAATTCCTGAAGACCTTTTTACTGTGATGCTGGCTCATGAACCAGATTTTGCTGACGAAGTTGCCAAGTACCCCGTTGATTTTCAATTATCCGGTCATAGCCATGGCGGGCAGATTAGAGTTCCTTTTTATGGTCCGCTTTTCACTCCCGACGGTGCAGTCAACTATATTGAGGGATTAAAGCAAATTTCGGGCTCCAACCTTCTTTTATACACTAACAGAGGAATTGGAACCACCTATTTGCCATTTAGATTTAACTGCAGGCCGGAGATAACGGTTATAATAATAAAAAGCACTTAGACTCATCATTAAGTTTAAGTAGATATGTCAACACTAAACTAGACAGTTTTTTTAGGTGATCAAGTTTGTATCTTATCGGGCTTAGATACCCTAAAGTGACGTGATTTCGAATGTGGTTAAACCAATGTAAATAATCTTGTAATTCTCTTGATAATCCTCTAAACTAGTAAAATGCTGTCCTCTGACAAACTCTGTTTTAATAATCTTGAACGTTACCTCTGCTACTGCATTATCATAAGGGCAGCCTTTCATGCTGAGCGATCGCTTGATATTAAATGTCTCCCAGTGCTTTATCAATCAGCTGATTCTTAAACTCACTTCCACGATCAGTGTGGAAATATTCGATCTTTCATAAATCGTTTTGAATAGATGCAAAGGCACGATAAACCAAAGCCGCATCTTTGTTTGGTCCAGTGCTAAAACCAATGATTTCTCGATTAAGGAGATCGACAAATACACATATATAATGCCATTTTTGACTCTTACATATGTTAAATCGCTTACCACAGCTGTCAGTTCATCTTCCTGATTAAATTCCCGATTTAATTCGTTATTTTGTTCGGTTCATTGCACTTGGTTGGATGAGGTTTAAACTGGGCGACTGTATAGTTTGAAACCAAGCCCTGCTCATTCAGTATCCGGCCAATCCGTCGTCTAGATACTTGATGGCCAAGCTTTTTCAATTCTACTTTTATCTTGCGCGTCCCATAGTTTTGGCGGCTTTTTTGGAAGATATCAATGATGGTAGTGGTCAGGTCATCCTCTGATTTTCTGTCTTTTTCTTCATAATAGTAGGTGCTTCTGGGAAGTTGAAAACTTTGCACATTGCTGATATCGAGTATTTGTGTTCATTGTTCTTAATCACATTTACTTTCGTCCTAGTATCAGCGCAGCCTGCTTTAAAATGTCATTTTCCATTTTTAGCATTTGTTTTCTTTTCTCAGTTTGTTTAGTTCTTGTTGTTCGGGTGACAGATTATCTTTTCCTTGAAGGATCCGGATTTTTGTCTTTGACTCACCCACTATCCAATGATGAGGGGGTTAGATCATACTCACGGATATTATCCTTTCTTGGTTTTCCGTTAAGGTATAGTTGTACCATCTGATTTTTAAATTCGGTAGTAAAAGTTCGTCGTTCCTTTTTTGTTATAGTAGATTCTCCTTTAGTGTTATAAGTAGTCTACTTGACCTTAATTTTTCTATCCAACTAAGTTGTAGCCTATCCATGCATGCAATTTAAAGGGATGGGCCAAAACCCACAGGGAAAAATAAGGAGTTATTTACGGTGGTGGCATCCATATCGAGCCAGTAAATGTTAATAACATTTGGGATTTTGGAGTTTTTCATAATGTAGCAATTTTCGGTATTACTTTTGCACAGGTTGGTATGTAAGGGCATTCCTTCCAGATTTTGTGGAATTGGAATCTTCACTAGGGGTAGATATAGTTATGGAACTCCGTACTTTTAAGGAAACGGTACAAACATTGTGGTTGCAGGATCAGGGAATTTTCAAATTTATGAACCAGTAATGGCAGATAAAGATATCTATTTAGTGATAAGGTCGCCCCAATTGTAAATGATGTTTTAAGGTTAACAGGGGAGTAGTATATGGGAGGAATTTCAACATTTCCGTTTATGTGGGTTAAATGATACTCCTATTTTTACTGGTGGAAAGACTTTTTTTATAAGCCAAGCACCGATTCAGCTACTTTTATCTTTCAATCATATATACTTTATTCAGTGGTCGTTACCAAAGGATTATTATAGTTGATGATTATAAGCGTACAATTAATTTTAAATCTGATAATCCAGTTTACACAATATCTGGAAATACAACATTTGTTGATTTAAGCAGCTGTGAAATTATAGCATACAAAGAGAATCTTTTATTCCAATGGAGGCTATTCATAAATAAAACCAGCCTAACACAAAACCTTTGGTTATACGATTCCCCCCGCTGATGGATCAACCTTTTCAAAAGCATCAACAAAAGTTTATTTATGGCCTAATGAACATGCAACTATTCATTATACTTTAGATGGTACGACAGCAACAAAATCAAGTAGGGTCTATAATGGAACTATTACGTTAATCGATACAACTACTATAAAGTATTTTGCAATAGACATTTCATGAAACAGTAACTTTGTAAGCTCTGCTACGATTATGAAAGTAATATAATAAAAGTTAATGTCATACAAGAAAAGAAGAAATCGGGGGTTCGATATGAACTCCCTTGATTTTTTCTTACTCATGTTTTTGATTTCATAAAAGTTCTTTAGAGTGGAAGTATGCTAGTCTTCCAAGAGAGCTAGATAAATTGATTACCTTATTTCCTGATCGAGAGAGCATATCTCGTACAATAGGTATGTTTTCCCCTTCTTTTCCACTGCTTCAAACGCACATGCATTTTCATTCCACCCACATATGTCGTTACATCTTATTTCTTTTCTATTAAAAGGACCACAACATAAATGGAAGAAATTCTATTCCAATTTTTTAAACCTAATTGTAAGTACCAACTTCCACTTGCTTGCTTAACAATTTACCAAACATACTTCTCTTTTCTTTTGCTAACTGATTAAACTTACCTATTTGAACAACCTTTCCTTCATCTAAAACAATAACTTGGTCTGCATTTCGAATTGTGGATAACCTATGGGCAATCACAATGATTGTCATTGTACCTTTTAAACGTTCAATGGCCTCTTGGATTTTGGTCTCATTTTCTGTATCCAATGCACTTGTTGCTTCATCTAAAACAAGAATAGACGGTTTTCGTAAAATTGCACGTGCGAGAACTAGTCGTTGCCGTTCTCCGCCAGAAAGTCGTATTCCACGATCACCAATTAATGTATCAAGACCCTGAGGCAATTTCTTTACAAATTCAGCTGCTGATGAGAACTCTATCACATCCCCAATCTGTTCTTCAGTTGCATTTGGGTTTATTAATAATAAGTTATCTCTAATGCTTGCGTTAAAAAGAAATGGATCTTGAGGAACATAGCTAATAGCTCGCCTTAATGATAGTAAATTATCATATGTAAGAGGCTCGCCGTCTACTAATACTTCTCCCTTTTCTGGTTGATTAAGTCCCATTAATAAATCGATCAATGTGCTTTTTCCGGCACCTGAAGATCCAACAATGGCGGTCATATGATTTGTAGGGATTTGAACATTTATGTTTTGAAGAGCGTATATATTTTCTTTTTGGTTATAACGGAAATATACATTCCTACATTCTAACCCATTTTCAATTTCAATGGGTTGTACTTCCAAATAGTTCTCTTCACTTAACTCCTTTGCTTTGACGCATTCATTTTGTAAATCAATGAGGGCTTTAAATGAAGGAGATAATGAACCTAATTGTTCTAGTGTTGACTGAATGTTACTAACCTTGGGCCACAATCTAGAAAAAACGACTACAATTAGCATCAATTGAGCTGATTGTGCTTGAAACATTTTAACAGAAAAAAATATAAAACCGGAAATTAAGAAAGCAGAAGCCACTTTATAATTAAATTGAGATGCCGTATTCAATTTTATCAATTTATTAATATTATTCTCTAATTTACTACTAAAAGAACGAACCCAATGCAAATGGGATTTTTCTAAGGAATTACTTTTAATCTCTTTAATTCCATTAAAATGATCCGTAATACCTGCCAAATACATCTTTGATAATTCAACAGTTTCTTGCCCTAACGAACTCGATCCAAGAATAAATTTTCTAGAAAGGAAAATAAGTATAAAACCAAATAATAAAATAGCTAATGTCATCTTCGCTGATAACAAAAGTGCAATACTAATCTGTATAATAGTAAAAACAAGAGAAGTCAAGAACTGAAGAAACATTTGTGTTCCTCCAGCAACACGTGATAATTCTGTTGTCATTAAATTGATAAGATCAGATTTTCTTTGATTTAAGAAAAATCCCCAATTAGCTTCAATGATGGATTTATATGTTTCATCTCTTAAATGCCGAATAAATCCTTGTTGAATTTTCCCACTTAAAATAATTTGATTCCTTTGGAAAAAACCTTGTCCAAAAACAAGTAATATATATATTAATAAAATAAGTGGTAAGCTAAAATTATCAGGTATACCTTCAAAAATTTTAGAGATTGATTGAAGAGGGAGAGCTGTTTGCGACTGAAAATTAAAAATTCCGGATAAATTGATTAAAGGCACTAACAAAAAAATTCCAATACCTTCAAATAAACTAATTAATACCATACCTATTAAGTTTAAATATAGAATGTTCCCTGCAAAAGAATGAATCCTCTTTGCAAAATATAAAACATTTCTCATTAAATCTACCTCCTAGGATAACGCATGTTTCCTCGTTATTCTTCAGGTCCAGTTAAACGGTTTAAAATTACCTATTTAAATGTACCTTTTGGACTTAAATATTTAACTTTTTTGAAAATTTAGCAACTACTGTAAACTTTTCCATAACATCTGCTCCAGTCACATAATATGGCCCACTACGGAGCCATGCATGGGCATTCATTTTACCTTTTTCATCTCGGGATGTACCTAAATATAAAGTGCTATCGATTTTACGTCTTTCGAGCATTTTCATAGCAGCGATGGCTCTATCAAGACACTTAGTTTCCCAAAAGGTATAGCGACTCATAATATTAATAGACTGTGATACAGTGTGAATCACTTTTAAGGTATCAGGACTTTGTTTATATGAGGTTTCTAACATTGGTACACCAAGATATGGAACAATTTTAGAAAATGGCATAGTTTTCATTATTTTAGCAAACCCTAAATAAAAATATGTTTCAACAAATATCCACTTTGCACTAGAACTCATCGAAAGAAATAGCATAAATTTTCTCAAGGTGTTCAACCTTCCTCATCATGGAAAAAGTATTTCACCAACCTAAATAAAACAAGTATTAATGATCATTAAATTATATTAAAAACCCCTAAGCCATTGGATTAGGGGCCTTGTGAAAAAATTTAGATCAACTTGGTTTAAAGAATTCTGTAACGATTTTACCATTTTCTTCATCGTAAAGATATCCATCTCTTTTAGTACCACCAGATCCTAACGCTGTTAAAGCCACATCAAGAATTTCCAGTTTTGGCTGAGACCATTGCTTCTTCATAGATATCACCTCCTTTCAATATAAATTACTGATGAATTTTGAAAATACAAGCCCCCGCATTGACAATCTAATATCTGGATCCGACTCATATTCTCTTAAAGGTCCTCTTCTTGCTTTATTTAGAGCATTCTTAAGGACTTCTGGGTTTAAAAACTCTGCGACATCAGGATCTGAACACAATTTTTCAAGTCTTTCAACATAGTAATCCCAAGAAGAACTCATACGGTGAATCCAGTCAGCTGCTTGTATTCCTCTTTTAAAATTTAACCTTACATCTTCTGGAAGTAATCTCTTCATTGAATGGCGAACAAGCGCCCTATCCAAACCATTTCGTACAAATTGGTCTTCCGGCACAGAGAAACAAAATTTTATAACACGTAAATCATTTGTAGGATCACGTTCCATTACGGAATGTTGTAGAGACATTCTGGTTGACACATTTCCAACAACGTTCCATCCATAGAGCTGCTTATATACGTTCTCTCTACGTTCAGACTTACTTTGTGAAGAGGAATTCGTTAGATCTTGGATCCTTTTAAAGACTTTAGTCTTCTTCGCAAATTCAGGATTTATTAAAGTAGGAAGGAAATCCCCATTAGATCCTTCTCTCTGGTTACGGTTACCTAATAAGGAAAACGCTTCCTTAAACAACACCTTAGCAATTTTATATTTTGGTACATCTTGTTGCATACTAAGCATATTAAGTTCATGATTGAGCTTCTTTAATCGCATTTTTCTTAAAAGACCAACATAATGATTGTCAATGTCTCCCCAAGAGATTGTTAAATTGCCCCTTGCTCCACTTAACAAAACTCTTACACCTTCTTGGCTTGCCTTCTCATATATACCCCGAATCCAAAATGAATTCTCTATAAACTTATATGGCATTTCGATAATATCAAGCCAAGGTTCTATTTCGTTGAAAGGATTTCTACCTTCTAAATCCAAATAAAAATCTTTAATATTTCCAACATAATTTACAGTTGATTTAATAAGTGGTGTCTCATCACTTATGTATCTATTTGAACCTTTTTCAACAAAATCCTTTACTGGTACATGACTGAAAGTTAATAGTTTTTTTTCTTGTTGAAAAAGTTGTCTAGCAGCTAAGCTAACAATTGTGCTTGAGTCTAATCCACCACTTAGTTGTGCTCCTATTTGGTAAGGCGTACGTATCCTTGCCTTTACTGCAGTACTTAGCACATCAATAAATGCTTCTTCATACTCTCCGCTTGTTTTTAACTTCAGTTTATCTCCGCTAGAAAAAGTGTAGTATCTTGATAGTTTAACGTTACCATTACACACAGATATAGAGTGCGCTGGAGGTAATTGCTGAATATGCTTATATGGTGTTATAAAGGTATCTACTGAGTCGAACTGATGAAAAATCGCAAGGAATTCAGCAGCCCACTCTCTATTTAGCGTCTTATCTACAAACGGTAACGAAAGAATAGGTGATAGAGTAGTTGAAAATACAAACCGATTATGATTGAAAGTATAGTACATAGATCGTGCTCCAGAAAAGTCTCTTGCACCAAATAACCTTTGTCTTTTCCTATCCCAAATCATAAATGAAAAATCTCCAATAAAATGCTTGGGACATTCATCTTTCCACTTTTCATAAGAAAGTAAAATTAACGCACTATCCGATATTTTTTGTTGATGCTCTCTTTTTACTTGCAGCTTTTCAAATAACTCATTTCGGTTATCAAGAATAGCGTCTGCCGTTATAACTAGCTCTCTTTTGGTATCATAATATGGGAGAACTTCGTAAGAAGCTTCGGGTGTAACCCATTGCATAAGACAACCCATAAAAATATCCTCATTGCATAAATGTGCAATCCTATCATATGGATATTTTTGCAACTCCTTCATCATCCCTTTACTGTGCTCGGTATTAACTGGCTCTTTGTTGATATTATAGATCCCTAAGATAGCACTCATTTTCTCCCCCATTAAAACCACCATTTTTTATAGCGAAAATTAATTCGTTTTAAAGAACGATTATACAAAAAAATTTACTAATCCTCAATTTTAATTAGTTTTTCTTCAAGAAGTTGATTTAAGAATTCAAGAACGTGAGTTTCACATTCATACTGGTCAACAGTGTACCGCTTCGTTAGTTCAGAAACTAATTCATTCACAGATTTAAGTGAATTTACTAATTCCCAAACATCTCCACCTATACTACCTAAATTATAATATTTACCATTTTGGATACTAAGCATAACCTTTTCTCCGTCCATATCACTTACTAAATTCCCTTCGCATTGAGAAACCTTACTCGTTAACTGAATAGATTGATTTTTAATCATTTTTCTTCTCCTGTTATTTTAAAATTAAAATAATGAATCATTTATGAGCATCGATGGTATTAAGAATTTCTGTTACTATTGAATTGGCACTAAATCCATTATCAGGTCTTTGTATTCTATACAAACTCGTTTGTTTTAAAATTTTTGCAGAAACTTCAAAATGCCAATCCATAATTCCTAAACTTGAAATAAGTAAGTTCCGAAATGTGTGATCAAATATTGTTTTTAACCTGTAAAGGTTCTCAATAGGTGTAATGGATATAACTTTCCCCGCAAATTTTACTAATTCAAATATCCCCCCCAGTTCCACTGGCTTGGAGCTAAAGTTAGAGGTTACTACCGGAATAGAAAATTTTGTCTCTCTTCCAAATATTGATCGATAGTTTACTGGGTCCATACCATAAAGTTCCATAGAATCTTGCCAAAGTTTTTGCTGAGGATAAGAAGGAGTAATAAATGGCTTATTATCTTCAGAGAACCTAATTGGGATTACATCGTCACTTAAGAGTTTGTAGCCTCTGTTTAAAAATGCTGATGCTAAAGTAGACTTCCCTACGCCTGAGTTTCCAATAAATGCGTATCCTTTATCATTAATTTCTATAACACTTCCATGTAAGGGGAATATTCTGTTCTTCATGAGTATAATTCCCATACATGTACCAAGCAAATAGAGTTTGATTAAATCTTCATCATAATCTTCTAGAGGTGAAATACTGATCTTATTACCACCTTCAACTAGGAAAGTGGCTTTACCAGGAAGATTAAACATCACACAATCGTCCTTAACTATTAAGAGTTCTTTAGAAGAGTTATATTTTTCTTTCCAATGTCCACCTATATCAGTTAACTCAATTGTTATATCCGGTTCTATTTCCTCTATATCTAAAGAAATTGTTTCTAATTCCATAAAGGGGATTTCACTTAAAATGTTAAAACCAAAAGCTTTATATATTTTCTTGTTTAACATAGTTAGCAAAATGATCACTCCGTATTATGATTATGTAATATAAAGAAAACTCTCAGACAAAATATTTTTTCGTAAAAAAGTTATTTCAACCTTTTTATATTGAACAATGACCCTTTTCTTTTGTGTTCTTAATAAAGAACAACTTTCTACAATTAATTTATCATTTAAAAAATAATTTGTCAACAAAATAATTCTAAACTATTTTTAGTTATTTTGTTATTGCATAATAAAATTTCTAGTTGCTATACAGCAATAACACAAGCTAATACAATTTCACATAAATTTGGTTGTGATCCTAGGATATTAAATGTTTCCTAGTTTTCCTTATAATCCATAAAAACGGTCTTAAAGGAAAATATAAGAAGAACAGAGACTTCGGTAATTTTATAGTTTTTAAATCTGTAATTGCAGGATAAAAGATACTTAATACTAACAAAATTTTTTGATAATTAGACTTCATTGAAAATAAATAACGATTATAGTAATTTGAAATATATTCTGGAAGTGGGTCTGAATGAAGATTTACCATTTGTTCCAAATAAAAAATTGTTTTTTGAGCTAATAAATATGTATTCTTTCCTTTCATCAATTGTCTCATATCTTTATTTAATGGGGTTTTTAATAACTGTGAAGATAGAAGCAGTGCATGGCCTCCTATATGAAGGGGATACTGATATTCCCTAAGTAACTTAATTATGGTGGTCCAGTCAATTCTTTTTCGTACAATTTCATGAATATCAACCAACCAACGAAGTCTAAACCATCCATGTCGGGCGCCATGTGTAACAAGGAAGAAAAATAAATCCTCTACTCCTAAATGGTTAATTGGGCTAGCTGTAAGAGTACTGATTCTTTTTCTCTCCCATAATCCATTAAATGATGGTTCCTTTCCAGGTCCTGGATTTAATCTCCAATGAATTTCCAATTTCACTCTTCTCCCAAGATGAATATAAGTTAAATGATGATACCTCCATCTCCAATCATTTAATTTGGTCTCAATTGAGTCTTCTTTAACAAAACCATTCTCAAGAAGTAGTTTATCCACTTTATTAAGATCAACAATTGGAATTAGGACATCTAAATCACCACTTGTACGAAGAGAAATATCCCCATAGAAATCCAAAGCTAGAATTGGCCCTTTTAAAATAATAATCCTTATATTATTCTCTGAGAATAAATTGCTTATTTGTTCCATTTCAGCACTTAAATGCAGCATTTCAAATGTATTTTTTTTATATTCATGATACAGAATTTGAACTATATGTGGGGGAATCAATTTTTTATCTATCATTTTTAATTTAGAATATAATATTGGATAAAGACGGTGGTGTTTAGCAAGCTCTAGGAAAAGATTCCAGTCGATATCTGATTCTATGCTATTAAAATTAAACTTCTTGTCATTTTCAAATGTAATGATTTCAAGTAAAAATTTTAATTCTTTTGGTATGTTTCCTAAATTCAGACTGAAATAGTTACTCATTTTCTTCTCCCTTAGACATCCTATAGTCCTGTTTAAAATTGAATGATTTTTCAAAAATGGCTTTAAAAATAGCAAAGGAATCCGGATATTACTTTTCGTGTCCTTTAAAAAGAGCAACTTGTTAATAGATTAACATGTAATCTTAAAGAGTAGCTTTTAAAAAACTTCCTAATCTCTTTTTATACAGTTTTAAATATGGAAACCTTTTCACTTTAACCCCTAATTCATTTGATACTTCTAACTTAGAGGGAAGGAGCCAGTTCCTTATTTCTACATAACTATGTTTCATGGAATCGTATCCAAAAAATTGGTAATTAATATAATCTAAATATATTTTAATATTTTTTTATTTAAATTTCTATAAGCATTATAATCCCAAAAAGGAATATTTCTCTTTTCACCGAATTCCTTTATATTATCCAGAAATGGAAAATACCGATAAACAATTGATAATGTCCTGATCATCCTTTTCAACGCTTATGGTTGGATGCATCCTTTAGCAAAACGGTATAATCCAATTTATCATTAAGTTCACAAATAAGTTGAATAATATCAATAAAATACTTAAGTGAAATTAAATTATGTCTCCAACCATGAAGACAAATCATATAAAAAGTATGATAATCTGAAAATTCCTTGACATGTTTGTAGGTTTTTATTGATTGCGCTTGACTCCAAAACTCCTCAATTTTTAATTCAGCTGTATCCTCATTCAATATGTCCCAATGGATTTCAACTGTTAAAGGAAAAGGAGAATTCTGAATTTCTTTACTAAAGTTATAATGAAAATGATTGGGAATAGGATCTTCTTCTATTGTCAATCCTACTAAATTAATGCATTCAACCGCCTTTTTAATGTCATCTTTTTTTATTAGAAAATAAATATCAGAAGTGGGTCTAGCTCCTATTTGCCCAAAGTATTTTTCGGCAAAAACTATACCTTTAAGCGGAATAACATCAATCCCATTCTTTTCAAATATGTTTAAAATTAGTTCTGTTTGATTTTTAATAAAGATGTTCTGGAACAATGCTGCCGTATAATTTTGTTTCAAACGATCCTGAAAAAACAGTGGTGTTTGCTCAAGTTTCCCTTGTTGTTTTAATAGATAATAAACTTGGGGGGGAGATTCCAAAAAATTCAATATCTTCTTGAGCAGATTGATAAAAACTTGATTCGATTGGTAATTTAGTCTGTGGTTCATATAATGCTTGAACTAGCGATAGGCTCAAATTTCTCCCTCCCCCGTTTTGTTTTGTCTCTTTTTGTTCTATAAATAGAACATATCATGATTCTATATAGAAAACAATACTGTTTTTATAGTTTAAATTGAGAGAATTAATTTGTTGCATCTTACCATTAAACATTTAAAAGCCTATATTTATTAATTATTGTATTTCTAATACAACTAATTACCCTCAATTGGTCCTCCTCAGTCATATTGGATCCAGATGGAAGACAGAACCCTGTTTCAAATAAACGTTCAGAAACATTGTCATTTTCTTTATGAGGATAATATTTTGCTCCGTTAAAAAGAGGTTGCAGATGAAGAGGTTTCCATATTGGTCGTGCTTCAATATTTTTTTCAGCCAAGGATTCTAACATAGAATAGATGTCATTTGGCCCTGCTTCCTCTATTGTTAGAGTTGTTAACCATCTATTTGACCTTGTTTCTCTTAATTCAGGCATAAACTTAATGCCAGGTAAGTCGGATAATTCCTGGGAATAACGATTAAAAATTTCTCTTCGAGCATCTACTCTATCTTCTATTACTTCTAATTGAGCTCTTCCAACCCCAGCCAATAGATTACTCAATCGATAATTATATCCCATTTCACTATGTTGATAGTGAGGGGCTTGATCCCTTGCTTGTGTGGCTAGGAAACGGGCTTTACGCAATCCTTCAACATCATCAGAAACAAGCATTCCTCCACCTGATGTAGTAATGATCTTATTGCCATTAAAAGAATAAACACCATATTTACCAAATGTCCCACTTGCTTTTCCTTTATAGGATGAACCAAGTGACTCTGCAGCGTCTTCTATAACCGGTACGTGATACTGGTTACATAATGAGATAATTTCATCCATTTTGGCACTTTGACCGTATAAATTTACAACAATAACTGCTTTTGGCAAATGTCCTTCCTTTTTTGCATCACTTAAGGCTTTTTCTAATGCTACAGGTGACATGTTCCATGTTTCTGGTTCTGAATCAATAAAAATAGGTTCAGCACCTTGATAAACAATCGGATTTGCACTTGCGATAAAGGTGAGGCTTGAACAAAATACTTTGTCCCCTACTCCAACATTTAACAAACAGAGGGCCAAATGTATAGCGGCTGTACCTGAGCTTACGGCTACAGCATCATTGACTCCTACATAAGTGGCCATCTCCTTTTCAAAAGCATCTACATTAGGACCTAATGGGGCAATCCAATTAGAATCAAATGCATTTTTAATATACTTTTGCTCATTACCACTCATATGTGGAGGAGATAGATAGATTTTCTTATTCGTCGTAACCATTTTCATATAAACACCGCCTTATAAAATAAAAAAAGAATGCATTTGCATTCCTTCAGAAAATTTTCGTTAATTTAACTTATTCTTATTCAAACTAAACAATACCTATAGGTAACTTTCCTTTTTTTCTCTCCTTCTAATTACCTTAGCAGGTATTCCATAAGCCACTACATAAGATTCAATATCTGTTAAAACTGTGGATCCTGCACCAATAACCGTGTGTTCACCAATTTTTTTTGAATGAATGACATTTGCACCAAGTGACAAAGTTGAATATTCACCGATTAAAATATTTCCTCCCGTAGTAGCATTAGGGGCAATGGTCACAAAATCACCTAATCGGCTATCATGATCAATAGAAGACTTGGAGTTTAAAATGCAATGTTTACCGATAATTGTGTCACTATTTACAATAGCACCAGCCATGATTACTGTACCCTCGCCAAGCTGAACGCCTTTTGCTATGGAAGAAGTAGGATGGGCTGCTGAAATAAATTTAAAATCAGGGTCCAATGCAAGTACTCGGTTGACTACTTCCGACCTTGTCCAGTTATCTCCAATCGCTACAATCCCCCCCTTAATCGAATTTTTATTATTTTTAATAAACGTTTCGTCACCCAGAACCTCATAACCGTAGACAACTGTCCCTATTGGCTTAAAGTTATCAATCAAACCAATGATTTGGTATTGATTCATCTTCTCGACAATATCAACAACAACTTTTGCATGGCCACCAGAGCCAAAAACTACAATACTGTTCACTTTTCGATGCCTCCCTTGAAAACTGGCATTGTAACGTGATTCCCGTTTTGTATCCCTTCTGATTTAAGTACTTTGTATAATGTTAAATATAATATTTTCATATCTAATAGAAAGCTTTGATTTTCAACATACCAGACATCTAATATGAATTTATCTTCCCATGAAATGCTATTTCTTCCATTGACCTGTGCCCATCCAGTAATACCAGGTCTTACGTAATGCCTTTTCGATTGTTCTTCTGAATATAAAGGTAGATAATCCATTAATAGCGGCCTTGGTCCAACTAAACTTAAATCCCCTTTTATAACATTGATTAGCTGCGGAAATTCATCCAAACTAAACTTTCTGAGGAACTTCCCGAAAGGGGTAAGTCTTAATTGGTCGGGAAGTAAATTACCTTTATTATCTCTTTGATTTGTCATTGTTCGAATTTTATAAAGATAAAAAGGTTTACCATGTAAACCGGGACGTTCTTGTTTGAATAGGATTGGTGATCCTAGCTTGAATCTAACCATAACGGCGATAATGATTATAATTGGTATAAAACATAAAAATAATAAAACGGAAACAATTAGATCAAAAAGCCGCTTCATTGGCAACCATTCTCCTATTAATTTATTGATTTAAAGCAACAAAAATTTGTTTTTCTATTTCCTTTATTAAATCACTTACATGAAGGTTAGCTGTTTATTCACCTAATTTATAAGTATTCATAAGGATTTCTTGTAAGTGCTTTTCAGTCAATTTTTTAGAAAAATTCATATTTCTATTCCCCGCTTTTTACAATAAAAACCCCCTGTACTTCTAACAAGTACACGGGGTTTTCCATTTATATAATTTTCCCTACTTACCTCACTATCTAATTCGTAGCCATTAGGGTTATTGACTTGCCATCTCCATGTATCTTCACACATCTCTTCAATACCTTTATTTGCCGTCCATCCTAATTCATTTTTTGCCTTTGATGGATTTGAATAACATAACCCTATGTCACCTGGACGGCGATCGACAATACGATATGAGATTTTCCTTCCAGATACTTTCTCGAAAGCCTCGACCATTTCTAATACACTATAACCTCTCCCAGTGCCAAGGTTGTATGCCTCAACACCTTTCAAAGCCAAAACCTTTTCGAGAGCTCGTAAATGCCCAATTGCTAAATCAACTACATGGATATAATCTCTAACACCAGTTCCATCCTCAGTTGCGTAATCATTACCAAAAACCTTAAGTTCATTAAGCTTACCAACTGCGACCTGTGAAATGTATGGAACTAGATTGTTTGGAATACCATTTGGATCTTCACCAATTCGACCACTTTTATGTGCACCAATAGGATTGAAATAACGCAAAAGGGCAACACTCCATTCATGGTCAGATACAAACAAATCTCGTAAGATGTCTTCAATCATCTGTTTGGAACGACCATACGGATTTGTTGCCCAAATTTGTGAGTATTCAGATAGAGGTACACTTTCCGACATTCCATATACAGTAGCTGAAGAACTAAAAACTAACTTTTTGACTCCATAGCTTTTCATTACTTCACACAATTGAAGAGTACCAGTAATGTTATTATGGTAATACCTAAGCGGTAGAGTCACAGACTCTCCAACTGCCTTTAAGCCCGCAAAGTGAATTACGGCATCAATCTCATTTTCAGAAAATATCTCATCTAATGCACTCTTATTAAGTAAATCTGCTTGATAAAACTTAAAATCCTTTTTTGAAATCTCACGAATACGGTTTATGGCCTCTGGCTTACTATTTGAGAAGTTATCCACCACTATGATTTCATAACCTTCATTCAATAATTCCACACAAGTATGACTGCCAATATAACCAGCCCCACCAGTAATTAAAATTCTCATTATTTATCCCTCCTAGTTCCCAACTATTCTTTATAAGCTTTTTCACATTTTTATTAGACATAACTGAATTAATCATTTTATTAAAAAAAACATCTCAATTAACTATTGAGATGCCCTTTTTAATATAAGTTTTAATTATCTATACAATCAACAATTGTACCTTTTAATAAATAATTATATATCTAGCTAATTTAAGATATTCAGTAAAAAGCACATTTCTACTCGCCTTATTTTCCCACCATTTTTTCGGATTAAAGGCTAAGAACTTTGATGAAGAGTAAGATAATTTTATATCGGAACCTTTATATACCTTGTGAAAGATGAATTTACTTCGCAACATATGATATTCACTTGTTACTACAATTACAGAATTAAGTTGTTTTTTTTCATTAGCATCATTGAATACAAAGCATTGGTATACGTGTTAACTGCCTTATTTTCAAGGATAATTGAACTTTTTGGTATTCCATCTTCCATATCCAGCCTTAAATAATAAAATTCCTTTTTCTAACCTTCCATTATCAATACTTAGTACAATAATTGCGTTTGATTTTTGCGACATATCCTTTCCAGCTAGTAATTTACCTGCATTAATACAAAATATCATTAAAGAAAATAATAGAATTAATGTTACAATCAATAAATATTTAAACCTTTTCCTTTTATTTTTCATATTGGTTCACCAATACCATTTGGATACTATTTATCTAAAAAAATCCTATTAAAATCTACCTAAAAATACCACTGTAAATTAATTCCTTTTGAGTTAATAAATCATATTAAGTTATTTATCATTGTTTAATACACTTCTTACTATACGAACACTATTAAAAATAAAACCAAACTTACGTAGCTTTCTTTTTAATAAATACCTAGAGATTTCATGTCTTAATTTTTTATGAATTCTCGGACAATTTTTATGTACCCAATCAAACATGTAATTAAAATCTTGGGAGTCTTTAGCAGAGTTTACAAGGAAATATGAAATTGTACTATGAGCATTATAATCAAACCAATCATCCATTTGATTTTGATCATATCTATATTGCTCTATTGCCATGTTTTTAATATCCATTTTCTCCTCTAAATTTTGCACTATAAATTCACGACTACAACTAAAAGTTATATTATCTCCATGTATTCTATAAACGCCAGCTATAACATCAATAAAACCAGCATCTCCTACTAATAATGAACGTAAATAAATCGAAGCATCATTTACCATTTTCATATCTACTAAATTCATTTTTATAAGGGCTTCTCGTTTAAACAGAGTAGTTAAAGTAGATGCCGGCTTTGGATATCCTGGTTTTTCGAATCTCATAAAATACTTTTCCCCATTAATTACTTCGTTAAAATTCAATGACGAGGTTTTAAATTGGTTAGTTCTTGAATACTCAAAAAAAACATTTGCTGCAACAAAAGATACATCGTGATGTTTAATATGAAAGTTTACTGCCTTACTTATATAATTCATGTCAACAAGATAATCATCATCGTCAAAAAAAAGTACGTATTCCCCATCGGCAAATGCATTAAAAGCTATTCTACGGTTATTTCCTGGCCCCATGTTTTTTGCATTTCTCATATATATTACTTTCCGTTGCGTTGCGTAGATCTCTTCCATCATATTTTCCGTACCGTCATTAGAATAGTCGTCTATTACGATTATCTCAATATTCGGATAATCCTGTTGTAGAAAACTCTCTATGGCTTGCTTAAGATAATTTTTACGATTATATGTTGTTATAATAACACTAACTTTTGGATGATTGATTCTACTTGGTAAAATTGCAGTTTTTTCAATGCACCCTATCTGGTCACATAAAATTTTAAGGTTTGTTAAGAATTTCTCCCTCTCCGTTTTATTAATCAAAAATTGTTTTTCTAAATATAAATTAAGAACTCCATTTGAAACCTTTCCCTTTATATAAGAATGAATTAATTCGAATAGTGTTCCTATAGAATCATTCTTACTACTCTTTAGTTCTTTTTCTTTAAGATAGCTAATTTCATCTATTAATTCATCAAAACTTAATAACCCATTTTTTGACTTATTGAAATATTCATTAATAGATTCAATTAATATGTGACAGGTTTTTTGCATTTCACTTTCAATATTCATAACTATCCCCCAAAATTAGTATTACACGTTTTATGTTAGGACCAATAGAATAAGCTTGATTTTATGCTTTAAGCCTTCTACGTATTTATTTATAATTTTTATTGGCTGTTAATTTTTTCGATTTAAATATTAGAGTTTTTCTTTTTCCTAAAATCCTATTAAAATAAATTTTAAGATAGACTTTTGAATATTTATAAACCTCTTTTTCTAACCAAGTGCTTAAAACTAAAAATAAGGGAATTATAATAGCACTTAAAATAATGCCCCAGAGTATAACACCCATGTATGATGTTGGATTTATATTAATAATGTTCGCAATAAAGATAATTCCTATAAATAAGCCAGCATTAAGTAACCATCTTTTTATAGTTATTAAAGGACTGCGATTCAAGATCTTCCTATTTGTATAAATAACCATATCTATAGACCGATATAATAAAGCAGCAATAGTGCCAATTAACACTCCGTATATTCCAAGAAAATTAACAAATACAAGAGACAAGACCAGATTAATTGCTGTTTCTAATAAAGAACGGTTTTGCGTCAATTTAAAATGCCCTGCTATATTTATTGCATTGCCAGCAGGGGAACGTACATAACTTAATAGTTTTAGTGAGACAAATAGAATTGGAAGCCAAGTATCAATATAATTAGTATCATTTAGCCCCTCTGTGTATAATTTGACAAAGGGTAAAATTAAAATAAACGTAACTGCAAATAAGGAAAAAACAAAAGCAAGAAAATAAATCTCATATAAATCATAAAATTTCTTATATTTTTCCTTACTCTCATGATAGGTTTGTCCAAGTGCAAATGTTATACTGCTATTAACAGTATATATAACGTTATCAATCATACTAAAAATCAAATTATAGATTACATAAACGCTAACAACCTTCAAATCGCAAAAGATTGTAAGCAATAGAATATCAGTATTTGTAAAGATTAATGATGAAATTTGATGGATCAGGACTGAACTTTTTTGCTCAATTGCTTTTAGATTAGGTTTAACTCGTAAGTCAAGCCAGCTATAATTTTTTCTAATATAAATTTGAAATGCTATTGATTGTAATATTGTTATAGCAAAGAATGAAACTTGAATGGCTACAATGCTAAATTCTAATAGTAACAATGTTATTTTTAAGATACTAATTAATATATTAAATATTGTAACAATAGATGTATTTATGTACCCTTTTCCTTCAGCATTTAGTAATATGGTATATTTCCCTTGAAAATAATATCGTATTACACCACCCATACCTGTTAACAAAATAATAGTAACAATGGTTAAATCATTTAAACTTGACTTAATAATAAACGGATAAATTATTGCAAATATTATTACAGAGAAAAAATAATATACACCTGTTTTTTTATAATAATTTGAAGTAGCAGCTAAAATTGAATTAATATCTCTTTTGTCATCAATTGAAATCGGCTTATATAAAGCTTGCAATGAAGCAGCACCAACACCAGCTTCTAAGAGAGACATATAAACAAATATTTGCCCAATCGATGCCATAAGTCCATTAGTTTCAGATCCGAAATTAACCAGGAAAAGCCTAGGTAAAACAATACCTAAGGCCATCGTAATAAGTTGACTTCCGATGCCAAATACTAAATTATAAAAACTTCGTTTAGCTTTCATATTTACTCCTTAAATAATGTGGATAACTTAAACACTTATAACTCAAACTTTTGAAAATTATTAGTTCTTATTAAGACTTAATAGTTTCTTTGATAAGTTAAGGAATGTATCTTTATTTATGTATTCATCTAACTTTTCAAAATGCAACTCTGCATTCTTAACCTGTTTTGAGACATCAATTAAATTTGTTTTATAACATTCAAAAACTTGTTCTGGTGTAACATTTTGAATTTTATTAAAATCTGTATAAAAACAATTAAATCCTACATCCTCAATAACGTTAGTCATTTTTTTACTATATACTATAGGGAATACTGGTTTATCATAAACCCATCCCAAAATCATTGAATGAAATCTTGTTGCTACAACAAATTTGGATACTGCTATTTTACTTAATGCCTCTTCAATATTTATAGTATAAAAATAATTTTCAACTTTACTTAAGTACTGTTTTGGAATTAACTTCATTATGTTTTCAATGGCTACTTCATCATCTTCATGCTTACAAAATGACATAAGAGTTACAGTAAAACCTTTGTCTATAAAATATACTGTAATATCTTTAATCTTCATGTAATATATTTCATCGTAATCCTTAAGGTGCTTTCTGTATGATGGCTTAATTACAGAAATAACAATGTTGTTAGTATGTTCTTGAAGATCTTTTTTTTTTAACTGAAATATTATATCATCTGCCATCCTAACATTTGGTAAATCTTTAAACATATTGTATGAATACTTTTCCCTAAAACATATATCTGTAAATTCATTAAATAGTGCCTTGTGCTTTAGATAATATTCTTTCTCATGATAGGGTCCAAAATTTGCTCCTAAGAGGAAAAAAGGTTTATTTTTTAGCTTTTTATTTTGTGTATATCTGTGAAAATAATCTTTCCAATTTTCTCCTTGGATAAAGAGGGACCCACCAATTAAGACTCCAGCCTCACAACTCTTAGCTAATATACTTTCAAAGTAGTTAGTTACTTTGAATATCCTGAAAATACGATTTATAATTCTTTTAAATATTGACTCAGAAGAGTAACATCTTAAATTCCTAATATTCTGAAAACATTTTTTATACTTACCTGGTGCATATAAAACAAACTGAGTCTTAGGAAATCTTTCACATAACACTTTAATAAATAAATCATCACC